>CAZZND010000001.1:0-54452 GCA_964655465.1 uncultured Actinomycetes bacterium
CGACGAGGCGCTCGAAGGGCTCACGCGCGACGGTCTCGTCGTCGTCGCGCGCGGCCGCGCCCGGCTCGCGTGACCCAACGGGTTCGACCCGGCGGCGGGCCGGTAGACTCTCGCGGACCTCACGCCCGGCTGGTGCCGCCGGCCCGCCGCCGCGAGCCACGGAAGGACCTCCTCATACGATGACCGACGTCCGCCGCACGACCTCCCGCCGCACCACCGCCCTCCTGCTGACCGTCATCCTCGTCGCGACCGGTTGCGCCGCGGTCGCGACTGCGGGCCCGCAGGCCGGGCTCGCGGCCGCCGACGAAGACACCGCGTTCGCGCAGCAGCTTTGCGAGAACCTGCCGCAGCGCTGGCTGCAGCGCATGGCCAACGCGTTCCGCGACGACTTCAGCGGCGACGTGCAGTACCTGCCACGCTACCCCAACCCCGTGGACGGTGGTCTCTCGCACGCTGGTCCTTGGGACCACCTTCAGGAAGTCCCTCTGCTCGTGTGGGGACCCGGGTTCGTGAAGCCGGGCGTCTACCCGAAGGACGCGTCCCTCACCGACATCGCGCCCACCTCTGCCGCGCTCGTCAAGTTCCCGTATCAGGCGCCCGACGGCCGCGCGCTCACCGAGGGCCTGCTTCCTGCCGGCGAACGGAAGATGCCCAAGCTGGTCGTGACCCTGGTCTGGGACTCGAGCGGCATCAACGTGCTCCAGGAGTGGCCGGACGACTGGCCCTTCCTGCGGTCCATGATCGAGGACGGCGCGTGGTTCCCCCACGCGACCGTCGGCATCTCGAACTCGAACACGCCACCCGGCCACGCGGCCATCGGCACCGGCGCGTTCCCCACGACGTCGGGGTTCGTCGACGAGTACCTGCGGATCGGCGACGCGCTCCCGCATCCCGGCGATGGCGGCCCGTCCCTCTTGCTCTGGCCGACATTCGCCGACCTGTACGACCTCGCGAACGGCAACCGCCCCGTCGTGGGCGCCGTCGCGACGCTCGCGTCGCACACGATGATGATGAGCCACGGGGCGATGTGGAACGGCGGTGACCGCGATATCTCGGTCGTGCGCCAAGCGATCGACGCCGAGACGAGCGGCGTCGAGGCCGTCGAGTGGAACCTGCCCGGCGAGGCGCGCCTGTACTACAAGTTCCCGCTGTACGCGAACGAGGTGTCCGCGATCGACGAGTTCAACCGCGAGCTTGACCAGCGCGACGGGCAGCTCGATGGCAACTGGCGGACGCACTCCATCGAGCAGCTCCGCAACGGGTTCGACACGCCGGCCCGAACGCCCTATCAGAGCCAACTGGTCGAAGCGGTCGTGGAGCGCGAGGGGTTCGGCGCCGACGCCACTCCCGACCTGCTGTTCCTCAATTACAAGGCCATCGACACGATCGGTCACTCGTTCGGTATGAGCAGCCCCGAGATGCAAGACACCGTCCGGTACCAGGACGAGGCGCTCGAGCAGATCGTCACGTTCCTGAACGAGCAGGTTGGCGAAGGCGAGTGGGCCTTGGTGCTGACGGCCGACCACGGATCCCAGTACCCCTGGGAGGTCAGCGGTGGCATCCCGATCGACCCGCCCAAGATGAAGGCGCTCGTGAACGAGCGGTTCGATAGCGATGACGACGGCGTGGCGGCGTTCCAGCAGATCCGCCCGACGCAGCTGTGGGCCGACCTCGACGAGCTCGAGCAGAACGGCTTCACGACCGACGACGTGGCGAACTACATCGCGGGTCTGACGGCGGCGCAGGTCGCGCGGACGGACTACCCACTCAGCGACGCGCAGGCGGACGACCTCGTCTACGAGACCGCATTCCCGAGCCGCGTCATGGACCAGCTGGATTGCGTGACGGAAACCGGGGAGGGCACCTGATGGCCGACGCCGCGACGACGCGGGCCCGGTTCGGCACCGGGGCGATCGCGATCGCGTGCGCGGCGATCGTCCTGCTGATGCTCGGGTGGCAGTTCATCCAGGACCCGTCGTTGTCGGCGCCTACCCGGGACCCCGCCTGGTACACGTGGCGCGCCCAGGTGATCCTGGATAGCGACCCCGGCGAGGTCACGGGCGAGTGGGGCCCGTTCGTCGGTGCCGACCCGGCGGTGGGCAAGGAAGGCACGGCGCTGCTCTCCGCTGGCTACCGGGTCACCGCGCCGCTCGCCGGGGCCTTGTTGCAGCGCGTCGCGGGGATCGACAAGTACTCGTTCTCTGCCTTCCTGATGCTCGGCATGCCGGTGCTGACCGGCCTCGCGTTCGCCGCGGGCGCCTATCGATCGCGGAAGCACTGGCTCGTCATCCCGATGACGATCTTGGCCACGGCCGCGTTGTTCATGACGACGCCGTACGTGGGCTACCTGGACAACATCACGGTGCTGTTCCTGCTGGCGCTCACGTTCCCGTTCCTGGGCGCGGCGCGCACGCACTGGGGCGCTCGGATCGCGCTGATCCTCATCGGTGCGGCGGCCGCGTTCACGCATCCGACGACCTGCGTCCTGTTCGGCCTGATGATGCTCGGCGTCTTCGGGTTCCACTTCCTGACGTCGCGGATCCGCCTGGCGCCGGCCCTCAAGTCGGACGGCCCCGCGCTGCTATCTGTCGGCTTCGGCATGATCGCGGGTCTCGCGTGCTGGGTCCTCGGCATCTGGGGGGTCGTGGGCAACCTGAACGACGCCGCGCTGCCGCCCCCGTACACGAAGGCGTTCTTCGTCGAGCGGCTGAGCGAGTGGGTGCTGTCGCTCCAGCCGCAGATCACCGTGCCGCTTCTCGTGTTCGCCGTGATCTCGACCATCCTTCTCGCTCGGCGCGAGCGCAGGCCCGCCGACCCCTACGACATCCACGCCGCGTGGTGGATGTTCCCGTTCATCGGGATCGCGACCGTGCTCACCGGCGCGGACTTCGACGTGGCGGGCGTCGACCCCGGGATCGTCCCGTACTACCGGTTCATGAACGCGTCCGCGGCGCCGATGGCGCTGGTTGGCCTCGGCGGGTTCGCCGTGATCATGTGGTTCTGGCGGAAGGACTCGCTGAAGCTCGCCCCGGCCGCCATCGCTGGCGGCCTGCTGATCGTGTGGTCGCTCGCCTGGATCGCGGTCGGCGACCTGCAGGGCGGATTCGAGACGTACGCCGCGTGGGCGTTCGTCGCGCTGGGCGTGCTCGCGATGATCCGGCCGATCCTCGAAGGTGGGCTCGTCCCCGTCGTGGCCGTCCTCGCGGTCGTGGCCATCGTCGGGTCGCTGGGATGGATGTTCCTGTTCGGATTGCGGCCCTCGAACTGGGTGAGCGAGAAGACCCAATGGGCGAACCAGAAGGTCCGCGCGTCGCTCGTCGCGGTCAACGAGGTCATCCAGGCAGCCGGCGAGCGGCCCAACGTCCTGGTCATGAACTACAACGACGTCGACGACCCCGAGACGCAGGCGAACACCGCCTACGGATGGGCGAAGACCTACACGAACGTGTTCCGCACCGGTCTGCCGGGCGACCGGGCGCGCCAGAGCGTGACGTACCTGGGCACGGTCGGGAACCTCCTTGCCGGCGAGCAGACCGTCGGCGCGAGCGACGGCTACAACCGCGCCTCGACCGAGCACTTCGACGAGTTCGGCCGTCGTCTCGAGGAGTACCCCGAGGACCCGGTCGTGTTCCTCATCGGCCAGTACTACGGCGGTCTGTGCAACGCCGGCGCTTGTCCCGACGACGACCCCGCGACCCCCGACGTGAACGAGCGCACCGAGGCGCAGGCCGCGAACCTCGAGGCGGCGCTCGCCGAGGGGAAAGCCGTCGAGGTCGGTCCCGACGTCTACGTGCTCACGGGCGACGGGCTGTGGGAGCCGCCGGCCGACGTCGTCGCGAGCGCGAACGCGCGAGCTACCGAGGAGGCAGCGCGGTTCGCGGACCACCCGTCGGCTGCTGCGAACCCGCTGCACACGCTCGCGGTGCTCGCGGGCCTGTTCGTCCTCGCCATCCTCCCCGGGCTGCTGTCGATGCGGTTCTTCGGCGCCGACTCGGGCGTGTCGCGCGCAGCGATCGTCCCCGGCATGTCGGTGGTCCTGACGCTGCTGTCGGGGATCGCCGTGTTGTCGGTGTGGCGTGGTCCGCTCACCACGGGCAAGGGCTGGGTGATCGCCGGCGTCTCCGTCGGCATCGGCGCGCTCCTCGGGTTCGCCGGCGACACGATCCTCAAGCCTTTCCGCGGCTTCGCCGGTTTCTTCGACAAGCTCTTCTCGCAGTTCTCGAACGTGGACTTCGCGGTCCTGATGGGTGTGCAGTTCCTGGCCCAGATGGGGCAGGGCATCGTGCAGGGCGCGATCGCGAAATCGCTCGCGTTCGGCGGCGAGAAGGGCTTCGACGTGCAGAACCTGCCGTCGGCGAAGTACCTGCTGACCGTCGTGCTGTTCCTGTACGTGCCGTACCTGTTCGTCTCGCCGATCATGGGCGTGTTCATCGACCGGTTCCCGCGCCGGCGCGTCGTGTGGATCGCCTCGTTGATCACGGCCGGCACCATCGCCGCGGTGGCGATCGCCGTGATGGCGCCGCTCGGGTCCGAGACGACCGAGGGGAAGACGCTGTCGACCGCGGGTCTGATCCTCGCCCTGATCGGCGTCCAGACGTGCGCCCGTGTCGTGCTCGCGGTGAAGTCGGCCGCCGTACCCGACGTGCTGTCGGGCAAGGACCTGCTGCAGGGCAACTCGGTGTCGCAGGCCGGCGGCGGCTTCTTCCAGCTGGTGGGGATCGCGGTGGGCGGCGTCGCCGCCGGTCTGCTGCCTCCGTTCATCCCGACGTTGATCGGCGCCGCCGTGTTCGTCATCGCCGGGATCGTCGCGCAGCGGCTCCGCCACACCGAGATCACGGCCCACGCGACCTCGCTCGGTCGCGAGATCTCGCACGTCTTCCGGAGCGTCGGCCAGGGATTGCGCGAGGTGTGGGGCCGCGCGGCCGCCAAGATGGGGCTCGCCTCGTTCCAGATGCTGCGCTACCAGTTCTGGGGCTTCAACGCGTTCACGTTCGGCCTGTACGCGAAGTACCTCGCCGAGAGCGGCGACGCCGAGAGCTTGTCGCTCGTGATCTCGGGCACCGGGGGTCTGCTCGGCGCCGCGCTCGGGATCGTGGTCGCGCAGAAGCTGAAGGACCGCGTCGCGCCCGCGCGGCTGATGATCTCGGCGATGGTCGTGATGGGTGCCGGCACGCTGGTCGGCGGCGTGCTGCTGTCCATCACCGGCTTCGCGATCATGCTGTTCGCCGGGTTCTTCGGCTTCTTCCTGGGGAAGGTCTCGGCCGACACGGTCGTGCAGCAGGCCATGCCCGACGACTTCCGCGGCCGCGCGTTCGCCCTGTTCGACATCGCCTACAACCTCGGCTTCATCATCCCGGCGTTCATCCTGTACCTCGTCTGGGTCGAGGGCAGCGGCGCCCGAACGCGGGCGATCCTGTTGGTCTCGGGCGCGGTGTTCCTGGTGCTGACGGCGCTGATCGCGTCGTGGGCGCGCCGGATCCGCGGCGAGCTCGCACCCCAGGACGACCTGATCGGCGAAGAGGCCGAAGAGCTGACGTCGGCGCTGGAGTAGCCGGTGGACCTCTACGCACGCGACGGTGTGCGGCTGCACGTCGAGGTCGACGGCTCGGGCGACCCCGTCACGGTGCTCGCGCACGGCCTCACGAGCTCCGCCATGAAGCTCGCCGCGTTCACGCCGTTCGTACCTGGCACCAAGGCGCGGTTCTGCTCCCGGGGTCACGGGCACTCGGGGCGTGGCGAGGCCGGGCACTACGGGTTCGCCGACCACGCGGCGGATCTGGCTTCGGTCGCCGACGAGATCGGCGCCACGCGCGCAGTGGGGACCTCGCGGCCTCGCTCCCGGACGCCGAGCTCGTGATGCTCGGCTCCGAGGCCGACCTCGTCGCCCGGGTCGCGGCCTTCGTCTCGTAGGCGACACGAACGACCGGCGAACGTTCACCCGTGGGAGCGCGCGACTTGACACCCGAAGTGTCGACTGTAGACAATCCGCGCGAACGGCCGGGAGAACTGGCCGGCACGGCGATCGGGGAGGGGAGCGTGAAGCGCTCGTCGTGACCTACGACGCGATCATCATCGGTGGCGGCCACAACGGGCTCGTCGCCGGCTTCTACCTCGCGAAGGCCGGGCTGAAGCCGCTCATCCTCGAGCGACGCCCGTTCGTCGGCGGCGCCTGCAACACGGAGGAGTTCGCTCCCGGGTTCCGGGCCTCGACCGGCGCCTACGTGCTCTCGATGCTCCGCGAGGCCATCTGGTGGGACATGCGTCTCGTGCAGCGAGGGATCGTCGTCGACCCCGCAGGCCCGACGCTGAACCTCAACCCCGACGGCGCCGCGTTCCACCTCGGTGACGACATGGCGGCGAACATCGAGGAGACGAAGCGGTTCTCCCCGAAAGATGCCCTCGCGTTGCCTCGTTTCGAGGACGACCTGGCCGAGATGGCGGGTGCCGTCACGCCGGCGTTCAACTGGACCGCGCCCGACCCGCGCCTGCGCAAGCCCTCCGACCTCCGCGAGCTCGCCCGCTGGGGACGGATCGGGCTGCGTCATCGGCGGCGGTTGGCCGACCTGGCGTTCCTGTTCTCCACCTCGGCGGCGCGGTTCCTCGACGAACGGTTCGAGGACGATCACGTGAAGGCGGCGATCGGGTGGCACGCCATCAACGACAGCCTGGCGGGTCCGTCGACCCCCGGGACCGCCTACGTCCTGCTGCACGACCACGCGAGCGAGGAGACCGGCGGCGGTGTCCGTCGGTGGGGCTTCGTCCGCGGCGGGATGGGTCGGCTCACGGCGAGCATGGCGGAGGCCGCGCGCGAGGCGGGTGCCGAGATCCGGTGCGACACCGAGGTCGAGCGCATCCTCACTCGCGGCGGCGTGGCGGTCGGCGTCGAGCTCGCGAACGGAGAGGTCCTGCAGGCCCCGCGCGTGCTGTCCAACGCCGACCCGAAGCGGACGTTCCTGCGTCTGTGCGACCGCGGTGACCTACCCGAGGACTTCCTGGCGAAGATCGAGGCCTACCGCTGCATCGGTACGAGCATCAAGATCAACCTCGCGGTCTCGGAGCTGCCACAGGTTCGTGGGCTCCCCGAAGGGGGCGTCCAGCCGTACCACCGTGGGATCATGGAGCTCAACCCGTTCATCCCCGATATGGACCGCCAGCAGGCCCAGGCGATGCAGGGGATCCCGGCGGATCCCTCGCACGTCGAGCTGTGCTTCCCGACGGTGCACGATCCTTCGCTCGCACCCGAGGGCAAGCACGTCGTCACGATCGACGTGAACTCGCAGCCGTACGCGTTGCGAGACACCGACTGGGACACCATCCGCGATGACCGCGCGGACCGCGCGATCGCGCAGATCGCGGAGTACTTCCCCAAGCTCCCCGACCTGATCGAGCATCGTCAGGTCCTGACGCCGCTCGATATGGAGCGAGTGATGGGGCTCACGGGTGGCCATGCGCTGCACGGCGACATGTCGCCCGACCAGCTGTTGTTCCTGCGTCCGGTCCGAGGCTGGGCGGACTATCGGACGCCGATCCGAGGGCTGTACCTCTGCGGCGCCGGCACCCATCCGGGTGGCGGTGTCACGGGGGCGAACGGACGCAACGCCTCTCGTGAGGTGCTGCGTGATGCGCGCACACGGATGCGCCGAGCCAGGAGGGGGAAGGTCGATGGGACGTCGAGCGATCCAGCGGCGTGAGCTTCTCAAGATGGGCGCGGCAGCGGCCGTGCTCGGGGCGACGGGCGGTCTCACGCAGGCCGCGGCCGCGCGCCCGCGTTTCGCCGCGGCGCTCGCAGGCGCGCAGGGCCTGAGCCCCGCCGGGCCCGAGCTGGCGCTCCCACCGGGGTTCTCCTACAAGACGCTGTCGCCGTTCGGCTCGGCGCTGAGCGACGGGTTCCCGTGCCCGCCGATCCACGACGGGATGGGCGTCTACACCAACCCCGGCGGCGGCTACCGGATCGTGCGCAACCACGAGCTGGGCAGCGGGAACGACATCGGGCCCGGCACGGTGATCGGCCGTCCGTGGACGGCATACGACCGGCTGGCACCCGGCGGCACGGTGACGCTCGTGGTCGACGGCGACGCGAACCTCGTCGAGCACTACATCAGCCTGAACGGCACCGACACCAACTGCGCGGGTGCCGAGACCCCGTGGGGCACGTGGCTCTCGTGCGAGGAGACGACGGTCGGCACCCACAGGGGCTGGGGCAAGCCGCACGGCTACCTGTTCGAGGTCGACCCGATGGGCGACGGCTCCGACGTCGGCAGACCGATCAAGGCTGCCGGACGGTTCGTGCACGAAGCGGCGGCGGTCGATCCCGAGACGTCGGTCGTGTTCATGACCGAGGACTGGAACCCCGACGGCTTCTACCGCTACGTCCCGGACGCCCCGGGCAACCTCCTCAAGGGCGGGGTCCTGCAGGCGCTGAAGGTGAAGGGTCATCCCCTGTACAACACCATCCAAGGCGAGACGGTCGGCGCCGTCTTGCCGGTGAGCTGGGTCGACATCGACGACCCGGACCCGGACGACGCCGAGCGTGACGCCCGCGCGGTGCTCAAGCAGGCGAAGGCCAGGGGGGCCGCGCAGTTCCTCTCGGGGGAGGGGTGCACGTGGCGCGGCGACTCCGTCGTGTTCAGCTGCGGCGACGGCGGCGACAACGGCCGAGGGCAGATCTGGCAGTACACGCCGACGTCCAAGCGAGGGAGGGTCGGGGAGGAGGGCGAGCTGGTCCTGCTGTACCAGTCCACCGGCAAGGGACAGCTCGACTTCCCGGACAACCTGTGCACCAGCCCCGGTGGGGCGATCGTGATCGCGGAGGACGGCGACGACGAGCGGAACTTCCTGCGGGTCCTGCTCCCCGACGGGACGATCTTCGCCCTGGCCGAGAACCTCGTGCTGCTGCGCAAGCACATCATCGACGCGTCCGGCAAGCTCTACGACCCGACGGTGCCCGACGACGACTTCCACATCGACGACGGGGTCGGCGCCGGTGAGATGGCGGGCCCGCGGTTCAGCCCCGACGGGAAGTGGCTGTTCGTCAACATCCAGGTGCCGGGGGTCACGTGCGCGATCACCGGCGACTGGGACAGCCTGGGGATGTGACGACGAGCACCGTGCGACCACCTGTGACGCACGACGTCGTTCCGAACGTGCGGACGGACCTGCCCGGCCCGAAGAGCCGGGAGGTCCTCGCGCGCCTCGATGACGTGCTCTACGCGGGGCTGGTCCACGAGCTCGGACCGTTCGTCATCACCCGCAAGCACGGGTCAACGGTCGAGGACATCGACGGCAACGTGTTCCTCGACCTGCTCTCGGCGATGGCGTCCGTCCCGCTCGGCGCCGGTCACGAGCGGATCATGGAGGCGGCGCTCGAGGCCCACCGCCGCTTCGGCCTCGAGGACGCGCACTTCTACGCGCACGAGCACATGCTGCCACTGTCCGAGAAGCTGCTGGCGGTGGCGCCCGAGGGGTTGGCGCGCGTCGACATCGCGCTGAACGGGACCGAAGCTGTCGAGACCATGGTGCGCTTCATGCGTCGCGCGACCGGCCGCCCGATCGTGATCGGCTTCATGGGCGGTTACCACGGCGAGGCAGGGACCGCGGGGGCGCTCAGCGCCGAGACGAGCGACCTGTCGACGGGGTACCGAGCGCTGATGCCCGGGTTCGCCCACGTGCCATACCCCAACCCGTACAGGACCCCGTTCGAGCCGCGCTCGGGCGGGACCGGCGACGGCACGATCGACTACCTGCGCGACCACGTGTTGTTCCACGCGATCGACGCGAGTGAGGTGGCGGGCGTGGTGATCGAGCCCGTGCTCGGCTCCGGCGGGTGCGTGGCGCCCCCGGTCGCGTTCTGGCCTGCGCTCCGCGAGCTCTGCGATGAGCACGGCTGGCTGCTGGGTGTCGACGAGGTGAAGTCCGGCTACGGCCGGAGCGGTGCGATGTTCGCGATCGAGCGGAGCGGGGTGCGACCCGACCTGATGGCGCTCGGCAAAGCGATGGGCGGCGGCGTGATGCCGATCGGCGCCGTGCTCGGCACCGATCGAGCCATGGGCTTCGATGACCTCTCGACGGGGTCGACCTGGTCGTGGTTCCCGGCCTCCTGCGCGGCCGCGCTCGAGACGCTCGCGATCTTCGAGGAAGAGGACATCCTCGGCAACGTGGCGGCGCTCGAAGCGATCGGCGCCGAGGCGCTCGGGGGGCTGATGGCGCGTCACACGTCGATCGGCGACGTGCGCGCGATCGGCGGCTTCCAGGCGATCGAGTTCGTCAAGGACCGCGTGACCGAAGAGCGCGATCTGGATCTTCAGGAGGCGGTCGCGTGGGCGATGGCAGGGCGAGGGGTGCTGGCGGACTCGTCGACGACCTCGCTGAACATCCAACCGTCACTCGTGCTCGCGCCTGACGCCCTTCGTCGCGCGTACGCGATCGTGGGCGAGGCCATCGACGAGGCGGAGCGCGACGCCCGCTGATGCGCGACGACGAGGCTCTCGCCTGGGCGGGCGACGAACTGCTGGCGCTCGTCGGCATCGGGTCGACCAGTGGGCACGAGCACGCGGCCGTCCACCATCTCGAGGAGCGCTGCGCGGCCTGGGGGCTGCCGGCGCGTCGCCTCCCCGTCGGGAGCGCTGCCGACGACCTGGTGATCGGATGGGCGGCCGAGCCGCGGCTCCTGCTGACCGCGCACATCGACACGATCGTGC
This sequence comes from uncultured Actinomycetes bacterium, assembly GCA_964655465.1. Classification (GTDB taxonomy): domain Bacteria; phylum Actinomycetota; class UBA4738; order UBA4738; family HRBIN12; genus AC-51. The sequence goes on from CAZZND010000001.1 coordinate 10,698, forward strand.
CCGAGTGGGAGTGGACGGCGGCGCGCGAGGGCGACCGGGTGCGCGGGGTCGGCGCGGGCGACGACAAGGGCTCGATCGTGGCATCCGCGCTCGGCATGGTGCTTGCACGGGAGCAGGGGATCTCGCTCGAGGACCTGCCCGTCGCGCTCGGTGTGTGTACCGATGAGGAGCTCACCGGTCTCGGGTCGATCGCGATGGCGACGGCCTTGCGCCCCGAGTTCGTCGTCGCGGGCGAGCCGTCGCGGCTCCGGATCGGTGTCGCCGAGGCCGGGTTCGTCGACGCCCGATACCGCGTGCTCGGCCGTTCGGTGCACGGCTCGTTCCCCGAGCTCGGCGACAACGCCATCGAGAAGATGGCACGGATGATCGTGGCCGTGCACGAGGAGCCGTTCGCGCAGGTCACCCACCCGCTGCTCGGCCGCAACGTCCCCGGCGCCCTGCAGATCGAGGGAGGCGGTGACCTCCACGTGATCCCCGGCCGCGCCTCCACTCGGATCGAGGTCCGGGTGGTCCCCGGCGGCCCCTCGGCGACCGAGATCGAAGCGAGGATGCGGCAGATCGCCGCCGACCATGACGCCGAGGTCGAGCTCGTGGAGCCGAGCGTCGAGCCGTTCGAGACCGACCCGGGCGGCCCGCTCGTCCACGCGCTGCAGGATGCGGTCGAGGTGGTGTGCGGGTCTCGCGCCGAGGAGATCGGGGTCCCGGCGTGGACGGACGCACACAACTTCGTCGACCTCGCGGGTGCTCAGGCGGTCGTGTGGGGACCGGGCGACTTCGAGCTTGCGCACGACGCCGACGAGGCGATCGATCTGCACCAGGTAGTCACGGCGGCACGCGTCGTCGAACGGCTGCTGACCGACGCGAAGGGGTGGCTCTCGTGACCGCGGACGCGGTGGTCGTCGGGGCCGGGCACAACGGCCTCGTCACGGCGTTCTACCTGGCGCGCGCCGGTCTGAAGACCGTCGTGCTCGAACGGCGCGACGTCGTCGGGGGCGCCTGCGTCACCGAGGAGTTCGCGCCGGGATCCCGGGCTTCGCCCGGCGCCTACGTCTTGTCGATGCTGCGTCCCGCCGTCTGGAGGGACATGCGTCTGGCCGAACGTGGGCTCCGTGTGGTGCCGGGCGGCCCCTCGCTCAACGTGTTCCCTGACGGGTCGTCGTTCACGCTGCACGCCGACACACACGCCGCGGTCGACGAGATCGAACGGCTCGACCCCCGAGACGCCCGTGCGTTCCCCGCCTACGAGCGGCGGCTCCAGCAGGTCGCGCAGATGCTGCTGCCTCTCATCGACCGCGCGCCGTTCGATCCCCGCGTCCGCCGTCCGAGGGACCTCCGCGAGCTCCTCCACCTCGCCGGCATGGCCTGGCGGCATCGGGGGGAACTAGCCGACGCCGCGTTCCTGTTCTCGACGTCGGCGCGGCAGTACCTCGACGAGCATTTCCGGAGCGAGGAGCTCAAGGCGGCGCTCGGGTGGGAATCGATCAGCAACACGCTCGCCGGACCGTCGACGCCGGGTACCGCGTACGGTTTGCTGCACGAGGCCGCGTCAGGCGGGTCGGGCGGCGGTATCGGCTGGGGATTCGTCGATGGCGGCATGGGCGAGGTGACTCGTCTGATGGCCGAGGCGGCAGGCGAGGCCGGTGCTGTGATCCGCACCGGCGCCTCTGTCGCGCGCGTCCGCATCCAGCGCGGCCGAGCCAACGGGGTGGTGCTCGCCGACGGCCAGGAGATCGCGGCCGCCCGGGTGGTGTCCAACGCTGACCCGCGGCGCACGTTCGGGCTCGTGGACGCCGAGCACCTCCCCGAGTCGTTCGTGGCCTCCCTCGGTGCCTACAAGATCCGCGGCGCGAGCCTCAAGATCAACCTGGCCGTTGCCGAGCTGCCACGCCTGCGTGGTGACCGCAGCACCGAGGTACAGCCGTACCACCGCGGGCTCATCCAGGTCACGAAAACCCTGGGTGAGATGGATGCCGATCAGGCGATGGCCCGCGCCGGCACGCCGGCGGAGCGTCCGCACCTCGAAGTCTGCTTCCCGTCGGTCCACGACCCGTCGCTCGCGCCCGAGGGGCGACACGTGGTCACCGTCGGCGCTCGCTCGCAGCCCTATGACCTTCGCGGTACGACGTGGGACGAGCTGCGCGAGGTGGTCGCGGACCGGGTGATCGCCCAGCTCGGCGAGGTGTTCCCCGACCTGCCCGGCGCGGTCCTGCACAGCGAGGTGCTCTCGCCACTCGACCTCGAGCGCAGGCTCGCCCTCACCGGCGGGCACCACCTGCACGGCGACATGTCGCCCGATCAGCTGTACTTCCTGCGGCCCGTCCGTGGGTACGCCGACTACCGCACGCCGGTGCCGGGGCTCTACCTCTGCGGCGCCGGCACCCATCCCGGCGGTGGTGTGACCGGGGCCAATGGCCGCAACGCCGCGGCCGTCATCCTCCGAGACGCCCGGAAAGGACGACGTTGATGCTCGACCGTTTCGCGGAGTTCGCCGACGGGCTCGATCACCCCGAAGGCGTCACCTGGAACCCTTTCGACGGGCACGTCTGGGCCGGCGGAGAAGGCGGCGAGCTCTATCGCGTGTCGCTGGACGGCGACGTTGAGCTCGTCGGCGCCACCGGGGGCTCGATGCTGGGCGTCACCGTGGACGGATCGGGGCGGGTCTATGCGTGCGACGCCGGCAAGGGCGAGATCGCCCGCCTCGATCCGTCGACCGGCACGATCGAGACCTACGCGCGGGGCGTCGACGGCGCCGAGATGGCCGAGCCCAACGTCGCGGCCTTCGGGCCCGACGGGTCCCTGTACGTGACGTGCTCCGGCGAGGAGCGGACCGAGATCGTGCGGATCGCGCCCGGCGGCCGGACCGAGGTCTGGACCGAGGAGCTCACCGCCTACCCGAACGGGATGGTCGTCCTGCCCGACGCGTCCGCGGTGCTCGTGATCGAGGCGAAGGCCGAGCGGGTCGCCCGCATCCCGATCCTCCCCGACGGGTCCGCCGGGCCGGCGACGACCTTCGCGGCGCTTCCGGACACCGACGCTGACGGTCTGGCGCTCGACGAGGACGGTTTCGTGTGGGCCACGCTGTACCGGCCTGACGGCCTCGTTCGGCTATCCCCGGAGGGCGATGAGGTGCTCCGGATCGACGATCACCTGGCGAGCATCATGGACGCCCCCACCAACCTCGCGTTCGTGGGCGCGGACCTCGGCCGAGTGGTCGTGGCCAACGTCGGGGGACGCCACCTCCTCTCGGCCGATCTCGGTGTCCGAGGACAACCACTTCACTACCCGGAGGTGCCCTGATGCGGTTCGATGGGAAGAACGTGATCGTGACCGGTGCGGCGCAAGGGATCGGCCGCGGCATCGTACAGGCCTTCCTGGACGAAGGCGCGCAGGTCCTCGCCGCCGACGTTCGTGCCGACGGGCTGGGAGGCACGGTCGCGCTTGCGCCCGAACGCGTGCGTGCGCACGTGGTCGACCTCTCCGATTTCGATGCCGCTCGCGGCGTCGTGCCCGCGGCGTTGGGAGCGTTCGGCCGCGTGCACGTGCTGGTCAACTGCGCCGGGGTGATGCCCGGCGGTCCGCTCGTCGACGTCACGCAGGGGACCTTCGACCTGACGTTCGCGGTCAACGCACGCGCGCCGATGGCCACGATGCAGGCGATCGTCCCGCACTTCGCGGAGCACGGCGGCGGTGCGATCGTGAACATCGCGTCGGCGAACGCCTTCAAGAACGAATCGCCCGAGGCGCCCTACAACGCCTCGAAGGCGGCGCTGGTCGCCCTCACCAAGGCTGCCGCGCATGAATGGGGCCACCTCGGGGTCCGGGCGAACTGCGTCGCGCCGGGACAAACCGTGACCCCCGAGGAAGAGGCTGAGATCGCGAACGATCCCGACGAGGCGCGGTTGCAGCGTGAGTACCTCCGCAAGATCCCCCTCCGTCGCGCCGGGGTGCCTCGCGATCAGGCCATGGCCGTGCTGTTCCTGGCGTCGGAGGACGCTGCATGGATCAGCGGACAGACGCTGATCGTCGACGGCGGCGAGCTGGGCGGGGGGGACTGGTACGACGCGGCCGACGCGCCTCCCATCCCGGGTCGATGAGTCGGGGGTGCGCTGACTGTCGACCGTTGACAAGATCTGAGCCCCGGGCATAGCGTCCCGAGAGGAAAGGATCTAGGGGGAGGGATCCATGTCCGCTCGTCGTGTGGTGGCCATCCTGAGCGTGCTGATCGTGGTCGGCGCGGCGTGTTCGTCCGATCCGACCTCGGCGCCGGCTTCAGGAGGGGGCTCCCCCGGCCCCGTCCAGGGCACCGTCACCCTGTTCGGCTACGAGGACAACTTCGTCCCCGAGGTGATCGACCCCTTCTTCGCGGCCTACCCCGACCTCGAGGTGCGAACGGCCGTCTTCAGCAGCAACGACGAGGCCGTGACGAAGCTCCAGAACGGGTTCCAGGCCGACGTGATCAACGTGTGCACCGAGGAGACCGGTCGCATGATCGACCTCGGACTGCTGCAGCCGATCGACACGTCGCGCATCGAAGGCTGGGAGACCGTGTTCCCGGCGCTCAAGGACCAGCCAGGCGTGGTCAGCGACGGCCAGGTCTACATGATCCCCAACGTGGGCGGGACCTCGGGCGTGATCTACAACCCCGAGGCCGTGCCGCAGGGCATCGATTCCTACCGCGACCTGTTCGAAGACCCCTCCCTCGCCGGCAAGGTGACGTTGGAGGACTCGGCGGCCACCGTGATCGCGATCGGCGCGCTGGCCCTCGGGCACACCGATCCTTTCAACCTGACCGAAGAGGAGATCGCCGAGATCCGCGACTACCTCATCGCGCACAAGTCGCAGATCCGCGCGTTGTTCAAGGGCGACGCGGACTTCCTGAACCTCTACCGGTCGGGCGAGATCGTGGCCGGCTTCGGCTACCACGACTACCGGGCCGCGATGACACGGGAAGGGTTCCCGGTCGAGTTCGTGCCCGCCGAGGGCTCGCTCGCGTGGATCTGCGGCGTGGGTCTGTCCTCGACCACTCGGAACGTCGATGCGGCCTACGCGGCGATGAACTACTACGTGTCGCCGACCCCGCAGAAGTTCTACGCCGAGTCCTACACCTATCTGGTCTCGGACCAGCGCACGCTCGACGAGCTCGATCCCGCACTCGTAGCGGAGCTTGGCCTCGACGACCCCACACAGCTCGAGGCGGCGATCGCGCTGCAGCTGCCCGAGAACTACGACCTGTGGCTCGAGGCCTTCCGCGACTTCAAGTCCGCCTGACGACATGAAAGGAGAGTTGCCCGTGTTCACCAAGCCCATCCGCACTCTCGCGGCGATCGCGGTCGTCGCGCTCGTCGCGGCGGCCTGTTCAAGCTCCAGCTCCAGCGCCCCGACCGGTGGCGGGACCGACTCGGGTGCTCCTGCAGAGCCATCCGGGACGTTGCGGGTCTTCGCCTTCGAAGACTCGATCATCCCCGAGGTCACCGAGCCGTTCCTCGAGCAGTACCCGAACGTCGAGCTCGAGACGGCGGCGTTCGGCTCCGGCGACGAAGCGCTCACCAAGCTCGAGTCCGGCTTCCAGACCGACGTGGTGGAGGTGTGCATCCGAGAGGTGCCCCGCTACACGGCCTCCGGCGTCCTCCTGCCCTTGGACGCGGCGCGGCTGGAGTCGTGGGAGTCGGTGTTCCCCGCGTTCAAGACCGGCGGCGAGCTCGACGGCCAGACCTGGGTGGCGGTCGCGCAGGGAGGCCCCGCCGGGGTGGTGTGGAGCCCCGAGACCTTCCCGGCGGGCGTCACGTCGTACAGGCAGCTGTTCGAGGACCCGGCCTTGGCGGGCCGGGTCGCGATGGACTCCACGCCGTACTACATGATCGCGATCGGAGCCCTGGCGTTGGGGCAGGAGGATCCATACGACCTCACCCAAGAGGAGCTCGATCAGGTGACGCAGTACTTCATCGACCACAAGTCGCAGTTCCGCTCCTTCTACGAAGGTGACGCCGACTTCTTGAGCCTGTACCGGAACGGCGAGATCGACGCGGCGGCGTCGTTCCCCGGCTACGAAGGCCAGTTGGCGAAGGACGGTCTCGAGATCGGCTTCAACTTCGCCGAGGAGGGGACGCTGACCTGGATGTGCGGCATGGGGATCTCCGCCAACGCTGAGAACCCCGATGCCGCCTACGCCTGGGTGAACCACTTCCTGTCGACCGACATCCAGAAGTACTTCGCTGAGCAGTGGAACTACCTCGCCTCCAACGAGGAGACGCTCGCGGTCCTCGAGCAGGAGACGATCGAGAGCCTTCGGATGACCGATCCCGAGTGGCTGACACGGGCGATCCCGACGCAGATCCCGGCCAACTACGACGCGTGGCTCGACGCCGTGCGCCAGATCAAGTCGGCGTAAGAGTCGCGGGAAGGGGCGAAGAGGGAGCGCCATGGGCGAGCTGCTGAGCCTTCGGAGCGTGCTCGATGAGACGGACGAACGGATCATCGAGGCTCTGAACCACGATGGGCGCCGCCCATTCACCCAGATCGCGCGTGAGCTCGGCGTGAACGAAGCGACGGTCCGACATCGCTATGCTCGCCTGGCGCGGCGTGGGGTCATCCAGGTCGTCGGGATCTCCGACGCGCTGGCGCTCGGTCTCGTGTTCGCGGAGGTTGGGGTTCGCGTGCGAGGCGGTCCCGTGAGCCGTACGGTCGGCGCGCTCGTCGAGATCCCCGAGGTCGACTACGTGGCCGTGTGCACCGGCGCCTACGATCTCCTCATCGAGGTCGTGTGCATGGACAACGACCATCTCCTCCGAGTCCTCGACGAGGAGGTCCGGTCCGCGCCTGGCGTGGACTCGATCGACACCTTCACCATCCTGCAGGTGCCGAAGCACAGTTACGCTTGGACGAGCCTGCTGACCACGTAGATGAGGCGGCCGATCGCCGAAATCCGGCATGCGACGGTGTCGGCGATGCGGGTCTTCGGCGCATCGCTCCCTTGCCCACACCGGGGGTCGTGGCTAGCGTCACGATCGGCGGGATCAGCCCGCCGATCGTGAGGGAGCGGTGCGTGATGACGAGGCGCTCAGGTTCGCCATCGACGAACTGGCCCGTCTGATCGAGATCCCTTCGGTTTCCGATCGCGAGCACGAAGCGATGAAGCACCTGGCGCTTCGGTGCCGGCAACTCGATCTGCCGGTCGAAGAGCAGCCGGTGGCGGGAGCGGGTCCGAACCTGCTCGTCGGATGGGACCCGTCGCCGACGCTCCTGTTGACGGCCCATATCGACACGATCGTCCCCACGTGGCAGACCGATCACCGAGCGACCGTTGACGGATCCGTCGTCCACGGTCTCGGTGCGCAGGATGACAAAGGTTGCGCTGTCGCCATCTTGCTGGCTCTGCTCATGGCTCGCGATGCGGGGATGCCGGTCGAGCGCTTGCCGGTCGCTCTGGGGTTCTGCGTCGACGAGGAGGTCGGAGGGAAAGGCTCCCGAGCCATGGCGGACTCCATGCGTCCACCGTTCGTCGTCGCTTCGGAGGGAACGGAGCTCGACGTTGCCGTAACGGAGACAGGTTTCGTCGAGGCCTGGGTCCGGATCGAGGGGCGTTCGATGCACGGATCGCTGATCGAGGAGGCGGACAACCCGCTGCTGCGCGCTGCCGGTCTCATACAGGATCTCGTCCGGGCCCCCTTCACCCAGATCGAGCACCCCATCGCGGGCAGGAACATGGTTGCCATCCTGCACCTGCTCGCCGAACAGCGTTCGAACGCAACACCCGATGAGGCCCTGATGCTTATCGCGGCCCGCGTCTTCGGACAGCCGGACCTCGGCGACGTGGCAGAGGAGCTGACGCGGATCTGCGCCGGGCACCGAGCGAGGTTCGAGGAGATCGATCGTGGCGGTTGGTGGGAGACGCAGTGGGACGCGCCGCTCGTCCGAGCGCTCGGCAGTGCATCCGAGCGAGCGATCGGCCGAACCCCGCGGCCCACCAGGATGCCGGCGTGGACCGATGCCCATAGCTTCCATGACCGGAGCGGCTCGCAGGTGGTGGTCTACGGGCCGGGTCACCTGCGGACTGCTCACCGACCCGACGAGCACATCGATGCGGCGGAGATCGTGCGTGCGGCCCGCGTGATGGCCCAGGTGATCGGCGACGTCCATCAACTCGAGGACGCAGTGCCGGCGACGGAGAAAGGGGAAGCGCCATGAAGCGTGGGAGGACCATCGCAGCGAGCCTGGCGACGGCGGTGCTGCTTGCCGCATGCGGCACCGGGGGAAGCACCACGGCGGAGGGGACGGAGACGAGCGCAGCGCCGCTCTCGGGCGACCTCACCTTCTTCGCCTACGAGGACGCCTTCGAACCTGCGTTGTTGGATCCATTCGAGTCCGCCAACCCAGGGGTGAACGTCAGGACGGCGGCTTTCTCGAGCGCCGACGAGACGATCACGAAGCTGCAGAGCGGATTCGTGGCGGACGTGGTGAACGTCTGTGTTGAGGACACTGGCCGGATGGTGGCCTCGGGCCTGTTGCAGCCGATCGACACCGCGCGGCTCGCGAACTGGGAGCGGATGTTCCCGGCGTTCCGCGAGCTGGATGGAGTCGCCGTGGACGGGCAGGTGTACCTCGTGCCGATGGTGGGCGGGACGAGCGGGATCATGTACGACGAGGACGCCATACCGGAAGGGGTCAGCTCGTACGCGACCGCCTTCTCGGAGGAGTACGCGGGGGAGATCGGGCTGGATGACGATCCTCTGACGGGGATCGCGGTAGCCGCGATGGCCCTTGGCATCGAGGAGCCTCTCAACCTGACCGAGGACCAGCTCGCCCAAGTCAAGGGATTCCTGATCGAGAAGAAACCGCTGATCCGGTCGCTCTTCAAGGGGGACTCCGACGTGTCGCAGCTGTTCGGATCGGGTGAGATCAGCATCGCGATCCCGGGGTACAAGGGCACGACAGAGACCCTTCAGGACGACGGGCTGCCGGCGGCGTTCTCGCTCGCGTCCGAGGGACAGCTGACGTGGACCTGCGGCTACTCGATCGGCGCGAACGCCGAGAACGTCGATGCCGCCTACGCCCTGATCAACCACTACAGCCAGCCTCAGACCCAGGCCTGGCAAGCGGAGAACTTCTTCTACCTCGTGTCCAACCAAGACACGCTGGATGCGGTGGCACCCGAGATCGTCGAAACGGCGGGGCTCGAGGACCCGGGGAACTTCGAGAACGCCGTGCCGTACGCCGTCCCTTCGAACTACGACGAGTGGGTCGCGGTCTGGCGCGAGTTCAAGTCCGCGTAGCTCATGGAGCGGAGCGGCCCGGTCTCGGACCGGGCCGCTGAGGCCGTCACGATCCGCGCTCCCGGTCGATCAGGTGGGCCGGCTCCGGTGGAGGATGGGAGGCGATCTCGCGCACGGCCTCTGCAACCCGTTCGCAGGACCAGCGGAACAGATCGGTCGGCATGTCCAGCGGTGGCTGCAGCCGGTACACCCACTTGCCCCACTGCGTGAGCCCGAGGACGCCGCGCTGTACGGCGACACGGTGAACGGCCCTGTGGAAGGCCGGAGCGGGCCGGATCGAGCTCTTGTCCTGCACGAACTCGATGCCGATGTACGCGCCCGCTGCCCGGACGTCGCCCACCTGCTCGACCTGGTGCACGAGCGGTCCGAGCACCTCGAGCGCGGTCCGTTCCATCAGCATGACGTTCTCGAGCGCGCCGGTGTCGAGGATCGCGTCGATGTTGGCGAGGGCGCCCGCCGCAGATGGTGGCGTCCACGCGAAGGTGCCGCCCAGAGCGAGGGTGCTGCTCGCCATGATCTCCTCGGTGCCCAAGATCGCGCCGATCGGCTGTCCACCGCCGCTGAACCCCTTGCCGAGGAGCAGCAGATCCGGGCGGATGCCGTAGCGCTCGGCCGCGAACATCGTGCCGCAGCGTCCCAGGCCGGTCTGGACCTCGTCGAGGATCAGCTTCCAGCCCCATCGCGTACACATCGCCTGCAACCGCTCCCAGAACGCGGGCGAGGGCACGATGATCCCGCCCTCACCCAGCACGGGCTCTATCAGTACGCCGGCGATCTCGCCTGGTTCGACCTGGTGAACCAGCACCCAGTCCTCGAGATAGTCGAGCGTGGCCGTGTCATCGAAGGGTCCGGCCCCGCGATGGAACGGGGCCCGGTAGGCGTTCGGGTAGGGGATGAAGACGAGGCCCGGCGCGAACTGCGCGTGCTGGGTAGTCACCTCGGAGAGATCGGTCGACGATCCCGCCGTGAGGTAGGTGCTCTCGCCGTGGTACTGACCGAGGAACCCGAGGATCATCGGGCGGCCCGTGGCCTCTCGAGCAAGCTTGATGCCGCCTTCGACCGCCAGGGTGCCCGACAAGGAGTAGGCGACCCGCGAAAGGCCCTCCGGCGCGATCTCGAGGATGCGCTCGGCGAGCTCGATGACCGGCTCCGAGATCGTGTAGGCGGTGTTCTGCATGCCGAGCGAGCGTTCGCACTCGATCACAGCCTCGGTCACTCTCGACGTCCCTCGAAGAGGGGTCGACCCCCAGGCCGAGACATGGTCGGCGAACGTGTTGCCGTCCACGTCCTCCAGCAGCCACCCTCGTTGCCTGGCAAGGACGAGGGGTACGTCCGCGTGGTCGGCACGGCCGATGTACCGGCGGTCGAATCGGTCCAAGAGCTTGGAACTCAACGGACCGGGCAACGACGTGCGGACGCGAGGAGATTCGCCCTCCAGGGATGTGCGTAGTCGGTCCGTCTCCGCGTCGATGGCCAGACTGTAGGTGTCCCGTTCCGTCCTGTCGTCTCGGATCGCGGCGTGAGGAGGCGAAGATCCATCGAACTTCGGACCGTGGCGGTCGTCCTCTGCCTTGACTCGACCCACGGTCGACTGTCTACTATCTTCCGCCCGTCCCCAGCGCCGCTGCCGACCTGCCGGCGGCTCGGTACGGAGGGTGCCCGGAGGTGACGTGGCCGACCAGATCGCGACGGTGAAGACTGAGGAGGAGCGCCGCTCTGAGCCGATCGGTGGGGCTGGTCGCCCCGCCCGCGTTGCCAGGATCGCCTTCCTGGCCGGGGTCATGCTGCTGCTGTACGGGCCACTAGCGGTCCTCGCCCTCTTCTCTTTCAACGATCAGATCGTGATCGCGTTGCCGTTCCACGCATTCACGCTCGAGTGGTATCGAGAGGCGCTCGACAACAAGCTGGTTCGGGAGTCGCTGAAGAACTCGCTGATCCTGGCCTCCATCGTGACGCCGGTCGCGGTGGTGCTCGGGACGCTGGCCGCGTTCGCCCTCACGCGGTTCGCCTACCGGCTCCGCGGCGGCGTGGCGATCCTCGTGGGAGGTCCGCTCGTGGTGCCGTGGCTGCTGATCGCCGTCGGGCTGTTGCTGTTCTTCAGCCGGCTCAAGATAGCGCTAGGGTTCACCACGATCGGCCTGTCGCACGTGGTGGTCGCGTTCCCGCTCGTTGCGGCCATCGTCTCGGCCCGGCTCCTGCGGTTCGATCCGCGCCAGGAAGAGGCGGCGCGCGATCTGGGCGCCACCAACGGCGAGGTCCTGAGGTTCGTGATCCTCCCGCACCTCGCGCCCGCGATCGCCGCCGCGGCGGTCCTCGCCTTCAGCTACTCGTTCAACAATTTCGTGATCAGCTTCTTCACCGGAGGCTTCGAGCTCACCTTCCCGACGTGGGTGTTCTCGACCCTCCGCCATGCGCAGAACGTGCCGATTGTCAACGCGATCTCGACGCTCGTCTCGGCGGTCCAACTGGCGGTCATCGTGCTCGCCTGGGTGCTGTGGAACCGTCGCGCGCGCAGGATCGCCAGCGCCGACCCGATGGCGATGCTGTGGTAGCCAGCGCAGCTGCTGCGCCTCACCGCCGTAGCCTCGCCGGGCCGTTCTACGCGGCGCTGCCCACGGCGGTGCTCCTGCTGCTGTTCGTGGGGCCGATGCTCATCCTGCTGTACTTCTCGTTCCAGGAGTCGCTGTTCGGCCAGGCGAAGGGCTGGACGTTCGACAACTACACGTCGATCCTGACCGATCGCACCTACGGGAAGGTCATGCTCACCACCGTCACGATCTGCACGATCTCCATGCTGGTGATGCTCGCGATCGCGATCCCCATGGCCTACCTACTCGCCTTCCGCCTGCGCCCGAAGATGGAGTTGCTGTTCCTCCTCCTGCTCGTGCTCTCCGAAGAGCTCAACCCGTTGATCCGGGTGTACGCCTGGCGCACCATCTTGGGTCGGCAAGGAGTCGTGAACTTCCTTCTCATGAAGCTCGGGCTCATCGAACACCCGATCGACGTGCTGTTGTTCTCGAGCCTGGCGGTTGTCATCGTCATGTCGACCACTTACGTGCCGTACACGACCATCCCGATCTACGCGGCGTTGAAGGCGGTGGACCCCTCACTTCTCGAGGCGGCGGACGATCTGGGGGCCTCGTTCGCGACGAGGTTCCGCAAGATCCTCCTTCCGCTCGCGGCGCCGGGGATCTTCGTGTCGATCATCTTGGTCTACATCCCCTTGTACTCGGAGTTCGCCGCGCCGTCGCTGGTCGGCGGGACCAGCGGCTACATGATCGGCAACGCCATCCAGGAGCAGATCCTGGAGGCGGGCAACCGCGGTGTCGGCGCGGCGATGAGCTTCATGTTGCTGGTGCTGTCGGGGGCGATCGCCTTCGCCGGGTACCGGCTCGGCAGGATCAAGCGGCTGCAAGCGACGGCATAGGAGGACGACGTGTCTGAGGCATCGGAGTCGCGGGGTGGCGGGCCCGCCATGCGGCTGGAGGGGGTGGTGAAGCGGTTCGGCGATGTCGTGGCGGTCGATCACATCGACTTCGAGATCCGGCCGAGCGAGTTCTTCTCTTTGCTCGGTCCGAGCGGCTGCGGCAAGACCACGACCCTGCGCATGCTCGCAGGGTTCGAGCGCCCCACCGAGGGACGCATCCTGATCGACGAGGTCGACTCCGCCGATCTGCCGCCGCACCGCCGCGATACGAACATGGTGTTCCAGAGCTACGCGCTGTTCCCGCACATGACCGTGGCGCAGAACGTGGCGTTCGGGCCGCAGCGCAAGCGGTTGGGGCGTGCGGAGGTCGAGAACGCCGTGCGTGAGGCTCTCGCCACGGTACGGATGAGGGACTACGCCGGCCGCTACCCGCGCGAGCTCTCCGGCGGGCAGCAGCAGCGGATCGCGCTCGCGCGCGCGCTCGACGAGCCGCTCGGGGCGCTCGACCTGAAGCTCCGCGAGGAGATGCAGTTCGAGTTGAAGCGCATCCAGCGCGACGTGGGGATCAGCTTCGTCTATGTCACGCACGACCAAGGTGAGGCCATCACGATGTCGGATCGGATCGCCGTGATGAACGGCGGTCGTGTCGAGCACCTCGGCACACCCGAAGAGGTCTACCTGCGGCCCGCCACGCGGTTCGTGGCCGGCTTCATCGGGCAGGCGAGCTTCCTGCCGTGCCGCGTCGAGACCGCCGGCCGCGATAGCGCTCGTGTCGTGCTCCCCGGTGGGGTCCCCGCGACGGCCGGGGGTGCCGCGGCAGGGTGCGTCGCCGGCACCGAGGCCGTGCTGATGCTGCGCCCAGAGCACGTGCGGTTGAGCGCCGCCGATCCCGGCCGGCCCGGCTCGTTCCCGGCCCGTGTCGTCGAGCAGGTCTTCCAGGGCGCGGTGGTGCGCTACGGCCTCGAGGCCGCCGAAGGCGCGCGCCTCACGGCGATCACGCCGCTCGCCGACCGCCTCGACCCCGACGCAGGGGGCAACGCGTGGGTGAGCTGGTCCTCCGAGTGGGCGTACGTGTTGCCGGCCGAAGACGGGGGCGAGACGCCAGCAGAGCAGACGGCGAGGCTTCCCAGCGGCGACGTCGTGTCGTAGACTGTCAACAGCTTGTCATCCACCCACGCTGATCTTGTGATCGCGGCGTTCGCGATCGACGAGATCGTCGAGGGGACCCAGACAGGGCGGGACGGCACGACGCTGATCGTGTCGCCACCGCAGCTCGCGGTCGGAGCCGGGGAACCGGCACTGGCGGAGGCCACGGTCGAGGTCGTCCGTCCCGGCGATCGCGTCCGCATCTCGAACGTCCTCGATGCCGTGCTGCCCGACGTGCGCGCGGACGACCCCGTGTGCACGTTCCCGGGTGCCCTCGGCACCCTCAGCCCGGCGGGGAACGGCCGGTTGCATCGCCTGCGCGGGGTCGCGGTCCTGTCGGTCTGCGACTGGCAGGCCGCCGGCCACGTCGAGCCCGACGACTTCCCGGATTGCGTCGTGGACATGGACGGGCCGGGCGCGTCCCTCAGCCCCTGGGGCTCGACGTGCAACGTCGTCGTGCGGGCGGTGCCGGCGACCGGCGCGCCGGTCGCCGACGTAGATCGCGCGATCCGGCGCGCGACGCTTCGCGTCGCGCGCACCCTCGCCGAGACAACCATGGAGGCTGCGCCCGACGACGTGACCACCTTCGGACCGCTGCGCGCCGCGCCGGACGACCTGCCTCGCGTCGCGGCCATCCTGCAGGTCGCCTCCGAGGGTCCGCTGACCGACACGTTCTTCTACGGGGCGCCGATGGGCGGCCTGGTTCCCACCGTGATCGATCCCCGCGAACCGCTCGGTGGCGCGTTGATCAACGGGGCGTACGACTGGCCGTCGGTCCGCAACCAGACGGCGACGTACCAGGACCTCGCGCTCGTCCACGAGCTGATCGCCGCCGACGGCGAGCGTCTGCGCTTCGCCGGGCTGATCGTGGCGCTCGGCTACCTCAGCACGGCGTTCGAGAAGCAGCGTTCGGCCATGCTGTCGGCGCGTCTCGCCCGTTCTCTCGGAGCCGACGCTGCGATCTGCACGACGTTCTCGTCGGGCAACTCCCACACCGACACGATGCTCACCGTGCGCGCGCTCGAGCGTATGGACATCGCCGCGGTGCCGATCGTGGCCGAGACCAACGGCGGGCTCACCGACCACGTCCCCGAGGCCGTGAGCATCGTGAGCGTGGGGAACGAGGACGAGCTCGTCGAGGCGTGGACGCCCGACCGCGTGATCGGGAGCGACGGGCCCGCGCGCGCCGGCGAGCCCGTCCCGACGTGGGCGTACCTCGGCGCGACGGTGCAGACCGGTGACGGATGGCTCCAGGCGGTGCCGGCATGACGGTCGTGCACTACCTCAACCAGTTCTTCGCCGGCCTCGGCGGCGAGGAGGTGGCCGGCCACGAACCGATCCGCCTCGACGGACCGCAGGGCCCGGGACGAGGTCTCGCGGCCGAGGGTCTCGACGTCGACGTCACCCTCGCCTGTGGCGACGATCATTTCGGTGAGCACGAGGACGAAGCGCTGCGGACCCTCCTCGGCTGGATCGACGAGCTCGATCCGGACGTGCTCGTCTGCGGGCCGGCGTTCGGCTCGGGTCGCTACGGCTACGCGTGCGGCGTGCTGGCGCGCGAGGCCGCGCGGCGCGGCGTGCCGGTCGTGACCGCGATGACGCCCGACTCGCCCGGGGTGCTCGCTGCCGAGGGCGCGGCGTACGTCGTGCCGACCACGTCCAATGTCGCCGGCATGCGGGCGGTGCTGCCCGTCGTGGCAGGGCTCGCGAAGAGGCTCGCCGCCGCCGAGGCCGTGGGGGGGCCCGAGGAGGAGGGCTACCTGCCGCGGGGGCTCCGCGCGAACGCGCGGGCCGATCGCCCGGGCGCCGCGCGCGCGATCGACCTGGCGCTCGCCCGCCTGGCCGGCGAAACGATGACCGAGGTCGAGCCCTCCGGCGATCGGGTACCGCCGCCGCCCGCGCTGACGGACCTCTCGGATGCCACGATCGCGCTCGTCACGGAGGCCGGCTGTGTGCCACAGGGCAATCCCGATCGCTTGCCCACGCGTCGCGCCAACGTGTGGTTGCGTTATCCGATCGATGGGGTCGCGTCGTTCACCGCCGACCGGTATCAGTCGGTCCACGCTGGCTTCGACACGACCGCCGCGAACGAAGATCCCAACCGCCTGGTGCCGCTCGACGCCGCGCGCGCGTTAGAAGCGGCCGGCAAGTTCGGTCGCTTGCACGACGCGTTCTACACGACGTCGGGCGTCGACACGCCGGTGGCCACGGCCGCCAAGTTCGGGCGCGAGATCGCCGAGGAATGCCGCGAGGCCGGGGTGCAGGCCGTGATCCTGACAGGCACCTGAGGGACAGGAACGCGTTGCGGGGCAACGCTGTCGAAGGAGTTGGAGCGGATGGGGATCCCGACCGTGTTCATCACGGCGCTCCCGACCATCGCGCAGATGGTGGGCGCCAACCGGATCATGCGCGGTGTCTCGATCACGCACCCCACGGGCGACCCGTCGCTCGCGGCTGGGGACGAGCTCGCACTTCGCACCGCGATGCTCGACCGCGCCCTGGACATGCTGCAGACCGACGTCGGGCCGCTGACGGTGTGGGAGGTCGAACGCTGACGTGACCACCCCCGCGATCCTCGGCGCCAGTCTGACCCTGCAGCACGTGCCCGACCTCGTGCGGCACGGGTCCAAACCGGCGCGCGAGCCCGACCTGCTGCCCCGGTTGCTCACGTCGCTCAGGACCTACGACGACGCCGTCGCGTACCCGCCGCATCAGGTGTTCATCGGCAACCTCTCGCCGCGCGCGCTCCGTGACCTGCCTCGGCCGTGGTGGCGCGACGCGCCTCCCGCGCCCGAGGACGGGCCGAGCGGGCAGATCGTCGATGAGGCCACGTTCTACGAGTGGCTCGCCGCGCTCGACCGGTTCGAGCTGGTGCGCATGAAACAGGAGCCTCGTCCCGGAGATCTGCCACTGTACGCAGGCGGAGAAGTCATCGGCGCGTTCGCGCCTGGCCACGACCAGGACGAGTCGCTCACCGCCTCGGTGCTGCTCGAGAACCTGTCGTGCCTGGTGAGCGCGACGTCCGCGACCCGCCACCTGCTGACCGCCTCCGGTGTCGATCCCGCGTCGATCACCCATGTGATCGCCTGCGGCGAAGAGGCGATCGGCGACCGCTACCAGCGTGGCGGCGGCAACCTCGCGAAGGCGGTCGCCGAGGCCTGCGACCTGACCGAGGCCAGCGGCGCCGACGTGAAGGCGTTCTGTGCGGGCCCGATCCACGCGCTGATCGTCGCCGGGGCGCTCGTCGCCTCCGGCGTGCACGACCGGGTCGCCGTCGTGGCCGGCGGATCGCTCGCCAAGCTCGGCATGAAGTTCCTCGGGGCGCTCGAGACCGGTGGGCCGATCATCGACGATACCCTCGCGGGGATGGCCGTCTTGGTGGGCCGCGCCGAGGACGATCCGTCTGCGCCGGTCATGCGCATGGACGCGATCGGACGCCACCGCACCGGCTCGGTCTCGCAGCAGGCCTTGCTGGAGGACATCGTCGGTGGACCGCTGGATGCGATGGGTATCGGCATCGCCGACATCGATGTCTACGCGACGGAGCTGCACAACCCCGAGGTCACCGAGCCCGCCGGCGGCGGCGACGTGCCCGACCGCAACTACCGGATGCTCGCGGGGCTCGGGGTCGTTCGAGGCGAGCTCGAGCGCGAGGCGATGGCCACGTTCGTGCACGACCACGGCTTGCCCGGCTTCTCGCCCACGCAGGGGCATATCGCCTCGGGCGTGCCCTGGCTCCCGCACGCGCTCGCGCGGTTCCGCGCGCGCGACCTCGACCGAACGATGTTGCTCGCCAAAGGCAGCCTGTTCCTCGGGCGGATGACGCGGCTGTGGGACGGCGCCTCGATCACCATGGAGGCCCAACGATGAACGTCAGCGCCGAGACCTACGACGTCCTCGCGACGAGCGGCCACGTCTTCCTCGACGTGTGGGGTCCGCAGTGCCAGCCGTGCATCGCGATGATGCCGGCGATCGACGATCTGGCGCGCCGTTACGACGGCCGGGTCAAGGTCTTGAAGCTCGAAGGGCCCGAGCACCGCGAGCTGTGCCGCTCGCTCCGCGTGGCCGGTCTGCCCACCTACATCACGATGCGCGACGGCGGCGAGGTCGAACGCCTGACCGGCAACGGGCTCACGTTCACCGACCTGGAGGCCGCGATCGAGCGGCTGCTGGACGGCGCCCCCGTGGTGGGGCTCCCCGTTCCCGAACACCTGAGGGGGTGAATACGAGATCCATGGAACTTCGAGGCAAGAAGGTGATCGCCCTCGGCGAGCGCGACAGCGTGCCCGGCGAGGCGCTCGCCGAGGTCGCCCGCTCGGCGGGCGCCGAGGTCATCGAGGTGCGCACGGAGTGCTTCGTCTGAACAGCTTCCGGTGCGATGGATCCTGAGAACCAGGGACTGATCAAGGGGATCGTCGAGGAACACGGCTCCGCCGACCTGGTCGTGCTGCTGGGCGCAGCCGACGAGGACGCGGTGGAGGTCGCGGCCCAGACGGTCCGTGAGGGCGATCCCTCGTACGTGGGTCCACTCGCCGGGGTCCAGTTGGGACTCCCCGTGCTGCACGTCTTCGAGGACCAAGTGAAGGAGCAGGCCGACCCGGTCGTCTACGAGGAGCAGGTCGGTTTCTTCGTGCTGTCCTTCGACACCGGCGCGATCATCCAGGCGATGCGGCGGGCCCGTGGCGAAGCCTGACGCGGCGGGCCCGCCCCTGGGTCCGCTCAGGATCGAAGACCGAGCTCACGGCCGACGCGGCCGAAGATGGCGATGGCCTCGTCGAGATCGTCGTCAGTATGGTCCGCGGTCACGATGGTGCGCACGCGCGCCCGACCCTTCGCCACCGTCGGGAACACGATCGCCGGGGCGAACACCCCGGCGTCGAACAGCGCGGCGGCGAACGCCTGGGCCGTCGACTCGTCGCTGGTGATCACCGGGGTGATCGGGGTCTCCGACCCGCCCGTGTCGAACCCGAGCCCGGCCAGCCCCTCCTTGGATCGTGCGGTGTTCGTCCACAGGCGCTCGAGCCGCTCGGGCTCGTCGCGCATGACGCCGAGCGCCTCGAGGCATGCCGCCGCCACCGCGGGCGGCGTCGATGTCGAGAACAGGTACGGACGCCCGCGTTGTCGCAACCACTCGATGAGGTGGGCCGGGCCCGCGATGAACCCGCCGAGCACGCCGATCGCCTTCGACAGCGTCCCCACCTGGATGTCGACGCGGCCGTGCAGGCCGAAGTGGTCGACCGTGCCTGCGCCGCCCGCGCCGAGGACCCCGCTCGCGTGTGCATCGTCGACCATCATGATCGCGCCCCGCCGCTCGGCGACCTCGACCAGGTCCGGCAGGGGCGCGATGTCGCCGTCCATAGAGAACACGCCGTCGGTGATCAGCAGCTGCCGGCGGGCCTCGCCGGCGGTCTCGGCCAACAGACGCTCGGCATGGGCGGCGTCGGCGTGCTCGTAGACCTCGATCCTGGCCTTCGACAACCGGGCGCCATCGATGATCGACGCGTGGTTGAGCCGGTCGGACACGATCACGTCCTCGGGCCCCAAGATCGCGGCGACGGTGCCGGCGTTCGCGGCGAACCCCGACTGGAACATCAGCGCCGCTTCCGCGTGTTTGAAGGCGGCGAACCGTTCCTCCAACTCGACGTGCAGGTCCATCGTCCCCGCGATCGTTCGGACCGCCCCCGAGCCGGCGCCCAGGTCGCGGGCAGCCCGTGCCGCCGCCTCGTTGAGGCGCGGATGGTTCGCGAGACCCAGGTAGTTGTTCGACGCGAGGTTGATCACCTCGCGACCGTCGAAGGTCGCGCGGGCTCCGGTCGGGCCGGACAAGGTGCGCGACCGCAGGAGCAGCCCGTCGGCCTCGAGGCTGGCGACCTCGTCGCGGAGGAACGCGAGCCGGTCCACGGATCCAGCTGACATGGTCGACAGTCTACCGTCATGGATGGCAACCCCAGGTGGTGTTGTCACCGGTTGACGGTCTACCATGGGTGCATGACGCAACTCACTCCACTGGAGGTGCCTCGTTCCCTCGCCGAGGACGCCGCCGACCGCGTTCGGGAACAGATCCTGTCCGGCGGATTCGCCCAGGGCGAGCACCTCGTTGAAGCGAAGATCGCCGAGCAGCTCGGGATCAGCCGCGGGCCGGTGCGCGAAGCCTTCAAGCTGCTGCGCGCCGAGGGCCTACTGCAGGAAGAGCCCCGGCGTGGGACCTTCGTGGTACGGATGGTGCCGGACGATGTGCGCGAGATCTACGGGCTCCGGGCCTCGATCGAAGGACGGGCCGCCCGGATGGTGGCGGGAGCGCGAGACGACGATGTGCTCGGAAGGCTTCGGACGAGACTCGGCGCGATCGACGACGCCGTCCGGAGCGGCGACGCTGCCGCGGTGTTCCAGGCAGACCTGGCGTTCCACCAGGAGATGGTCGCCCTGGCCGGCAACAGCAGGATCGCCGAGGTGTTCGCCAGGTACGTGCCGACGCTCCGAGCGTTGCTCCGGCTCGATGAGCATGTCTACCGTTCGCTCGACGACATCGCGATGGAGCACCGGCCGTTGTTCGAGGCTATCGAAGCCGGAGACGCCGACGAAGCTGCTCGGCTCGCCGAGCAACACTGCGACCACGCGGGCGACCTGATCGCCGACTACGTCGAAAGCGGCGGGTAGGGGGTCTCCGAGGTCGTTTCGTAGACGGTTGACGATCTACCATCGGGTGTCCTAGCTTCACGGCCATCCGGACACGACGCCCCGGATCTGGGGCAGGGGAGGGCTGGATCATGCGTCGTCGATCTCTCGGTGCGGTCGCCTTGGCAGCGACCTTCGCGATCTTCTCGGCGGCGTGTTCGTCCGACACGACGCCGTCCGAACCCACGAGCTCGGCGGGCGGGACCGCGACCGCAGCCCCCTCGGGCCCCCTGCGGTTGTTCTCCTACAGCGACGGGTTCGATCCGACCTACATGGAGACGTTCTTCGAGGAGTACCCCGACATCGAGCTCGAGACCGCCGCGTTCGGGTCGAACGACGAAGCCATCGCCAAGCTCCTCGCGGGCTTCGAGGCCGACGTCGTGAACAGCTGTGTCGACGAGGCAACCCTTGAGATGGTGACCAGGGGTCTGTACCAGCCGCTGGATCTGTCGCGTCTCGAGCATTGGGAAGAGCTCTTCCCGTCGATGAAGGAGCTTCCCGGCGTCGTGGTGGATGGGCAGGCATACATCGTGCCGGTCGATGCCGGCACCGCAGGGATCATGTACGACGCCGACGTGGTCACCGAGACGCCGGATTCATGGCTCGACCTGTTCGACCCGCAGTGGGCGGACCGCGCCTCGATTGAAGACCTGTCCGTGACCGCGATCGACATCGGCGCCCTCGCGACGGGCATCACCGACCCGATCGGCATGGATGAGGCGCAGCTGGAGCAGGTCAAGCAGTTCCTCATCGACAACCGTGGTCAGTTCCGCACGTTCTGGAAGGGCGAAGCGGACATCAAGGCACAGTTCAAGAACGGCGAGGTGGTGATCGCGAGCGGGTATCCCGGCACCGCGAAGTCTCTCCGGGATCAGGGCGTGAACGTCCAGTTCGCGCAGGCGTCGGAGGGTCAGCCGCTGTGGACGTGCGGCTACGGGATCAGCCCCGAGGCCGAGAACCTCGACGCCGCGTACGCGCTGCTGAACTGGTACACGAGCCTTCCCCCGCAGATCTACGCGGCCGAGAACTTCAGCTATGTCACGTCGAACAGCAAGATCGTCGACGAGGTGTCCGAGGACGTGCTCAACGCCACGGGGATCATGCGCTTCGTCACCGGAGCTGACGGCGCCCCCGCCGACGTCAACCTGATCCCGGCGAGCCCGCCTGAAGACTCAGAGGCCTGGCGCGCGGCCTGGACCGAGGTCAAGGCGTCGTAGTGGCCATCGCCGCCGAGCGAGGCCTGCCGCCGCTCGCGGCTCCCGGCACCGACGCGCTGCGGCGGCGCCGTGCCGCCGGGCGGTGGGCCTGGCGCGCGTTCCTCGGCGTCGTCGGGCTCGTTCTGTTCGGGCCCCTGCTGATCCTCGTCGCGTTCGCGTTCAGCGATTCGAACATCCTCGCCTTCCCGTTCGAAGGTGTCACGACCCGCTGGTTCACGGCGGTGTTCGACGACGCGCTCCTGCGGAAGGCGCTCGTGAACTCCTTCGTGATCGCCGCCATCGTCACGCCGGTCTGTCTGGTCTTGGGGACCCTCGCCGCGTTCGGGCTGACCCGCTTCCGCTTCCGTGGCCGAGGTGCGGTCGGCGGTCTGGTCGCCGCGCCGCTCGTGCTGCCCTGGCTCCTTATCGGGATCGCCGCGTTGATGGCGTACGCCAGGCTGGACATCGAACTGTCGCGTGGCACGGTCATCGTCACGCAGATCGTGTGCACGTTCCCGCTGGTCACGGCCATCGTCGCGGCGCAGCTGTTCCGGTTCCAGCGAACCCAGGAAGAGGCCGCGATCGACCTCGGCTGCTCGCGGCTTCAGGTATTGCGCTACATCATCTTGCCGCACATCGGTCCTGCCCTCGCCGCGGCGGCGATCTTCGCGTTCACCTGGTCGTTCAACAACTACGAGATCAGCCTGTTCACGATCGGATTCGACATGACCTTCCCGATCTGGGTGTATTCGTCGGTCCGCAACCCCGACCACACCGCCGTCGTCAACGCCGTCTCCACGCTGATCTCGGCGGCGCAGGTGGTGCTGATCGTGATCGCGGTGCAGCTTCTGCGGGCCAGAGGCGGCAGCGTGCACGCCATGGCGGGCAGCGAGATGGCGACGGCGGCGGCGAAGACCTGATGGCTGCCACCGACCCCGGCATCGTCCGTCCCGCGTTCGGGCGTCCTCTCCGGCGCCACGGCGGCGCGGTCGGGATCTTGTTCGCACCCGTCACGCTGCTCGTGATCTTGTTCCTCGGGCCGATGCTGATCATGGTGCAGATGAGCGTCGTCAGGTTCCCGCCGAGCACCGCCGGGGGCTACACGCTCGGGCATTACGCCGACGTGCTCACGAACGAGCTCAACCGCACCATCGCGGTCAACACCGCGTTCATCGCAACGACCTCGATGATCGTCATGCTCGCGATCGCGATCCCGCTCGCGTACTACCTGGCGTTCAAGGCGCGGAAGTGGGAGCTCTGGATGTTGCTCGCGCTCGTCCTGGCCGACGAGCTCGCGCCCGTCGTGAAGATCTACGCCTGGCAG
The DNA here is from genome assembly GCA_964655465.1 of uncultured Actinomycetes bacterium. Lineage (GTDB taxonomy): Bacteria > Actinomycetota > UBA4738 > UBA4738 > HRBIN12 > AC-51. The sequence continues at coordinate 33,735 of CAZZND010000001.1, forward strand.
GTGATCCTCGGCCGCAACGGGATCGCGAACTACCTGATCCCGGGCGAGCCCGTGGACTGGCTCATCTACAGCCGGTTCGCCGTCATCCTCACGCTCGCGACCACCTACATCACGTACACCACGATCCCGATCTACGCGGCGATGAAGGCGATCGACCCCACGGTGTTCGAGGCGTCGACCGACCTCGGGGCCGGCTGGTGGCCACAGGCCCGGCGCATCCTGATCCCTCTGGCCGCCCCGGGCATCTTCATCGCTCTGATCCTCGTGTACATCCCGATGCTCACGGACTTCGTTACCTCCGACATCGTCGGCGGCGCGGGCGGGGGCACGTACATGCTGGGCCAGCGCGTGCGCGACCTGATCCTGCAGGGCGCGAACTGGGGTCCCGGCGCAGCGCTCAACTTCCTGCTCCTGATCACGTCCGGGGTGCTCGCCCTGGCCGCCTACCGACTCGCCAAGCTGAACAGGATCCAGACATGACCGCACGCACGCAGGGCGCTGGAGAGCTCGTCGTCGACAGATGCACGAAGGCGTTCGGCGATGTCGTCGCCGTGAATGACGTCACCCTCGAGATCCCGAGCGGTGGGTTCTTCTCGATGCTCGGTCCGTCGGGATGCGGCAAGACCACGACCCTCAGGATGATCGCGGGTTTCGAGACGCCCGACCGCGGGAGGATCCTCCTCCGCGGCGGCGACGTCACGGGGCTGCCTCCGCAGCGCCGCGACGTGAACATGGTCTTCCAGTCCTACGCCCTGTTCCCCCACATGACGGTCGCCGAGAACGTCGCGTTCGGGCTCAAGATCAAGCGGGTCGCTCGCGCCGAGGTTGGCCCCCGCGTGGAGGAGGCGCTTCGAACCGTCCGGCTCGACGGCCTCGCTGACCGTCGCCCGAGCCAGCTGTCGGGGGGTCAGCAGCAGCGGGTCGCCCTCGCTCGCGCGCTCGTCAATCGCCCGGCCGCGTTGCTGCTCGACGAGCCGCTGGGGGCCCTCGATCTGCAGCTGCGCAAGGAGATGCAGCTCGAGCTCAAGCAGTTGCAGGTGCGTACCGGAACGACGTTCGTCTATGTGACCCACGACCAGGAAGAGGCGATGACCATGTCGGATCGCATCGCGGTCATGAGCGGCGGCGTCGTCGAACAGCTGGCCCCGCCGCGCGAGCTCTACCAGCGCCCGGCCACCCCGTTCGTCGCTGGATTCATCGGCGTGTCCAACCTGATCGAGCTCCGCGTCGACGATCGCGCCGATGGGCGGCTGATCATGCGCATCGGAGAGGGCGAGCGGATCTTGGCCGTGGACCCCGGCGGGGTCGACGGGAGCGCGACCATCACCGTGCGCCCCGAATGGATCCGGCTCGCCCCGAGCGGTGCGTCGACGGACGACGGCTCCTCGTCGGTCACCGGCACGGTGTCCGACGTCGTGTACCTCGGCTCCGTCACCCAGGTGCTCGTCGACCTCCGGACGGGGGAGCGCCTCACGGTGCACCGGCTCAACGACGAGGTGGCTGCCGTGGATCCTCGTCCCGGCGACGAGGTCGTCCTACGATGGGCCGCCGAGCACAGCTACGTGATCGGGTCCCCAGGCGCGGGTACGGAAGAGGAAGCGAGCCCCGTCGGGGCGCGAGGAGAGGGGTAGACCGATGGCCAGGTTGAGCGCGAGCCAGATCGTTGAGATGTCCAAGCGGTACACGATGTTCGACTGGCAGGCGCAGTCCAAGGTTTCGCCGATCCCCGTGGAGCGCGCCAAGGGGGTCTATTTCTGGGACGTCGACGGCAAGCGCTACCTGGATCTCAACAGCCAGCTATGGAGCGTGAACGCGGGGCACGGCGACCCGCGCATCGTGGCGGCGATCGCCAAGCAGGCCGAGCGCCTCGCGTTCATCTCGCCGTTCCAGACCTACGAGGAGCGGGCGCTGCTCGGCCAGAAGATGGCGGAGCTCCTTCCGGGAGACATCGAGAAGACCTTCTTCACGCTGGGTGGGGCAGAGGCGAACGAGAACGCGGTCAAGATCGCGCGCATGGTGACGGGTCGCCACAAGATCCTCGCGCGCTACCGCTCGTACCACGGCGCCACCACCGGAACGATGACGCTCACGGGTGATCCGCGCCGCTGGCCGCACGAGCCCGGGCTCAGCGGCGTGGTGCACGTGCTGGACCCCTATCACGGTCCCGGACGCCCGTGGGACGATGCGGAGACGGCGCTCGCGCTCCTGGAGGAGACGATCGAGCTCGAGGGGCCCGAGTCGATCGCGGCCTTCTTCCTGGAGACGATCACCGGCACGAACGGCGTTCTGATCCCGCCCGATGGCTACCTGCAAGGGGTTCGTGCGCTCTGCGACCGCTACGGGATCCTGATGGTGTGCGACGAGGTCATGTGCGGCTTCGGGCGCACCGGGGAGTGGTTCGGAGTCAACCACTGGGGCATCGTCCCCGACCTGATGTCGATGGCGAAGGGACTCACGTCCTCCTACGTCCCGCTCGGGGCCCTCGGGCTGCGGCCCCACGTCGCGGCCCACTTCGAGGACAACGTGTTCGGAGCGGGGCTCACCTACAACAGCCATCCGGTTGGGGTCGCCACCGCGCTCGCCACGATCGCCGTCTACGAAGAGGACGGCCTGGTCGAGAACGCGAAGAAGATGGGCGAGGTCATGGCTCGTCACCATCAGGAGCTGAAGGCGAAGCACCCGAGCGTGGGCGACGTGCGCAGCATCGGGCTGTTCGGCGTGATCGACCTCGTGAAGTCGCAGGCCACCGGAGAGCCGATGTCGCCGTTCAACGTCACGAACGAGGTCATGGGCAAGATCAACCGTTACCTGCTCGATCACGGGGTCGCGACGGTGGTCCGGTGGTGGAGCGTGAACACCAACCCGCCGCTGTGCATCGACGAGGAGCAGCTCGGCGAGGCCTTCGAGGTGCTCGACCAGGCGCTGGTGATCGCCGACGAAGCCATGGAGGACTGAACCTCGTGCGCGAGCGCGTCGGGTTCATCGGCCTCGGCATCATGGGCCGGCCGATGGCGAAGAACCTGCTCGCCGCCGGGTTCCCGCTCACGGTGCACTCCCGGAGCCCGGATCCCGTCGATGAGCTGGTCTCCCTGGGAGCGGCGCGTGGGGAGGGGCCGGCCTCGGTCGCGGCGGCCAGCGACATCACGATCACGATGCTGCCCGACACCGCCGATGTCGAGCAGGTCCTGACGGGCCCCGGCGGCGTGATCGAGGCTGCGGCCGCGGGCTCGCTCGTGATCGACATGAGCTCGATCGATCCCGGGCCGACGAGCGCGATGGCGGCGGCCTTCGGGGACCGGGGCGTTGCGATGCTCGATGCGCCGGTCAGCGGCGGTGAGAAGGGGGCGACCGAGGCGGCCCTCTCGATCATGGTCGGTGGCGACGGGGCCGCGTTCGAACGCGCCCGGCCGGTGTTCCAGGCCCTGGGGAAGAACATCGTGCACGTCGGGCCGGCCGGTGCCGGACAGGTGTGCAAGGCGTGCAACCAGCTGGTGGTCGCCGCCACGATCGAAGCCGTTGCTGAGGCCTTGCTGCTCGCCGAGCGTTCCGGTGTGGATCCCGCCAAGGTCCGCGAGGCGCTGATGGGCGGGTTCGCGGGGTCGAAGATCCTCGAGGTGCACGGACAGCGGATGCTCGACCGTGCGTTCGACCCCGGATTCCGGATCCGGCTGCACCGCAAGGACGCGAGGATCGTGGAAGACGCCGCCGCAGTAGCCGGATCCCCCATCCCGTCGTTCGCGGTGGTCGCTCAGCAGCTGCAGGCGGCGGTCGAGGCCGGGGACGGGGAGCGCGACCACTCGGCGCTGTTCGCCGAGCTCGAACGATCGTAGTCGGGCACGCGGCATGCTCTGCAGCGGAATCTTTGGGTCTACTGTCGACTGTTGACGATCTACCCGGGTGCCCATAGGATCGTCGAGTCGCCGGGCCCGTACCCCGGCGGAGGAGGGGGAGTCATGCGCGGGAGAACGTTGCGGCGTTCCGTCCGTGTCGCGCTCGTCGCGAGCGGGTTGGTCTTCGCGCTGATCGCGCCGAGCACGGCGGCGCGACCGCCGAGGCCCTCGTCGGCGCCGAAGAACATCATCGTCTTCATCGGCGACGGGATGGGGCCCGAGCAGGTCAGGTTGGGCCGTCTGTACAAGGGGAGCGCGCTCAACGTCAACGGCATCCCGTGGGGCGCGGTCGGCTCCCTCAACACGAACTCGCTCGACGGCGTCACCGACTCGGCCGCCGGCGCGACGGCGCTCGCCACCGGCTACGAGACCCACAACGGCTGGGTTTCGATGATCCCGACGATCCCGACGCCCACCGCGGTCGAGACGGTGCTCGAGCGGGCGGAGGACAAAGGCAAGGCCACCGGGCTCGTGACGAGCGTCGGGATGACGAACGCCACGACCGCGGCCTACGCCTCCCACGTCACCGACCGGGGCGAGGACGATGAGATCGCCGTGCAGATGCACGCGCAGGGTAGTGAGTTCCTGATGGGCGCCGGCTCCGAGGCCGGGCTCGTGAACCAGCCGGGCGTGACGTACGTGGACAACGTGACCGAGATGAACGCCTACGTGGCGGGCCCGGGAACTGGTCCGATGTACGGCCTGATGGGTGTGGAGTCGTTCGCACATCCGATCGACCGCGCGAACGAAGGCGTGATCGGGATCGAGCCGACCCTTGCGGAGATGACCACGTCCGCGCTCGACGTCCTGAGCACTGACCCCGACGGGTTCCTCCTCATGGTCGAGGACGGTGCGATCGATTGGGCCGGCCACTCGCGCGACGGCGCTTGGTCCGCCACGGACATGATCGCCATGGACAACGCCGTGAAGGCTGCGTACGACTGGGCGATAACCCGGACCGACACCCTGATCGTCGTCACCGCGGACCACGAGTGCGGCGGCCTGACCTTCTTGACGAAGGGCGCCTCCAAGATCGACGTCGTCGGGCTCCGGCAACAAACCGCGACCGTCGAGTTCATGTGGGGCGAGATCAAGCACGGTGCAGACACCGAGGCGACCGTGGAGCGCTACACGGGCCTCGACCTCACGCGGACGGAGCTAGCCCACATCAACGACATCGCCGCACAGGGAAGCGGCGAGATGGGCATCGCCGACGTTCTGTCCGACCGGTGGAACGTGGGCTGGGGCTGGTACGGCCTGGATGAAGGTGACCACACCGACACGCCTGTGCCGATCTACGCATGGGGTCCGAAGGCTTCGGACTTCGCGGGCACGGCCTACGTGAACGAGCGCGTGGGTCAGCTCCTTCTGTCCTACCTGACGTAGCGCGGTCGTGGGGGCGGGCGACGGAAGTCGCCCGCCCCCACCGCCCTATCGCGCTCTGGGTCGTTCGGGCCGCGTTCTTCCACGAGACCCCGATCGCCGCCGCGGGCTAGCATCTCGGGGATGACCGAGGAGCTCTTCAGCCACGACGCCTACCTGCGGGATTGCGACGCGACGGTGATCGCCGTCACCGACGAGGGCGTCGTGCTCGACCGGACCGTGTGTTACGCCCGTGGGGGCGGCCAGCCCGGCGACACGGGCACCCTCATGTGGGAAGGGGGGCACGCCACCATCACCGATACCGTGAAATCGCGCGACACCGGAGAGGTCCTGCACCCGGTCGACGGCGCACCGCCTCCGGTCGGCGCATCCGTGACCGTGTCGATCGATTGGGATCGCCGGTACCTGCACATGCGGACGCACACGGCGCTGCATTCGCTGTCCGGGATCGTCTACGCCGACTACGGCGCGAAGGTCACGGGCGGCAACATGGAGTCAGGCGGCATCGCCCGGATGGATTTCGAGCTGGGCGGCATCAGCCAGGAGTTCGGCCGCGAGGTCGAGGACAAGCTGAACGCCGCCCTGACGCGCGACGTCGAGGTCCACGTGCTGTTCCTGCCTCGCGCCGAGGCGTTCGCGGACCCCGACCTCATCCGGACCAAGGTGTCGTTGATCCCCGAGCACGTGGACCCCATCCGCGTGATCGACATCACGGGTATCGACAAGCAGGCCGACGGTGGCACCCACGTCCGCTCCACGGGTGAGGTCGGCCGTGTCCGCGTGGTCAAGACCGAGTCGAAGGGCAAGGCCAACAAGCGGATGCGGATCGAGCTCGAGACGCGGTGACGGCGCCGATCGCAGGCCGCACCCCGCGCGACGACGGGTTCTCGATGCCGGCCGAGTGGGCGCCGCACCAGGCGACCCTCATGGCATGGCCGAACCGCATGCGCGCGGATCTGTGGGGTCACCTGTTCGCAGACGCCGAGCACGACTACGCGACCGTCGCGAACGCGATCGCCGCTTTCGAGCCGGTGATCATGGTCGTCGACCCGGCGCAGATGACCGAGGCGCGTGAGCGCCTGCGCGACGACATCGAGTTGCTGCCCGTGCTGATCGACGACTCCTGGATACGTGACAGCGGCCCCATCTTCGTGACCGACGGCCGTGGCGATGTCGCGCTCGTGCACTTCGGTTTCAACGGGTGGGGCGAACGGTACCGGCCGTACGACCACGACGCACGGGTTCCCCAGGCTATCGCCGCGCACCTCGGGATGCGACGATACGTCGCTCCGATGATCCTCGAGGGCGGTTCGATCTGCGTTGACGGTGAAGGCACGCTCCTGACCACCGAGACCTGCAACCTGAACCCGAACCGGAACCCCTCGATGACCGCGGAACAGATCGATGCGGTGCTGCATGACTACCTCGGCGCCGAGGTCGTCGTGTGGCTCCCCTACGGCTGGTCCGCGAGCCGAGACACCGACGGGCACGTCGACGGGATCGCGCTGTTCACCGCGGCGGGGACGGCCATGTTGCTCGCGCCCGCCGACCCCTCCGACCCCGACCACGATCGCGGTCTCGCCAACGCCGAGGTGATCGCACGCACCCCCGACGCGCGCGGCCGCACGATCGAGGTCACGCCGTTCGACCCCGGGGCGCCGGTGGAGCTCACCCACCTGAACGTCTATCTGACCAACGGTGGCGGCGTGATCGTGCCGGTCGGAGACGTCCCTGAGGACGAGGTCGCGCTCGCGCAGATCCGCGCTGCGATGCCCGACCGCGAAGTGGTGCCGGTGCCCGGGGTCGTGCTCCACGAGGGCGGTGGCGGTCCCCACTGCATCACCCAGCAGGTGCCGGCGGGCACGGCGGTGGCGTGAGCCGCGCGTTCAGCTCACGAGCACGGTCGCCGCGACGAACACCAGATACACCGCGACACCACCCGCGGTAAGGACGAGGCGAAGCTGTCGCGGGATGGGGGACCGGCCCCAGACGAAGTAGAGCAGCGGGCCCAGGAACGGCACCACCAGAACGACGAGCATCCACCGGGCGCGGAACGGGATGGGCAGGGACTCCTGCCGGATGAGGTCCCACACCGCGACCGCCACCCAGGTCACGTACAGAACGAGCGGCAGGATGTAGCCGTAGAGCCCGAGGGCGAGGCTCCACCACGACGTCGCGATCGGTACACCAAGCACGGTCGGCTCCTTCATGGTCTGCGGTCCGTGCGCGGGCTCGATGTCGCCCACGGCGCGGATCCGATAGGTCGGTGGGACGTTCTGCTCGGGGATGGCGGGGATCGGCGGCGCTGCCGCAGGATCACCCGGCATCTGCTCCTGGGGCGGCGCCGCCGGTTGGTCGCGGTAGTCGGGCAGCCGGACGTCCAGGAGCAGCCGTCCGCCGACGGTGATCCACGGGGCCATCGAGCCGCCGGTTCCACCGAGTCGGAAGCCCTCGCAGGGGAAGCGCAGCTCGATCGCACCGGGCACGCTCGAGGTCGCGTCGTTCGCCGCGAAGCAGTCACCCCCGAGCGTCGGTGCCGCGAGCGCCAGATCGGCGAGGCCGCTGCCCCGCACGACGTTGGCCTCGATGTTGTTGCCGCCCGTCGGCCAGAAGGCGCGGTCGGGCGCCGGCAACAACACCACCCCGTACGAAGGGTGGTTCTCTATCAGGTTGCCGCTGATCAGGTTGCCGCGGCCGCCGAACACGATGATCCCGTTGCCGAAGGCGGGCGCCCACTCCGAGGACGTCATGGGCGCGTCCGTGTACCCGTTGTCGTGGATGTGGTTCCCAGCGATCACCGCGTCGCGCTGTGGCGCGGCCGGCTCGGAGTCCAGCGTGTTCGGCACGACTCCCGCCGCGTTGTCGTGCCACTCGCTGTTCACGATCGCGAGGTTTCCTCCCGCGTTCGTCCCCGAATAGCCGAGCAGGTTGTGCTCGGCCTCGACATCGGTGATCACCACGTCGCAGGGCTGGCACCCGCCGATGGAGAACCCCGAGTCGGGGGAACCGCTCGCGTAAGAGTGGTCGAACTGGCCGAAGCGCGAGGCGAACGCGTAGATCCCGTAGTCCCCGTTGTTCTCGGCGGTCACGTACGAGGCGCGGAACCCGAGGACCCCGTTCCAGAACACGCCGTTCAGCAGGTGGTTCCGGACCGTCAGGTTCTCGACGACCACCCCGTCGGCCTCGAAGACCTGGATGCCGTTCGCGCGCTCGAACCGGCCGTCGATGATCGTGCGGTTGCGGTCGACGCCTCGGATCGTGACGTAGGGAACGCCCACCGTCACCGACTCGTGGTAGACGCCGCGATCGATCAGCACCATGCCCCCTGGCTCGGCCGCGTCGACCGCCTCCTGGATGGTGGGTCGATCCTCGGGGACCCGGATGGTCGCCGCGAACCCGGCCGGCGGTGGTTCGGCGCCGGGCCCCACGTCACGGGTCGGACCCGGTGCCGCCACGTCGCCGACCACGACGATGCCCGTCATCCCGTTGCCCGCGGCGCCGTGCAGCGAGCAGTGGTAGGCGTAGACCCCAGGAGCGTCGAACGTGCGGTCGTACTCGAGCTCCGGTTCGAGGATCGGTGAACGCCACGCGCCGTCGTCGGCCACCACGTCGTGCTGGGCGCGTCCTCGGTTCGTCCACTCGACGGTCTGACCGGGCTGGACCCTGACGATCTGGCTCGCGAAGACGTTGTCCAGGGCCTCGACGGCGGCCCCGTATCCGGGGTCCTGCGCTCCCGCAGGCGTGGCGACCAGGGCCAACGGCCCGACGAGCAGGAACAGGCTCATCCAACGCCGGGTCATCGGCGCTGGCCCTCGCTCACGCCAGGTTCGCCGCATGCCAGTCGGCGACCTCGGCGACCCAACGCCCGGGCGCCTCCATCTGCGGCACGTGCCCGACACCAGGGAGGATCCTGCCACGCCACGCCGGGTGCCGAACCAGCTCGGCCTCGGCGAAGCGGGCGGGGACGAACCGATCGCGGCGGCCATGCACGACCAGCACCGGGCAGCGCACGGCGTCGAGTGCACGGCGGGCGACGTCGCGACGCCGGGCCAGCCGGAGCAAGGAGCGCGATGCCTGCACGAACGCGACGGGCACATCGGGGCGTTCCTGCTGGTCGGCGATCAGTTCCTCGTGCAAGCGCACGACCTCGGTCGGGATCGTTCGGGGGTCGGCGGTGACCATGCGCATCGCGAGACGGACGACCTGGTCCGGCCGGAGCCTGGTGAGGCGCGCCCGCACCACGGCCTCGCCCAGACCGGGGATCTCGGCGGTGCCGAAGCCGGCCATGACGATCGGGCTCGGAACGCCGCCGCCTGCCCACGGGAAGGCCGAGCCGGTCAGGATCAGTCCGGCGACCCGGTCGGGCTCGATCGCTGCCTGCAGGACGGCGAGCACCCCGCCCATGGAGTTGCCCGAGAGCACCACCGGACCCGGTGCTTCGACTGCCAGGAACCCGTCGAGGGCCCGCCGGAGGTCCGTGATCCCGGCCGGTCGTCCCGCGAGCGGGGTCCGGCCGAACCCCGGCAGGTCGAGGGCGATGACCGGCCCCAGTCCGGCGAGGCTGGGCGCGACCTGCACCCAGTTCAGGTGGGAGCCGCCCAGGCCGTGGACCAGGACGAACGAGACGTCGCCCGGGCCCTCCCACCCCCGCCACATCACGGGCCCGTCGGGAGTCTCGGTGGTCCGGGGACCCGGCAGCTCGATCCCACTCACCGCGCGAGCCTACCGCCCACCTGAGGCGGGGCTCGCGGGTGGGCGGCCCTCCGGCCGGACCCTCGTGAACGTCTTCACAAGACCTCCACGTGCCTTGAGCTTTACAGATGTGCAGGTCACCCCCTACGATGGTCGTCGAGCGGCGAAGGCGTTTCGCAGGCACGGGGGGTGCCTCGATGAACCCGTCGGCCGCCCGATCCGAACCAGGAACGACCCCGAGTTCCCGAGGACCGCCTCGTCGCGCCCAGCGGCCGGAGGCCTCGAGGAGGAGAGTGATACGAAGTGCCTGAGCCGGCGCGTCCCTTGGGGACCGACGACGCTGATGACCTGCGCCTCTACCTCGAGGCGGCGGCACGCGAGCCGCTGCTGACCAAAGAGGAAGAGGTGGAGCTGGCGATGACCATCGAGGGTGGGAAAGAGGCCGAGGAGCGCCTGCGCGCCGGCCGCCTCCGCTCGGAGAAGTCGATCGCGAAGGCCCGTGCCGACGTGCGCAAGGCCGAGGCCGCCCGCCAGCGGTTCATCATGGCCAACCTGCGTCTGGTCGTGTCCGTCGCTCGCAAGTACCAGGGACAGGGGCTGCCGCTCCTTGACCTGATCCAGGAAGGCAACATCGGCCTGATGCGCGCCGTCGAGCTGTTCGACTGGCGTCGTGGGTTCAAGTTCTCGACCTACGCCACGTGGTGGATCCGCCAGGGGATCACGCGCGCGATCGCCGATCGTTCGCGCTCGATCCGTCTGCCCGTGCACATCCACGATCGTCTGCGCAAGCTGAACCGCACGCGGTTCCAGTTCGCCCAGTCGATGGGCCGCGAGCCCTCGCGCGACGAGCTGGCGAAGGCCCTCGACACCACGGTCGAAGAGATCGACGACCTGACCGAGATGGGCCGTCGTGAGCCGCTGTCGCTGCAGTCGCCCGTGGGCGAGGACACCGAGCTCGGCGACCTGATCGAGGAGGTCGACTCCGACGCCGGGTTCAACGAGGTCGAGGATCAGCTGCTGCGCGAGGAGATCGGTGGCGCGGTCGACAAGGTGCTCGACGAGCGCGAGCGTCACGTGGTGGCGCTGCGCTACGGACTCGAGAACGGCCAGCCGCTCAGCCTGCGTGAGACCGGCAAGGTGCTCGGTCTGTCGGGCGAGCGCGTGCGGCTGATCGAGCGTGAGGCGCTGCGCAAGCTGCGCGACTCGAACCTGATCAACGCGATGGCGCTCGGCGGCTGAGCCGCCGACCCATCTGACCTTCGAAGGGGCGGCCCTGCGGGCCGCCCCTTCGCGCTTCCTGGCAGCGGCCGACCGGCCGCCCGGATGGCCCTATCACCCGAATTCCTGGATCTCACCCAGAAGGTTCCCCTGAAGCGACGCGGCCGGCTCGCTGGGCCCCGGTCGAGGGCTACGATGCCATCCATGTCCGATGATCCGGAGATCGTTCGTCGCATACGCGAGGCCGTCATCGGCGACGACGCGGCCGTGCAGGGCCCGTTCGGCGTCCGGCGGGTCACCTACGCCGACTACACCGCGAGCGGGCGGTCACTCGCCTTCATCGAGGACGTGATCCGCGACCAGGTCCTGCCGCTGTACGGCAACACGCACAGCGAGTCCTCGGGGACGGGTCGTCAGACGACGAGGCTCCGCGAGGACTCGAGGCGGGTCATCCGCGATGCCTGCGGCGGCACCGACGAGCACGTGGTCCTGTTCGCGGGCTCGGGCTCGACCGGTGCGATCATGAAGCTGATCGACTGCATGAACCTGTGGCTGCCCGCCGACCTCGACCGCCGCTACGGCCTCGCGTCGCACATCCCTGCCTCGGAGCGTCCCGTCGTGCTCATCGGCCCGTACGAGCATCATTCGAACGAGCTGCCGTGGCGTGAATCGATCGCGGATGTCGTCACGATCCCCGAGGACGCCGACGGCAGGATCGATCTGCATGCCCTGGAGCAGGCACTGCACGCCCACGAGGACCGGCCGCTCAAGATCGGCAGCTTCTCGGCCGCTTCGAACGTGACCGGGATCTTGTCGGACATGCAGGCGATCTCTATCCTTCTGCACCGCCACGGCGCCCTGTCGTGCTGGGATGCCGCGGCCGCCGCGCCCTACGTCGAGCTCCGGATGGCGCCGCACCGGTCGGGCTCTGAGGCGGACCTCGACTACGCCGACGCGATGTTCATCTCGCCGCACAAGCTCATCGGCGGGCCCGGCACGCCCGGCGTTCTCGTGGCGCGGCGCGCCCTGTTCACGAACAGCGTGCCGAGCGTCCCGGGCGGAGGGACGGTCGAGTACGTCAACGCGCTCGAGCACGTGTACGCGCCCGAGATCGAGCGACGCGAGGAAGGAGGGACCCCCGACATCGTGGGGTCCATCCGCGCAGGGCTCGTGTTCAAGCTCAAGGAGGAGGTCGGGGCGCCGTTCATCCGCGACCGCGAGGAGGAGCTGACCCACCGGGCGCTGCACCGATGGGAGGAGAACACCGCGATCGAGATCCTCGGGAGCCACGATCTGCCGCGCCTGTCCATCGTGTCGTTCGTCGTCCGTCATCGCGACCGGTACCTGCACCACAATTTCGTGGTCGCCTTGCTGAACGACCTGTTCGGCATCCAGGCCCGTGGTGGGTGCTCGTGCGCGGGACCCTACGGGCACCGGCTGCTTGGGATCGACCTCGAGCGCTCGCACGAGTTCGAGCGCGAGATCCACCTCGGCTGCGAAGGGATCAAGCCCGGGTGGATCCGGGTCAGCTTCAACTACTTCATCGACGAGACCGTGTTCGGGTTCATCCTGGACGCCGTGGACCTGGTCGCCACCGACGGGTGGCGGCTGCTGCCGTGGTACCGGCTCGAACCGTCGAGCGGGACGTGGCGCCACGTCGACGGGGCGGGCGAGGCGCCGCTGTCCCTCGATGCGATCCGGTTCGACGCAGCGGACCCCGTCGTCCCGGACCATCTGCTGCACGAGCCGGCCGCGCGGTTGCGGGCCTATCTCGACGAGGCGCGTGCTCTGCTCGCGTCGCTGCCGGCCCCGCCTCCCGGCGGTGATCTCACCGGCGACGTCGGTCCGGACTTCGAGCACCTGCGCTGGTTCTGGCTGCCGTCGGAGGCGGCCGCCGAGCTGATCCAGGGCTGAACCGGCGCGCCTACACGGGGTCGCCTGCGGCCCGTCGTGCGAGCGCCACCTGCTCCTCGAGGTGCGCCCCGAGCTGCGCCACGAACGCGTCGATGTCGTCCTGTACCTCGACGTCACCTGTCGGGAGGATGGGCGGGCCCACCGCGATCGCGAGCTTCGGACGAAGCGGGAGCCGGAGCTTCGGGCCGCCGCGCGGCCACCGGACCTGCGTGCCCCAGATCCCCACGGGGACCACGGGCGCGCCGGTCGTCAGCGCGATCCGGGCCGCCCCGGTCCGCAGACGCTGGAGCCCGTCGCGGCCCCCGTGGTCGTCGATGCGCCCCTCTGGGGCGACCGCGGTCATCCCACCGTGGCGGATCTGGGTGATGATCGCCTCGAGCGCGCCACCGTCGCCCGCCCCCCGCCGGATGGGGACCTGATCCGCGCTGCGCAAGATCCACCCGACCACCGGGAACCGGAACATCTCGGCGGCGACCAGGAACCGGCTCTCACGACGAAGCGCGCGTGCGACCTCGATGGCGAGCACCGGTCCGTCGAGCATGCTCACGTGGTTGAAGGCCAAGATCGCAGGCCCCTTCGCCGGGATGTGTTCGACGCCTCGGATGCGCACCCGGAACAGCAGCCGGACGAAGGGAGCCACCAACGGGAGCGCGACCCGCCAGAAGGTGTTCAGCTCGCCGGCCCGCACGCGGCGATGCTACGCCTCGCGCGCGGCGGCCGCACCCTCAGAACCGGACGACGGTGCGGATGACCTCCCCGGCGAGCATCGAGGCGAACGCCTCGTCGATGGCCTCGTCGGTGAACGCGATCTCCTGCGAGACCATCGACTCGAGGTCGAGCCTCCCGTCGACCGACCAATGCAACCACGTGCGGAAGTCCTCGGTGAGGGGGTCGCCGCCGTCCGTGATCGCCAGCCTCGCCTTGTTGGGGTAGGCGGCGCCCGGGAGCCCATCGCCCCAGGCGATCGTCACGGTGGACCCAGGGCGCGGCACGCCTACCGCGACCGCGACGCCCGCCCTGGCAAGCATGGCGACGGCCTGCTCGACGACCTTGGCGACGCCCGTGGCCTCGATCGCCACGTCGACCCCGCCGGTGAGGTCGCGGACCGCGTCGACGGCGTCGTGAGCCGTCGCGTCGACGGTGTCGGTGGCGCCGAGACGACGTGCGATGTCGAGCTTCGTCGCGATCAGATCGACCGCGACGATCCGTGCGGCGCCTGCGATCCTGGCTGCTTGCACCGCGGCGAGGCCGATCCCTCCGAGCCCGATCACCGCGACGGAGTCACCGGGCTGCACCCCGGCGGTGTTCACGACGGCGCCGATCCCGGTCGAGGCCCCGCACCCGAGTAGACAGGCATGCACGGGATCTGCGCCGTCGGGCATCGCGATCGCCTGTGGCGCCTGCACCACGACGTGGGTAGCGAGGGACCCGACCGACAGCGTGCCGGTGAGGTTGGCGCCGTCGGTCACGGCCCGCATGCGCGGCGGCTGCTCCCAGGCGTGTGTGCACTGCCGTGGCCGGCCTCGCGCGCAGGCCCGGCACGTGCCGCAGGGCACCGCCCACACCAGTAGCACGGAAGTGCCCGGTGCCAGGCCGTCGACGTCGGGACCGACGGCGTCGACCACGCCCGCGCCCTCGTGACCGAGGAGCATGGGGAACGGCACCCCCCAGTTGCCGTGCTCGATCGCCCACAGGTCGGAGTGACACAGGCCGTTCGCGGTGACGGCGATCCGGACCTCGCCGGGGCCTGGGTCGTCGATCTCGATGGGCTCGATCCGAGCAGGCCCTCCGGATCGCCGCACGACAACCCCTCGTCCCTCGATCACGCTCGCCCTCCGCTCATGGCTCTCGGCGTTCGGCGCATGCTAGCGTCGGGCGCCGATGGACGTGGACGTTCGGACGTTGAGGGATCGGGTGGCCGCACGCGAGGACGAGTTCCTCGCCGTGCTCGAGCAGATGGTGAACGTCGACTGCGGCTCGTACACGCCGGGCGGCGTCAACGCGATCGCCGACCTCTGCGAGCAGCGGTTCCGCGACGGGGGATGGGACGTCGAGCGTCGCCCGCACGAGCCGGCTGAAGGCGAGGCGCAGCTCGGGGACCTGGTGATCGGTCGGCTGCAAGGCACAGGGACCACGAACGTGTTGCTGATCGGCCACACGGACACGGTGTTCGACGAGGGAACCGTCGCCGAGCGTCCGTTCCGGATCGAGGGGACCCTCGCCCGCGGACCGGGGGTGTCCGACATGAAGGGCGGGCTCCTGACGGGATTCTTCGCGACCCTGGCGCTGCAGGACGCCGGCGTGAAGAGGTTCGGCACCCTCACCTACGTCTGCAACCCCGACGAGGAGATCGGGTCGCCGTTCTCGCGGCCGGTCATCCGCTCGCTCGCGCCCGAGCACGACGTCGCGTTCGTGCTCGAAGGGGCGCGGGAGAACGGCGATGTCGTGTCGGCGCGGAAAGGGGTGACCGACTACGAGATGATCGTGAACGGCCGTGCCGCCCACGCCGGTGTCGAGCCCGAGCGCGGGCGCCACGCGGTGTTGCAGGCGGCCCACACGATCGTGGCGCTGCAGGCGCTGAACGGCCGCTGGCCGGGCGTCACGGTGAACGTTGGCGTCGCTCGCGGCGGCACGCGGCCGAACGTCGTGCCCGCCCGTTGCGTGCTCGAGGTGGATCTGCGTTCGCCCGCGCTCGACACGCTCGAGGAGGCCGAGCGCGAGATCGAACGGGTCTGCGCGCAGACGCTGGTGGACGACACGCGGATCGAGGTGCACCGCAGCGCGTGGCATCGCCCGATGGAGAAGAGCGACGGTTCCGCTCGGCTGGTCGAGATCGCGACCGGCCTCGCCGCCGAGCTCGGGTTCGACCTGAAGGACGCGGCGACGGGCGGCGCCTCGGACGCGAACACGACCAGCGCCGCCGGCACGCCCACCCTCGACGGGCTCGGCCCGATCGGCGGCGACGACCACGCGCCGGGGGAGTGGCTCGACCTCGAGAGCGTGGTCCCCCGCACCGCGATGCTCGCGGGCCTGATCGCCTCGTCATGAGCGAGTTATGGCGCTTCGACGAGCTGCACCCCGACGCCTACCGAACGCTCGTCGAGGGCGTTCCGGCGATCTTGTACATCGACCGGCCGGATGAGGACTCGACCAACCTGTACACCAGCCCCCAGGTCGAGCAGCTCCTGGGCTACACGGTCCAGGAGTGGACGACCGACCTCGAGCTGTGGCGGGCGTGCCTGCATCCTGACGACGTCGATCCCACGATGCAGGCCAATCGGATCTCCAACGAGCGCGGCGAACGGTTCCTGCACGAGTACCGACTGCGCGCGAAGGACGGCCGGTGGGTGTGGATCCGCGACGAGGCCATCCCCATGACATCCAAGGACGGCACGCTGCTGTACTGGCGCGGGGTGATGCTGGACATCACCGACCGCAAGGAGGCCGAGGAGCGCCTGCGCTGGAGCCTCGATGTCCTGCGGCAGACGCTGCAGCAGCGACGCGAGCTGGCGGCGCGCGTGCAGCACGCCCAAGAGGCCGAGCGGCGCAAGATCGCGGCAGAGCTGCACGACGACCCGATCCAGGTGATGAGCGCCGTGGACATGCGTCTGCAGATGATGGCGGGCTATCCCGACGCCGTGACGAGCGAGGCGCTCGAGGCGCTCGAGGCGGACGTGCGCGGGGCGATCGAACGGTTGCGCTCGATGCTATTCGAGCTGCGGCCCGTGGCGCTCGATCGTAGCGGGCTCGTCGTAGCGCTCGAGCAGTACCTCGAGTACCTGGCCCCCACGGCCGGGTGGCGCTGGGAGATCCACGGCGAGCTCGAGACCCAGCCCGAGCCCGACACCCGGGCGCTGCTCTACCGCATCGCCCAGGAGGCCATCCAGAACGTCCGCAAGCACGCCGGCGCGACCCGGGTCCGGGTCGACGTCGCGTCGGCGGGGGACGGGGTCACCGTTCGCGTATTCGACGACGGTTCGGGCTTCGACCCTGACGTCGCGACCACACCCGAGCCCGGGCACCTCGGCATGTCCGCGATGCTCGAGAGCGCGGAGCTCGCCGGCGGCTGGGTCCGGATCTCCAGCGCGCAAGGCGAGGGCAGCACGGTGGAGTGCTGGCTGCCCCTCGACGTGAGCGTCGATCCGGGGCTCACGCAGGAGGTCTAGACCGGCTCGTCCGCCCGCGCCTTCAAGGCGTCGAACAGCCGGTGGGCCTCGTCGCGCGCCTCGCCGACCGCCCGCACGAGCGGCGTGAGCGCCGCCTTGCGGCCTTCTCGCCAGCCGGTGGGCCGGCCGACCCGCCGTTCGAACTCGTTGCCCTCGCCGACCTGTGAACGCCAGAACTCGTCCATCTCCTCGAAGACCCGCGCCGCGTTCTCCGGCGTGTGGTCGAACGGGACGAACGTGGTGCCGAACCGTTCGTTCAGGCGGCGCATGATGGCGCCGAAGTCGGTCGTGACCTCGTCGAACGGGGCGACGACGAACCCGTCGGCGACCCGGAGCACGGCGCGGTGGAAGCGCACGTAGGAGTGGAATGCCGCGTGCGGGGTCAGGAACGGCCGGTATTGCATGGTGCCCAAGACGGCGGCGTCGGGCTCGCGGATCAGCACCATCGTCGGGACCCCGAGGCGCACGGCCTCGAGCACCTGTGCCGCCGCGTGCGTATGGTGCGCGATCTGGAGGGGGCGCCCTTGGGGCATCCGGAAGGCAGCGACCGCGAACGAGTTGGCCGAGCGCGCGAACCCCTCGATCACGACGTCGGTGGCGGCGCCGACGAGCTCGCCGTGACCTCGGATCTTCGCGATGGCCATCCCCGGTCCGCGATAGGAGGCCACCAGCGTCTTGGCCCACCAGGCCGTCCGGCGCGCGGCGGCTTCGCCGCCGCGCGCCTCCGCCAACGGGTCGAACGAGGCTCCCGCCATCGTTCGACCCTAACGTGATGGGACGGGGCCGGCTCGCTCGCGTTTCGGTAAGACGCTCTCAGTCGAGTCCGGCCGGGATGATGCGGAGCGGGCGGCCGACCGCCTCGACGAACCGGTCGGCGACCCCACGGGGCCGCCACCCCGCGGGGACGGGAGCGGTGACCTCGAACCCCTCGCTCGTCCAGGCGCAGCGGATCTCGGCGGCCGAATCCTTCAGGATACGCCGGTGCAGGTCGTCGGCCAGCGCCAGCGCCGCCGCGGCCCGCTCCACGACCGCACGATCCTGCTCGTCGACGAGACGCCCGGCCGAGACGTCGTCTCCGGCGTCGCGCAGGATGGTCGCGAGCGCCGCCAGGTCACCGTGCGAGAAGCCTGCGAGGTCCGAGGTGAGGACGATCATCGCCGCGTGCTTGAACCGGTCGTAGTAGTCGATCGCGCGTCCGACGTCGACGAGGGTCGCGGCATGCCCGAGCATCTCGCGGATCGACGATGGCGACGCCGCGTCGAGCACGTCGAAGATGCGCAGCGCGATCGCCGTGCGTCGGTCGGCGGTGTTGGCTTCCCACGTGGCGAACCGGCGTGCGAGCGTTGCCACCGAGATCGTTCGAACCCACGATGCCGGCGGCACGTCGCGTCCGAACGAGTCGAGGGCGAGCCCCTCGCGCAGACCGCGGCTGGAGACCACGATGCGGCGGGCACCGACGTGGTCCATGACACCGGCGGCCACGATCGCGCCCCCGACGATCGTGTCGGCGCGGTCGGGGTTGAGCCCGGGTACCAGCGCGCGCCGCTTCATGGATCGCTCGGCGAGGTCGTCGAGCATGGCCGCGAGACCTCGGCCGGTCAGCTCGTAGCCGTGCAGCAGCGGCAGGTCGGGGTCGGTACGCCGCACGTCGATCTTGGCCAGGTTGCGCACGGTCCCTCCGATGCCGACCAGGTCCTCGTGCCTGCGGAGCTCGGTGAGGCCGGCTTCGTCGAGCGCCTCGGCGAAGGCCTTGCGCAGCCGCGCCATCTCTTCCTCGGCGGGGGGGTCGTGCTCGAGGTAGCGGTCCGAAGCACGGAGCGAACCGTACGGCAGGGTCCACGACCCCGCGAGCTCGCGGTCCTCGAACCGCGTGAGCTCGACGCTGCCGCCGCCGATGTCCATCGTGAGCCCGGCGGTGACGGGAAGGTCATAAACCGCCCCGAGGAACCCCAGGCGTGCCTCGAGCTCACCGTCGATCACCCGCAGCGGGATGCCGACCGCCTCGGCGGCGCCGACGAGATCGGACCCGTTGCGGGCCTCACGGGCCGCCGAGGTCGCGACGGCGATGATCCGGGTCGCGCCCGCGCCGTCGGCGATGGCTTTGAAATCGTGGAGCGCCTCGACGGCGCGGGCGATCGCGTCCTCGCCGAGGGCGTCGCCGTCGCGGAGCTCGCGTGCGAGGCGCAGCGGCGAGCGCGCGTCCTCGATGACGTCGAGGTGCCCGTCCTCGCGCAGACGGAAGACGGTCATCCGGCCCGAGTTCGAACCGATGTCGACGACGGCGAACGGGCGGTCGTCGGTCGTCACATCCGTCATGGGCGCATGCTCCCACACGAGCCCGTCGCACCGATGAACGCGACGGGTCGGGGAGGTTTTTTTTTTAAGGCGGGTGCGCGAGCGAGCCATCATCGCCAGCGAGCTGCCAACAGCCTGAGCGACACCCCCAGCCGGCTTCGGCGAGGGCCTGGGCTTCGCGTCGTCTTGAACACCGCTCAGCCTGTCATGTCCGAACGGCCTCTCGGATCCGGGTCGGAAGGCCCGATCGCGCGCGGGGGCCCGGTCGCAGGCTCCGAGGGAGGTGTCGTGGAAGGGAGCACGGGATGAAGGTGCTGGTGGCGACGGCGAGCAGGCACGGCTCGACCGCCGAGATCGGATCGTGGATCGCGGATGTGCTGACCGAGGCGGGATACGACGTGTCGTGCCTGGACGTGACGGCCGGCCCGGATCCACGTGACTTCGACGCGGTGGTCCTGGGCAGCGCGGTGTACGCGGGACACTGGACGAAGGAGGCCAAGGCGTTCGTGGAGGGCGCGGACGGCGGGTTCGCCGGCCGGCCCGTGTGGCTGTTCTCGAGCGGCCCGGTCGGCGATCCGCCGAAGCCCGAGGAAGAGTCCGTGGACGCGGCGAACGTCATCGCGGCGACCCGGGCCCGCGAGCACCGGGTGTTCGCGGGGCGCATCGTCAAGGCAGACCTTCACTTCGCCGAGCGCGCGATCGTCACCGCCCTGAAGGTGCCCGAAGGCGATTTCCGCGATCGGGACGAGGTCGAGGCGTGGGCGCGCTCGATCGCCGGCGCGCTGGGCGCCGGCTCGTGAGCGGAGGCGGACGGGAATCGAACCCGCCAGGGGGCTCGTCGCCCCCTCATCGGTTTTGAAGACCGAGGGGCCCACCAGGAACCCGGACGCCTCCGACGCTCAGGCTACCGTCGAACCGGCGCCGAGGACCGAGATCCTTAGTGAGTCCTTGGCTCGGCGTTGCCCGGTCCCTTGCGCGCGGCTCGCGAGCATGGGAGATGTCCGAGACCCACAGGAGGGTTCGAATGAACGGGAAGCGGTACCTGATGGCCGTCGCGATCGCCGGCACGATGCTCGCCGGCCTGATCCCCGCGGCGCACGCGAACGATGCCGACGTCATCCGTCGCGGATCGTGCAGCGGCGCGAGCGACTGGAAGCTCA
>CAZZND010000002.1:0-1836 GCA_964655465.1 uncultured Actinomycetes bacterium
GCTCCAGGCCGCCGTCGCCTGGTTGCCCAGCGCATCGCGAACGCGGCCGCTGTCGTAGTTCTGCTCGATGCGGGTCACGACGCCGTTTCGAACGAACGCCCTCATGCGGCAGTTGTGCGTATCGTTCGGCGCACAGACGTAGGCGAACGACGAGTCGTACCGGTACTGGTCCCGATACACGTCCTCCCAGTCGCGGTCGGGGTAGGACGCGAGCGGGTTCTCGACCGCGATAGGTGTCAGCTGCCGGAAGACCAGCCCGGCGGGGCCAAGCGCTGCCATGCCGACAACGCCGCCTCCAGCGAGCCTGAGAAACGCGCGCCGACCGATCGGTTCCATCGTTGCTCAGGAGTCGAGCATCGTCACCGGCCCCGCAGCAGGGCCGGTGGTCCCGGGATCTTCAGGTCCATCGGGTGCGAGGGTTCCAGGAGCGACCCTGCATGTAGCGCATGCCGGATCCTCACGGAGGGGATCACCGGTCGCCGCGAGTGCTCGGGCGGGAGAGCCGCCGCAGGACTCTCCGAGCTCACAGCGACCGCATCGGCCGTCGAACGCCGGGTTGTCCACGTAGCCCGAGAAGTCGCTGCCCTCCGCCTGGATGGTGATGGTGGTCTCGGCTAGGGTGCCCGCTCTCGCGAGACCGTCGACGGAGACCGCGCCGAACACCGAGAGTGCGGGCGCGGTGGCGAGCAGCTTCGATCTCGTGGTTCTCGTCCTTTCCCTCGGTTGTCCGACCGGTTGCGAGGCGGAAAGGGCAAGCCCCGCCGCGGGGCGCGGGGCGTGCAGAGCGCCGAACGCGTAGGCTAGGTCCGTGAGTGGCGTCGACGGCGTGTACAAGACCGAGGGAGGCCTGATCTTCAAGGTCCAGCGCGACCCCGAGGGACATCTGTCGGTCCAGACGCTGCAGCAGGGGGCGTGGACGGCGGCGCCCATCGGCATGGCGGGTCTCCGCGTCGCACCGACCACCAAACGCCTCACGTCTCGACAGATCGACGCTCTGAAGGTCTGAGGATCAGACCGCCAGCCCGCTATGGGATCAGACCGAAGATCGTGCCCGGGGCTCCCGACCCGTCCTCGTTCCTGGGACCTCCGACCACGATCCAACCGCCGGTGACGGGCATCGCGCCGAGGTTCGTGAGGTTCTCGAGCGTCAGGCGGTGGCGGCGAAGCGTGAGCCACGTCTCGAAGAACATCAGGTCGTCGCCCGGGTCGGGCCCGAAGGTGTCCGTACCGAGCGCGCCCCGCTCCCCGAGGACCCCACGATCGATCAGCCAGCGAACGGCGGCCCTCGAGAACCCCGGTTGCCGGAACCGTCCGTCGGCGCTGCCGCAGTTGTAGTAGGTGGGGATGTCGCGGCCGATCTTCGGTCCCCACCAGCGGTCGCACCCGGTCCGTAGCAGGACCGCCGCGTTCGTCGGGAAGGGCCCGTGGTCGTCCTCCCACGCTTCGAGGTCCGCGATCGTTACGTGGTAGTCGACATCCTGCGTGACCTCGGCGCGCACGTCCACGACGACCGCCGGCAGGACGAAGTCCGCGGGCCCGAGCTGGTCCGCGCATCGTGCCTCGACGTGGAAGTGGCAGGGCGCGCTGTAGTGCGTCCCGGTGTGCTCACCCTCACGGACATACTGGAGGAAGAAGCCGTCCTGCGGGACCGTGAACACGGTTGAGATCCGGAACGCGGGGTCTCCGGGGAACACGGGAGTCCTGGCGGGGCTGTTCGGGTGGCTCAGGAACGCCACGCGTGAGAAGCCCGGAAGCGAGATGGGCTCCCCTCGTCCGACGACGGTTCCAGAGCCGCCGGCCGATCCGGCCAGGTACGCGACCGACGCGGTGAGCGCG
>CAZZND010000002.1:1936-17471 GCA_964655465.1 uncultured Actinomycetes bacterium
GCATCGTGCGCCCGCACGGCGCATGCGCGCAACCCGCGGTTCACTGGTCGCCCCGAGCCTCGCCCGGCCGCGGAGCCCTCGGTCACCGTCCGCGACAGACCGGCCACGTCGGCGTCGTCCCCGAAGGGAACGACGCGGTGGCGTACTCGTCGAAGGGGAGGGTGAACGAGATAAGGAACGCTGAGGTGAGCGCCGGCGCCAGCAGCGATTCCGTCACGCAGACGAAGGTCTGGAACGGGCTCGCGCCGAGGTCCCGCGCGGCCTCGTCCACGGGGTCGCGGGTCACCCGGTCCTCGTGCAGCGCTGATCCTCACCCCGGCAGGAGGTCGCGGACCAGCGCCCGCGCATCCTCGAGCTTCGTTCGGTCCACGAAGACGTGGACGTCGTGGTCCCAGAGCCTCGTGATCGAGCCGCCGGGGGCCTTCGCCCACCACACGATCTCCGCGGACTCGAGCGCGTCGCACACGAGGGGAGCGTGCTCGGGGGTGTAGGCACCGAGGTGGACGGTCCGGACGTCGGGCGGGACGTCCCACGCGCGCCTCACGGCGCGCCCCCGCAACGTCGAGGGCGCCCCGCGGTCGCGGGGCGCCCTCGATAGAACGTGCGGGCGATGGCTACTCGCCCTCGTCAGCCGCCTCATCGAGGGCGACCGCGACCTCAGCCTCGACGACGGCGTCGGCCATCGTGTCCTCGGCGATCACCTCTTCGACGACGGCCTCGGCCGCGAGCTCGTCGGCGGCCGCGTACAGGGCGGTGGCTTCCGTGGCCTTCTCGACCGCGTCCTCGTGCAGCGCTTCGGCGACGACCGCCTCGCCGACGGCGTCCTCTGCCAGCTTCTCGGCGGCTTCCTTCATCTCGTCATCCATCGGACTTCTCCTCCTGATCGTCGGCTCCTTGGGGGGGCCGCAGGCTAGCACGGTCGGCGTCGGGCTGCCGCAGGTCTACGGGGAACGCTGACCTCTTCAGGTCGAGGTCAACGTCTCGTTGGCTCCGAACGGCGCCCGCTTCATCACGCACGTCGGTCATCCCAGGTGCGGGAGGTGCAGCGGCACCCCCCGCACCCCCGCGTCGGCGGCCACGATCGACCACCCGCCGAGGCTCGACACGAGCAGGCGCTCACCCAGGAAGGCCACGTTCGCCGGCTGATTCAGGACGACCCCGTCCAGGTCCTCCGCCCACACGCTCGCCCGCCCGTCAGGGTCCACGCGCCAGATCCGGTCCGGCCGGTAGCAGCCCACGAACAACGAGCTGTCGGCGGCCACCGCGATCCCGTCGGGCTGCGACCCGGTCAGGTCCACGACCACGGTCGCGGTCCCGGCCGAGCCGTCGTCCTCGATCGGCACCCTCATCACCGCGCGCCCCCGCGACTCGACGACCAGGAGGGCGTCGCCCTCCAGCGTCATGCAGCACCCGTTCGGGAACCGCGGCAGGGCTTCGGTCCAGACGTCGGTCCGTCCCTCCGGGGTCACGCGGTAGATCAGTCCGTCGTCCTCACCCCAGAGGCCGGAGTCCGTGACGTAGAGCCTTCCCTCGGCATCGAAGGCCGCGAAGTTGGGCACCCGCATCGGACGCTCCTCCGTGCCCGTGCTCCACACGGTCACGTCCCCAGGGGGCGTGATCCGCTGGAGGCACGCCTTCCCGAAGTCGCACGCGAACACGTTGCCGGCACCGTCGAGGGTCACCCCGAACAGGAACCCGCCCGTCGACGCGATCTCCGTCACCTTGCCGCCGTCGATCCGGTAGACCTGGCCCGCCTCGCCCCCGGCCACGATCGACCCGTCCGGGGCGACCGCCACGCCCTCGGGGTGATCCAGGTCCGTCGCGACGGTGTCGAACTTCGGTGTCACGTCATCGCCTCTTTCGGAAGGGATCGCTGGAACGGGAACGTGTCACGCCACGCGGGCGTCGATCCGGGCCTCGGCGCGCCGACGCCACGCCTCGATCGCCACGACGACCACGAGCGAGGCGAGCAGCACGATCACCGAGACCGCGATCATCTGCGGCAGGCCGATCCGGATCCGGACCTGCCCGTATAGGAACAAGGGATAGGTCGATACGTCGCCCGCCACGAACGACGCGATCGCGTACTCGTCGAACGACAGCGTGAAGGCGATCAGGTACGCGGAGATGAGGGCGGGGGTGAGCAGCGGCAGCGTCACCCGCCGGAACGTCGAGGCGGGGTTCGCTCCCAGGTCGCGGGCCGCCTCCTCGGCCGCGATCCCGAGCTTCTCGAGCCGCGGCATGATCACGAGGATCGTGTACGGGATCGACACAACCACGTGTCCGATCACGATCGTGTGCACGCCGAACCCGAAGTAGAACCCGAAGCGCGGGATCAGGAGATCATCCAGGGCATTGAACAGGATCAGGAGCGCGATCCCGAAGACCACGTACGGGATCACGAGGGGCGAGAGAAGCAGCGCCGACGACGCCGACTTGGCGCGGAATCGCCGCCGGACGAGCGAGTAGGAGGCGAGCACGCCGAGCCCTACCGCGATCAGGCTGGAGATGGCGGCGATGACGAGCGAAGTCTCGAGCGACGACACGAGCTCCTCGTTCTCGAGCAGGAGCGCATACCACTTCGTGGTGAACCCGGACAGCGGCAGTGATACGAGGAGGCTGTCGTTGAACGAGAAGATGATCAGCACCACGATCGGCGCGTAGAGGAACACCACCAGCAGGACGAAGAAGAGGCCCATCGCGCGCCGGCCTCCCGGGGACGCGGCCGCCTGCATCTAGATCGCCCCCCCAACGTTGCGGGCCTGGGTGTAGCGACCCAGGATGAGCATCAGGACGCCCACGACGAGCACCAGGAACAGGGCGAGGACGGAGCCCGTCTGCCAGTTGTCCCCTTTCAGGAACAGCTCCGAGATGGCGTTGCCGTACATCAAGCCGCCCGTGCCACCGACGAGCGAGGGCGTGACGAACTCCCCGATCGTGGGGATGAACACGAAGGCGAAGGCGGCGATCACCCCGGGGAGGCTGAGCGGGAAGGTCACGCGCCAGAAAACGCTCCACCGCCCGGCCCCCAGATCGCCGCCGGACTCCAGGAGGGAAGGGTCCAGGTTCTCGAGCGTCACGAAGATCGGGAGGGCAACGAACGGAACCCACACGTAGACCAGGACCAGGATCACGGTGAACTGGCTGTAGATGAGCCACTGGACGGGATCCCCGGGCTCGCGCACCCCGATCGTGAACAGCAGCGAGTTGATGACCCCCTCGGCCCCGAGGATCAGTCGCCAGGCCAGCACGCGCAACAGGTAGCTCGTGAGGAACGGCGCGATGATCAGCAGGAGCAGCGTGTACTTGCGCTTGCCGACGACGAGCGCCAGGTAGTAGCCGACCGGGTAGGCGAGCACGACCACGGTGATCGAGACGGTGAGCGCCATGCGGATGGACTTCCAGAACAGCGACATGTAGACAGAGTCGCCCGAGAACAGGCGTTTCC
Source organism: uncultured Actinomycetes bacterium (assembly GCA_964655465.1). Lineage (GTDB taxonomy): Bacteria > Actinomycetota > UBA4738 > UBA4738 > HRBIN12 > AC-51. The sequence continues at coordinate 5,385 of CAZZND010000002.1, forward strand.
AGTCGAAGAAGCTGACGCCGGTGTCGGCGGCCGGGAACAGCGACAGGAGCCCCACGCTGTAGGCCGCGACGATGAACAGCGGCAGGACGAAGAACAGGAGCAGCCAGAACAGGGGGCCGGACAACAGCCCCACGGTGCCGAGCCCGGTACGCGGCGAGTCCTTGCTCAGCCGGCCGACGCCTTCACCTCGAGCCACAGGTCGTTGTACACGCTGCGGCGCGCGTAGGGCCGCTCGGGGTAGGAGTTCGGCTCCTGCAGCACGGTCGGGTCATCGAGGCTGAACGCCTCGACCAGCTCCGGCGTCACGGAGTCGAGGTCCACGGCCGTGTTCGTGTGCCCGTACGCATAGTTGTTGATCAGCCACTCGGCCGAGGCCGTGCTCATCCACGCGTCCACGTACTCGTGCGCGTGGTGATAGTTCTGCGTGTCGGCGAACAGGGCGAACCCGCAGTACCACGAGCTCCGGCCCTCTTTCGGGTCCATGTAGACGGCGTCGACCGCCTTGTTGGAGCCCGACCCGTAGTCCAGGGCGGCCCACCAGTGGTTCTGCCAGGCGTAGGCGATGTCCACGTCGCCGTTCACCAGGTCGGGCGTCGGGTCGTCGACCCAGAAGGTGCGCACGAGCGGCACCTTCTCCATCAGGAAGGCGGTCGTCTGCTCGAGCTCCTCGTCGGTCATGTTGTAGGGCTCTGGGATCCCGAGGTAGAGACCCGCCGGGATGAACATGTTGAGGCTGTCCCACCAGCTGATGCGACCGGCGTAGGCTTCGTCGAAGATCGAGCCCCACGTCGCCTCGGGCTGGATCTTGTCGGCCCGGTACATCGGCGCCGCGAAGCCCCAGTCCGCCACGATGAAGTACTGCTGCCCGTCGATGTTCCCAAACTGCTGCAGGGAAGAGTTGAGGTCGGCGTAGTTCGGGATGAGGCTCGTGTCCCAGGGCTGCATGACCGGCGAGCCATCCGAGTTCTGCAGCGCGACCCAGTCCTCGAACCGGTACGCGCAGGGGTGAACGACGTCGTAGCGGGCACCGGCCGCGACCTTGGTATAGCCCGAGTCGTCCTCGAAGGTCTTGATGAACTTCGGCGCGGGGTAGCCCTTGGCCTTGTACTCGTCCCACAGCACGTCGTCGCCGTAGGAGCCGTCGCCGTACCCGAGCCACTCGTAGATCCGGAGATCACCGGCCTCCTCGGTCAGCGGCGGCCGCGTCGCGCTCGACTGGCCCGACGCGGCCGGTGGGTTTGTCTCGACCTGGCGGCAGGCGGCCAACAGGCCAGCGCCCGCCACCACGCCGCCGGCGCGGAGGAGATCCCGCCTCGAAAGCGAAAACGCATTTCCCAACCGTTGCGTCATCGTGTCCCCCTCAGGTCGCCCACTCGAGCGGGGGTATGATGCGCCCTTCCCGGCAGTGGCGCAAGGGAAGACAGGACGGGGGAGACGATGGGCCGGATGCGGAACCTGGCGCTCGTGGCCGCGCTCCTCCTCGCGGGGTGCGGCCCGGATCCCCCGCCCGCACCCACGGCTCCCGCCTCGGCGTTCGATGGCCCCACGTCGGCGGAGGTACTCGATGAGACGACCCTGGCCGACGAGGTGCTGGACGGTGAGGTGCTCCTCGGTCTCCTCGACGATACCGGGTTCGCCGGAGGGACGGTGCGCACCTGGGAGGGCTCCCGCGAGACGGGGATCCGCGGCGTGGAGGCCCGGGCGCTCCGTTTCGACTCGGTGGATGCGGCGGAGACCTACCTCGCATGGGTGGAGGGGCACCCCGAGGACCTGATCGGATCCGCTGATCCGGTTAGGGTCGGGGGCGGTGTCGCGTTCGTTCACGAGCCCGCGGGTTGCTGCCCGAACAAGGACACCACCCGCGTCCTCGCGGCCTGGACGGCCGGCGGCGTCGCGTGGACGGTGGTCGTGAGCGGCCCCGCGACCACCGTCGCCGACGCCACGGCGGTGATGGACGCGATCGAGGTCGACGTCTGAGCCGGCGGGTCCGTCGACCGCGGACCCTCGCCGTGCCCTCTGTGATCCTTCGGCGGGTCGCTGCTCGCTCGTTCGGCTCCAGGAAGGCGGCGTCCAGGTCCTACGAAGCTCTCGTGGTGAACCGTGCGGGGGAGGTCGCGGCACGCATCTGGCGATCGATCCCAGGCGATCCGGACATCCGAAGACAGGACCTCGCGCTTCGGCGACGACAGCCTCGCCGACGGCATCCTCTTGATGGCCGGCTCCTTCGGGCTGCCGCAGATCCACGGTGATCGCTCACCCCCTCAGGTCGAGGTCAGCGTCTCGTGGTTGGCTCAGCCCTCGACGATCTCGTCGGGGGTGTTGTGGACCGCGGGGATCGAGCCGAGCTTCCCGGCCTGATAGTCCTCGAAGGCCTGGACGAGCTCGTCGCGGGTGTTCATCACGAAGGGGCCGTACCAGGCGACCGGCTCGCCGATCGGACGGCCGCCGAGCACGAGCACGTCCATCGCCGGGTGGCGGCCTTCCTGGAGCGGCGCGGCCTCGACGCGGATCGCGTCACCCGGGCCGAACACCGCGAGCTGGCCGGTGCCGATCGGACGGCGCTCCGCACCGACCGCTCCGTCACCGGCCAGCACGTACAGCAGCGCGTTGAACGAGGGGTCCCACGGCAGGTCGACGCGCGAGCCCGGCTCGACGGTCACGTGGGAGTACGCGATCGGGGTGTAGGTGTCCCCGGGGCCGCGGTGCCCCGCGACCTCGCCGGCGATCACCCGGATCAACGAGCCCGCGTCCGGGGTCGTGAGGAGCGCCACCTCGTTCGCACGCAGGTCCTGGTAGCGGGGGTCGGCCCACTTCTTGGCCTTCGGCAGGTTGACCCACAGCTGCGTCCCGTGGAACAGCCCGCCGCTCACGACCAGGTGTTCCGGCGGCTTCTCGATGTGCAGGATCCCGGCGCCGGCGGTCATCCACTGGGTGTCACCGTTGGTGATGACGCCGCCCCCGCCGTTGGAGTCCTGGTGCTCGAAGATCCCGTCGATGATGTACGTGACGGTCTCGAACCCGCGGTGCGGATGCCACGGCGTGCCCTTGGGCTCGCCCGGCGCGTACTCGACCTCGCCCATCTGGTCCATGTGGATGAACGGGTCCAGGTCGGCCAGGTCGACGCCGGCGAACGCGCGACGGACGGGGAAGCCCTCGCCCTCGAAGCCCGAGGGGGCCACGGTGATGGTCTTCACCCGGCGGATCTGCTGGGTGGCCTCGTCAACGGTGACGATGCGTTCGAGGGCGGTCAGGTCGTCGACGGTCACGGCGGGCATCGGGTCTCGGCTCCTCGGTCGGTTCCTGCCTGGAACGCTACCGCGCTCGCGGTGATTCCGATCGGGGGGGTCTGCTTGACCGCCCCCGGACCTCGGCGTAGGTTGCGAGCCTGAGCAACGTCCGTCTCCGTTCGGTCGTGCCGGTCCCATGAGCCTCTCGGTCGACGACCTGGCGGCGCGCACGCCGGCATCGCGCGACCGCTCGGTCGACTTCTTGCGCGCCGCCAGCATCCTCACCGTGGTGCTGGGCCTTTGGCTCATCGGGGTCGTCTGGGTGCAGGACGACGCCATCTTCTCGACGAACGCGATCGGGATCACGTCGTGGCTCTGGCTCGCGACGTGGGCGATGCAGGTGATGCCGATCTTCTTCTTCGTGGGCGGGTTCTCGAACCTCACCGCCTACGAGTCGGCGCGGCGGAAGGGGCTCGGCGACTGGGCGTTCGTTCGCCACCGGTTGGTCAGGCTCCTGAAGCCGAGCGCGGTCTTCCTGGGCTTCTGGGCGCTCGTGCAGGTGGTGCTGCACGTGGGAGACATCGGCGCCCCTCGGCCGCCGCTCCTGCCGGGGGCGGGCACGACCGCGCTCCTGCGCGGCATGGACTTCCCGCCTGCCACCATCCCTTTCGGGCCGCTTTGGTTCCTGCTCGTGTACCTCGTCGTCGTGGCGATCGCGCCCATCACCATCCGCTTGCACCGCAGGTTCCGCTGGAACGTGATCTGGGTGATGCTGGCGGGCGCGTTCGCCGCCGACATCCTCGGGTTCGGCGTCGACCCGCTGTTCCGGTGGGCCAACGTCGTGTTCGTCTTGTTGCTGCCGCACCAGTTCGGCCACTTCCTGGGCGACGGGACGCTCGATCGTCTGCCGCGCCGGACCTTCGGGTGGATGGTGGCCGGCGGGCTCGGCGCGCTCGTCCTGCTCACCAACCCGCCCCTGTTCCAGCTGTTCGGCGACGTGCGCCACGAGTGGTTCCCGGGGATCGGCGCGTATCCGAAGAGCCTGCTGGGGACCGAGGCGGAACTGGTTTCGAACGCCTACCCGCCGACGCTCGTCTACCTGATGGTCGGCGTGTGGACGATCGGCGCCGCGATGCTGCTGCGGCCGCGGTTGCAGCGCTGGTTGCAGCGACCGGGTCCATGGACCTTCACCATCAGCGTGAATGCGGTGATCATGACCTTGTTCCTGTGGCACATGACCGCGTTCCTGCTCTCCGTGCTCACCCTTTGGCCCCTCGGCATCGGTCGACAGCATGAGACCGGGTTGCGCTTCTGGCTCGAGAAGATCCCGTACGTCGCGGTGTCCGGCGCCTACCTGCTCGCGATCGTGGCGCTCGCGGGCCGGTTCGAACGTCCGAAGCTCGCTCGAGGCTAGCGAGCCGGAGTTGTCGTTCCGGGGCGGGCGTGCGAGGTTGCTCCACGACTGACGAGGGGAGAGCGACCACCTTGAGTGAGCATCGGCACCGCAGCACGGACGTGTCGGGCGAGATGCACGTGAACCCGCTATTCGCTCGGGAGGGCGACGTTCGGGTGCCCCGCTGGCGGATCCCGGACGACGAGATGGATCCCGATACGGCCTACCAGATCATCCATGACGAGATCTTCCTGGACGGCAACGCGCGGCAGAACCTCGCCACCTTCGTGACGACCTGGATGGAGCCACAGGCGACCCAGCTTTACACCGAGGCCTTCGACAAGAACATGATCGACAAGGACGAGTATCCACAGACGGCCGCGATCGAGGATCGGTGCATCCACATCCTCGCGGATCTGTGGCACTCGCCGGAGCCCCACGAGACCATCGGCACCTCGGCCATCGGGTCGTCCGAAGCCTGCATGCTCGCTGGGCTCGCGTTCAAGCGTCGTTGGCAACACCGACGCCGGGCTGAGGGCAAGCCCACGGACAACCCCAACATCGTGTTCAGCTCCTCCGTCCAGGTGGTCTGGGAGAAGTTCGCGAACTACTGGGACGTGGAGCCGCGTTACGTGTCGATCACACGCGAGCGTCCGTACCTGACGCCCGAAGGCATGCTCGAGGCGGTCGATGAGAACACGATCGGCGTGGTCGCGATCCTCGGCGTCACCTACGACGGACGTTACGAGCCGGTGAAGGAGCTCGCCGAGGCGCTCGACGACCTTCAGACGCGCACCGGGCTCGACGTGCCGTTGCACGTGGACGGCGCGTCGGGTGCCTTCATCGCCCCGTTCTTGAACCCCGAGCTCGAGTGGGACTTCCGCCTCTCGCGTGTGCATTCGATCAGCACGTCGGGGCACAAGTTCGGGCTCGTCTACCCGGGCCTCGGATGGGTCGTGTGGGCCAAGCCCGAGTACCTGCCCGAGGAGTTGATCTTCTCGGTCAGCTATCTGGGCGGCGACATGCCCACGCTCGCGCTCAACTTCTCTCGGCCCGGCGCCCAGGTCCTGTTGCAGTACTACAACTTCCTCCGCCTGGGTCGTGAGGGCTACCGCCGCGTCCAGCAGGCCTGCAAGGACGCCGCGCAGTACCTCGCCGCCGAGCTCGTGAAGATGGGGCCGTTCGAGCTGCTGTCGGATGGGTCGGACATGCCGCTCATCACGTGGACCCTGACCCAGGACGCGTCACCGAACTGGGACCTCCACGACCTGTCGGCCAAGCTCAGGGAGCGGGGGTGGCAGGTGCCGGCGTATCCGATGCCGGCCGACATCCAAGATCTGACGGTCATGCGCGCGGTGATCCGGAACGGGGTGTCCTTGGATCTGACCGACCTGCTCCTGGACGACCTCCGGGCCTCGATCGCGTATCTCCAAGGGCTGAACGGTCCGATGCCGAAAGAAGGCCGGTCCGCGCCGGCGTTCCATCACTAGACGAGGTCGTCGCGCCGACGCTCGTAGCGCACGATGCGCCAGACCTCGCCGTCTTCGCGCTCTTCGAACGTCTCGATAAGTCGGAGCCCCACCTTCGTCATGACCCGGGTCGAGCTGACGTTCCCTTCGTCGGCGTAGGCGCGGACGACCTCGGCGCCGAGGGTCCCGAACGCGTAGTCGACCAGGGTGCGCACGGCCTCCGTGGCATACCCTTTGCCCTGGTGCACGGGCGCGATCGTGTACCCGACCTTGATGATCCCCGGCTCGTCGTCGGCCGGGCTCAGGCCGACGTCGCCCACCAGCGCGCCGTCGTCACGCGTGAGCACGCTGAACTGCGCCCATCCGCCGGGTTCGCCGGGCAGGCGCGACGCCATCTCGACGATGTCCTCTCGGACGTGATCGGGCCCGGTGCTGCCCCAACCCTGGTGCACGTGGACCTCCGGGTCGCTCCGGTAGGCCGAGATGGCTTCCGCGTCGGCGGGTTCGGAGCGCCGCAGCAGCAACCGCTCGGTGACGAGGGAGGTGAAGTCGGGGTCGGGCCGCATCGGGGGCTCAGCGTAGCGGTGCCGGCGCCGCGCGATCGCGCGCCATCTCGGGGAGCAGGAGAAGCGCGCCGACGAAGAAGCCGACCGCGCCCACGAACGTCCCGAGGTTGGCGACCGGCAGGTTCGCGATCTGCCCGTTGTCGGGGTCAACGTATGCCGCGATCGCCGAGATCTGGAACGCGATCGATCCGCCGAGGTTCATGGCCACGATCCACCACCCCACGTCCCCGGGTCGCCAGGCGAACCACCGGTGGCACACCTCGAGCCACGCGAGCGAGCTCGCGATCATGAACGCGACGGAGCCGAGCATGTCCGGCGCCCACACCAGCCGGTGCTCCTGGGCGGCGTCCAGCGTCGCGAGGGTCGCGGCGAACGTGCTGACGTTGAACAAGATCGTGCCGATCGACTGGACCCCCGAGGCCCACCAGTCGATCCGCTCAGGTTGCCAGGCGAAGAGGCGGAGGTGGCCCGGTGCGCCCTCATCGATCGACTCCGGAGCGTTCACCGTCTGCACGAACTGCAGCGCGCCTGCGGAGGTGAAGAAGATGGAACCCACGAAGAACGTCGCAGCGTCGACGCCGGGCCCGGCGGCCTCCGCGTACGGCGGCACCACGCCAAGCGCGAACAGGAAGGACCCGATCATGAACGAGACGGCGATCCACCAGCCGAGCGACCACGCGATCCGGTCGTCCGGACGGGTCCCCTTGCGGTGGCGCCTCGATTCCCAGGTGATGGTCGATCCGTCGGGGCGGAGGTATCGCTCTCGGGTGACGAACCCGGCGATCCGCGAGCGGCTCTCGACGCGCCAGTCCCCGGGCACAAGGACGAAGGCTCGGTGCTCGGTTCTCTGGGTGCCCATGACTGGCCGGGAGTGTAGAAGGGGGCGGCTGAGGATCAGCCTCGGGCCGCGAAGTGCTCCCGTTCGTGGCGCGACAGCACGACGAGCGCCTCGCGCATCCCGTCGTCGTCCGGGTGGTCGATGAGCCAGGTCCTCACCGCCGCCGTCACGGATGAGATCTGGTTGAGCGATGAGGCGGCGGAGACGAGGCCGAAGAGCTCGGTGCGGTCCATGTACCCATCTGTACCGCGCGCGGCGCCGTCCGGATCCATCCCTGACGCGCTCGTCATGACACCTCCATACGTCCGCAACGTCCAGGGCCGTGACGACGTGTGCCATCCTTCGGCCGTGACGATCGCGACGGCGGACCTGTGCGACCGCTATCCGGATGAGGTCTCGGTCCTCGAGCCCATCCTGTCGAGCTTCGGTGGCACGGTCGCGTTCGCCGGACCCATCACGACCGTGCGGGTTCACGAGGACAACGTGCTCGTGCGGGCAGCGCTGGAGGAATCCGGTGACGGGCGGGTGCTCGTCGTCGACGGGGGGGCCTCGCGACTCTGCGCCCTGGTCGGCGACCGGCTCGCGTCGATCGCCCGCGAGAACGGGTGGGCAGGTGTGGTCGTGAACGGCTGCGTCCGCGACGCCGATGCGATCGCGGCGATCGACGTCGGCGTCGCCGCCCTCGCGACGCACCCGCGCGCGAGCGGCAAGGCTGGTGCTGGGGAACGCGATGTACCCGTGACCTTCGCCGGGGTCATCTTCACGCCCGGCCACCATCTCGTCGCCGATCGCGATGGGATCGTGGTGATCGCCTCCGTCCCGCCGTCGGTCTGAGGCGTGCCGTATAGTGCGGCGCATGCCACGTCGTCTGTTCACCACAGCGATCGCGGCCGTGGTGGCGGTCCTCACGTGGATCCCCGCGCCCGGGGCCAACGCCGGCGGTCTCGACGTGAGGGCACGGGCCGGGCAGCTCGACGGGATCGACGTCTCGAAGTGGCAGGAGGTGATCGACTGGCGCAAGGTGGCCACGACCTCCACTCGGTTCGCGATCATCCGCGCTACCCGGGACCACGACTACGTCGACCCGACGTACGCGACGAACGCCGCCGGTGCTTCCGGAGCGGGTCTCGTGGTGGGCGCCTACCACTACTCATCGCCCAGCGCGACCCCGGGGGACGCTCGCCGGGAGGCCGACCTCTTCCTGGCGACGGCGCGCAACCGGGCCGGCGACCTGCTCCCCGTCCTCGACCTCGAGGATTCCGGCGGTCTCGCGCCGGAAGACCTCCAGCGGTGGGTCCGTGGCTGGGTCGTTCGCGTCGGCGAAGTGCTGGGTGTGCGGCCGATGATCTACACGAGCCCCAACTTCTGGAGCGGCCGCATGCGCGACACCACATGGTTCGCGGACAATGGGTACCCCCTCTGGATCGCGCACTGGGGGGTCACCACACCCGAGGTCCCCGCCGACGGATGGGGCGGTAAGGGGTGGCTTTTCCACCAGTGGACCTCGCACGGGCACGTGAACGGGATCCGCGGGAGAGTGGATCTCGACCGCTCCGTCGGTTCGTCGCTGGGATCCAGCCGGATCGCGTCGATCGCGCTGACGCCGGCCGCCGGCGGGCTCGTCAGCGGTCCCGGGCTGTCCTGCGGCGGGTCCTCGGTGAGATGTGAGCGGTTGGCGAACCCTGGAGACGAGCTGACCTTGACGGCCACGCCCGATGCCGACGCCGTCCTGCTGGGGTGGACTGAGGCCTGCGCGGAAGTGGGTTCCTCGCCCACCTGCACCGTGACCGCGCGCGGCACCGTGCGGGCGGCGGCGGTCTTCGGCTACGCGGTCGACGTGGCGCTCACCGGGAGCGGCGGCGGCTCGGTGACCTCGAAGCCGGCCGGCGTGGACTGCCCCGTGGTCACCTGCGTGGCTGCGTTCCCAGCGGGGTCGGCCGTCACGCTGACCGCCGCGCCCGACCCCGCGTCGGACTTCGTGGAGTGGAGCGGGGCGTGCTCGGGCACGACGCCCACCTGCAAGGTGACGGTCGCGGGTCCGACGGCCGTCGGCGCCCGGTTCGACGCCGCCACCCAGCTCGACCAGCTCGACCAGGACGGCCCCGGCACGTCGTACCGATGGAGCTCGAGCCGCGACGCCCGTGCGACGGGCGGCTCGTACCTGACGGAGCGCGCCGAGGGGGCCACCGCCACCTTCTCGTTCTCCGGCGGCGCCGTCACGCTGTACATGGTCCACGGCCCCGAGATGGGACGCGCGAGGGTCCTCATCGACGGCGTGGCGGTTGGAGGCATCGATGGATACGGGCGCGTGCTCGAGAGCCGTCCCCACCGGTTCGAGGGGCTCGGACCGGGGGCTCACACGTTGCAGGTGCTGGTCACGGGGGTCCAACGGCCCGCGTCGAGCGGGTCATGGGTAGGCGTCGACGCCCTCCGTTGGGCGGGCGCGCTCCGGGGGAGTCCCGTCCCCGACGCGGCGATGTGGGCCACCTCCGCCCACCACGCGGCGTTCGGCGGCGACGTCGCGATCTCCGACGTCGCCGGCGCCGAGGCACGGCTCGCCTTCAGGGGCACGAAGGTCACCCTGCTGACCGCCCGGGGGCCGGCGATCGGGGTCGCGGAGCTCTGGGTCGACGGCGCCCTTCGCCGCACCTGGGACCTGTCGTCAGACGCCAAGACCTTCGGTGTGCGGCGGACCGTCACCGGTCTCAGCAACGCCAAGCACGTGGTCCGTCTCGTCGTGACCGGGAGACGAGGCGCGCACGGCAACGGCACCGCGGTCATCGTCGACGGGTGGATCGTGCGCTAGGTCGTGCGTCGCACGCGACGGGGTACCAACAGCAGGGCCGGCGTCGGGTTGACGCCGACGTGCGTCACGCCTAGGCTGCGGGGCGATGTTGAGAGCGATTCTCAGACTCGTTCCCGCCTTCCTCGTCCTGATGGCACCGGCCACGGCGTGCGGCGGTGACGCGGCGCCCGCGAACGAGGACGAGACGGTCGACGTCGTCGCCAGTTTCTACCCCCTCGCCTTCGCGGCCGAACGGGTGGGCGGTGACACGGTCCGGGTCACCAACCTGACCCCGGCCGGCGTGGAGCCGCACGACCTCGAGCTTTCGGCCGACGACCTCGAGGCGATCGCCACCGCCGACGTGGTGCTCACGATGGGGGGTGGGTTCCAGCCTGCGGTGGAGCAGGCCGTCGAAGCCGAGGCCACGGGCGTCGTCGTGGACGTGCTCGAGGGAGAGCACATCGTCGATCCCCACGTCTGGCTCGACCCCGTCCTCTTCGCCGGCATCGCGGATCGCGTCGCGGGATCCCTGAACGACGTAGGTCTCGATCCGGCGCGCGTGGATGCGAACGCCGACGAGCTCTCGCGCGAGCTCGCCGCGCTGGACGAGGCGTTCACCGATGGTCTCGAGGGCTGCGAGAGCCGCGTCATGATCACCAACCACGCGGCGTTCGGCTACCTCGCGGAGGCCTACGACCTGACGCAGGAGGCCATCTCGGGCGTATCGCCCGAGTCCGAGCCCGATCCCGCACGCCTCGCGGAGCTGGCCGAGGACGCGCGCGCCGACGGGGTCACCACGGTCTTCACGGAGTCGCTGCTCCCGCCCGACGTCGCGGAGACGCTCGCCGACGAGGCGGGTCTCGAGGTCGCGGTCCTGAACCCGCTCGAGGGTCTGACGCAGGAGCAGGCCGATTCCGGCGAGGACTACGTGTCGATCATGCGCGCGAACCTCGGCGCGCTGGAGGAGGGGCTGCGGTGCTGAGCCCGCTCGTCGCCGCGCGCGGACTGCGCTTCGCCTACGGCCGTGAGCCGGTGCTGGAGGGCGTCGATCTCGCGGTCGGCGCGGGCGAGTTCGTGGCCCTCGTCGGGCCGAACGGATCGGGGAAGTCGACGCTGCTGAAGCTGCTGCTCGGGGTGCTCGAGCCCGACGGTGGCGAGGTCGAGCTGTTCGGTCGGGCGCCCTCGCGCGGTCACGCGCGAGGGCGCCTCGGCTACGTCCCGCAACGGCCCGTGCTCGCCTCCGAGCTCCCGGCCACGGTCCGGGAGATCGTCGCGACCGGCCGTCTCGCCCAGGGTCGGTGGTGGCGGAGGCCATCGAGGACCGACCGCGCCGCCGTTGCCCATGCGATCGAGTCCGTCGGTCTCGCCGACCACGCCACCTCGCCCGTGAACGAGCTCTCGGGCGGCCAGCAGCAGCGCACGTTCATCGCGCGCGCCTTCGCCACCGAGCCCGAGCTGCTCATCCTGGACGAGCCGATCGCAGGGGTGGACGCCGCAGCGCAACGGCGCTTCCGCGACGCGCTCGTCCACACGATCGCCGAGCACGGCACGGGCGTGCTGCTCGTCTCCCACGAGCTCTCGGCGGTCGCCGAGGACGTCGACCGCGTCATCGTGCTGCGCCGGCGGGTGGTCTTCGACGGATCGCCGTCCGAGCTCGCGGCATCCGGCGTGAGCCTCGGGATCCACCGCGAGGACCTGCCGCTGTGGCTGGAGGAGCTCCGATGAGTCTGCCGTATCCGTTCGAGCTCGCCTTCATGCAGCGAGCGCTCGTCGCCTGTCTCGCGGTCGGCATCTTCGCGCCGATGATCG
>CAZZND010000002.1:17481-22898 GCA_964655465.1 uncultured Actinomycetes bacterium
TCGTGCAGAAACGGCTCTCGCTGATCGGCGACGGGATCGGGCACGTCGCGTTCGCGGGCGTCGGTGCCGGCCTGCTCGCCGGTGTCGCGCCGCTCTGGGTCGCGCTCGCGTTCGCGGTGGTCGGTGCGCTCGCGATCGAGTGGTTCCGCACGCGACGTCGGACCTCGGGCGACGTGGCCCTCGCCGTGCTGTTCTACACGGGGATCGCGCTCGGCGTCGTGCTGATCAGCGCCGGCGAGGGTCTGAACGCGAGCGTGCTCACCTACCTGTTCGGCCAGCCGCTCACGGTGCGACCGACCGAGGTCGAGGCCATCGTGGTGCTCGGGCTCGGTGTCGCCGCGGTCGTGGCGGTGTTGCATCGCGCGCTGTTCTCCATCGTGACCGACGAGGAGTGGTCGCGCGTCGCCGGGCTTCCGGTCGGCGGCCTGAACGCGCTGCTCGCGGTGCTCACGGCCGTCGCGGTCGTCGCCGCGATGCAGATCGTCGGCATCCTGCTCGTCGCCGCCCTGATGGTCCTGCCGGTGGCGAGCGCGCAGCTGCTCGCACGTTCGTTCCGTGTCACGCTGGGTCTCGCCGTGGGGATCGGTGCAGGATCGGCGGTCGTGGGACTCGCCCTGGCGCGGGAGTGGGGGCTGGCCGCCGGAGGGATCATCGTGCTCGTCGCGGTCGTCGTCTTCGTGGTGACCGTCGTGGTCGCCCGGCTGCGGCTGCGGCGCCCGCTGGAGGTGACCGTATGATGAGGAACGTGCCGACCGACGTGCACGCCACCGTCGAGGCGCGCCTTCGGGCCGTGGGCCAGCGCTACACGCCGAAGCGCCGGGCGCTCGTGGAGGCCCTCGACCGTGCCGGCGAGCCGTTGTCGATGCCGGACATCGTGACGGGCGAGCGCGAGCTGCCACAGAGCTCGGTCTACCGCAACCTCGTCGTGCTCGAGCAAGCGGGTGTTGTGCGGCGGGTCCTGACCGAGGGTGAGTTCGCCCGCTACGAGCTGACCGAGGACTTCACCGAGCACCACCACCACCTGATCTGCTCGTCGTGCGGCCGGGTCGAGGACGTGACCATCCCCGCGGCGTTCGAGTCCACCATGGACCGGACGCTCGACCGCCTCGCACGCCGCACGGGTTTCGCCACGGTCAGCCACCGGCTCGACCTGATCGGCACCTGCCGAGCCTGCGCCTGAGGGCGATCCGGTGCCCGCATGAGCTCAGCCGACCAACCGATACACGCGCAACGTGTCGTGCTCGATCGGCAGGATCTCGATATCCGCGAATCCTGCTTCCCGCGAGTAGCGGAGGAGCGTGTCGGGCCGCATCACGGTGCCCGTGCCGGCCGAGTTCGGATGGGCCATCCCGTCGGGCAGACAGGTCGTCAGGCTGAAGCCGTACATCAGCCTCTCCACGTCGTCGCCCGGCGCGGTGAAACGCTCGCCGACACGCTCATCCACCACGATCGCCGTGCCCGCGTCGCCGACGAGCCGGCGCATCGCGGCGAGTACCGGGACCGGGTACGGCATGTCGTGGATGCATTCGAAGGCGAGCGCGAGGTCGTACTCACCACCGGCCTCGGCGGCGTCCTCGTCGTGGAACCGCACGCGGTCCGCCACCCCCATCGCGTCGGCGTTCAGCCGGGCTTGATCGATCGACGCCTCGTCCAGGTCGTACCCGTCGACCTGCGCATCGGGGTAGCCAAGGGCGATGGCGATCGAAGACCACCCGGTCCCGCAGCCGACGTCGGCGACCCGGCCGCCGGCCTGCAGCGCCGCGTGCGCATCGTGGATCTGCGGCAGCCACTCGCGGGCGAGCAGAGACAGGAACAGGGGGCGGTTCGTGTCGCCCTGCCCGGTAAACATGTCGTCGCCGAAGCGGGCCCATCCGACGCCTCCACCGCTGCGGTAGGCCTCGAGCAGCTCGGGCATGACGCGCATCGAGGCCGCGATCATGCGCGGTACGCCGGCCAGGAACCGCCTGCTATCGGGATCGGCCAACACGTCGGCATGCTCGTCGGGCAGCGTGTACCGGCGCTCGTGCGGGGGCGCGTCGACGTCGTCGACGCGCACGTACCCGACCACGGCCTGATGCTCCAGCCACTCGCGCGCGTAGCGCTCCGCGATCTGGGCGTGTGACGCGAGGTCCCCCGACGTCAGCGCACCGTGGTCGGCGAGCGCCCGGTACAGCCCCAGGCGATCGCCGAGGACGATCGAGGCGACCTCCAGCGCCCCGAGGATCGACCCGAAGACCCGTTCGGCGAACGCGTCCGCGGCGGCATCATCCGTCATCGCGAGACCCCCTTGCGGCATGATGCGCACAGCATGCCGTCCCGGCGCCTGCAGGGCAAACGGCCTGCTACGCCTTGATGCGCGCGCGTGTCGGGTCGTACATCGGAGCGAGCGAGACGTCGATCGGGGAGCGGGACCCGACGATGTCGAGCTCCCACGTACCGGTGGTGAGGAAGTCGTCGGTGATGTCGTCGTCGGATTCGACCATCGCGAGGCCGACGCTGCCACCCAGCGTGTGCCCGTACGCACCCACCCGGTTCTCGCCGACGTGCACGCCGTCGCGGTACATCTGTTCGTCGCCGTAGAGCAGCGGCTCGGGGTCGCGCACCAGCACCTGCACCATCCGGGACCGTCGCAGGCCTTCATCGCGCTGCTTGACCAGCGCCTCACGGCCGATGAAGCCGCCCGGCTTGTCCCACGCGACCGTGAAGTCCAACCCGACGTCGATCAGCGTGTCGTCGTTGAAGATGTCCAAGGCGTAGTCGCGATAGGCCTTCTCCAGGCGTAGCGAGTTGAGCGCGCCGAGCCCGGCGTCGTGCAGGCCCAGGTCCTCCGCTACCTCGAACAGGGCGTCGTACACGGTGAGGGCGACGTCGTTGGGGATGTGCAGCTCCCAGCCGAGCTCTCCGAGATAGGTCACGCGCAGCGCCAGCGCCTCGCCGTGGTGTACCTCGATCTCCTGCGCGGTCATGTAGGGGAACGCCTCGTTCGACAGGTCGGCGGTGCTCAGGCGCGACAGCAGCTCACGGGAGTTGGGGCCCTGCACCGTCAGCAGGGTCCGCGCGGTCGTCATGTCGCTGATCGCCACGTAGGCGCCATCTTCAGCGTGGCGGCGCAGCCACGCCAAGATACGGCGATGGATAACGTCGGCGCCGACGACCACGAACGCGTCGTCGTGCACCCTGGTCACCGTCACGTCGGTCCAGATGCCCGCCTTGGGCGTCAGCCACTGGGTGTAGACGATCTTGCCCACCGGTACGTCGATCTGGCTGACGCTGACCTTGTTCAACAGCGCCAGCGCGCCGGGGCCCTGGACCAGGACCTTGGCCATGAACGACATGTCCATGACGCCGACGGCCTCGCGGACCGCCCGGTGCTCGACCGCCGTCGCGTCGAA
This sequence comes from uncultured Actinomycetes bacterium, assembly GCA_964655465.1. Lineage (GTDB taxonomy): Bacteria > Actinomycetota > UBA4738 > UBA4738 > HRBIN12 > AC-51. Next base: position 20,874 of record CAZZND010000002.1, read on the forward strand.
GGCCTGGTCACGGCCCCACGTCTGCGTGCGCTCGCGCGAGACCCCGGATGCCGCGAACCACTCGGGGACCTCGTAGCCCGTCAGGACCATGAAGTCGGCGCCGTGATCGGCGAGCCGGTCGTGGATCACCGAACGCCGCACGTTCCGCGCGTAGCGGGGCTTCCATGTCGGGAACCCGGCGTCGCCGAACAGCGAGCCCAGCAGCTCGACGGTCCGCTCGCTGCGGAACGAGCGGGTCGCCATGAACGGCATCGTCCGGTCGATCGAGATGCCGGTGACATCCATCGGGGGCTCGTCGTCGACGATCCACTGCGCCACGAGCGACCCGACCCCGCCCGACAGCAAGATCCCGAGCGAGTTCAGCCCGCATGCCGCGAAGAACCCGCGCAGCTCGGGGGCCTCGCCGAGCAACGGGCCGTTGTCGCCGGTGAACGACTCGGGACCGCAGAAGAACATCTTGATGCCGGCCTCGTGCAGTGCGGGGAACCGGTCCAGGGCGTCGGACAGGAACCCTCCCATCCGCTCCCAATCCGGCGGCAGGACCGCGAACCCGAGATCCTGCGGGATCTCGTCGAGCGACCAGGGCGCGGCCTCTGGCTCGAAGAGCCCCACGAGGATCCCGCCGGCCTCCTCGCGGTAGTAGCCGTAGCGATCGGGGTCCTCCACGACCGGCAGGTCGGGATGCGCCCACTCGAGCGGCTCGGTGATCAGGTAGTAGTGCTCGGCGGCCTGCAGCGGCACGCTCACCCCGGCGAGCGCGCCGAGCTGGCGGCCCCACATGCCGGCGGCGTTCACCACCGTCTCGCACTCGATCGTGCCGTGGTCGGTCTCGACCCCGGTGACGCGACCGGTTGCCCGGGAGACCCCCGTGACCGTCACGCCTTCGATGATGCGCGCGCCGCCCGCCCGGGCGGCCTTGGCGTAAGCTTGGGTCAGGTCGGCCGGGTTCGCCCGGCCCTCGTCGGGGACCCACGCAGCTGCGAGCACGTCGTCGACCTTGGCCTCCGGCCAGTGCCGCTTCACCTCCTCGGGCCCCACCATCTCGACGGGGATACCGTGACCCTTCGCGAACAGCGCCTCGCGGGTCACGGTCTCGAGGCGCTGCGGCGTGGTCGCGAGGTGCAGATGGCCGATGGTGCGGAACCCGGTGTCCTGGCCGGTCAGCTCCTTCAGCTTCGGGAGCAGCTCGGTCGTGTAGCGCGACATCCACTGGAAGGTCTCGGTCGGCATGCCGGCGCTGGTGATCAGGCCGGCGGCGTGCCAGGTGGTGCCGGCCGTCAGCTGCTTGCGCTCGAGCAGCACGACGTCGTGGATCCCGAGCGTCGTCAGGTGGTAGGCGACGCTCGTCCCGATCGCGCCGCCACCGATCACGACGACCTGGGCGCGGGGGGGCAGGGACGCGGGGGTTGGCGTGGCGTCGGGCACGTGGCGGCTCCTCGGTCTGAACGTCGGTCAGTGGCGCATCGTAGCGGCGGGGAGGCGGCAGGCGTGAACCGCCGCCCCGAGGCATGATGACCGCATGTCGGACGCACCCTTCCGGGTCGTCGTCGCGAAGCCCGGGCTCGACGGGCACGACCGCGGCGCGAAGGTCGTCGCCCGCGCGCTCCGCGACGCGGGTTTCGAGGTCATCTACACAGGCTTGTGGCAGACCCCCGAACAGATCGCGGAGACCGCCGTGCAGGAGGATGCGGACGCGGTCGGTCTGTCATGTCACTCGGGTGCGCACATGACACTGTTCCCCGAGGTGGTCGAGGCGCTGCGCGCGCGCGGTGCCGGCGACGTGGTCCTGTTCGGCGGCGGGATCATCTTCGGCGCCGACGTGACCGCGCTCGAGGCGGCGGGGTTCGAGCGGATCTTCCCGCCCGGGACCCCTCTCGCCGAGATCACGGGGTGGCTCCGCTCCCGGCTGGAGGCCACGCGGGAGGTGGCGACCTGACCGACGGCCGCACGTTCTCCGGGATGGAGGTCGCCCCCGTCTACGGGCCGGGCGACCTCGAGGGGTTCGACCCGGCCCGAGACCTCGGC
>CAZZND010000002.1:22908-48422 GCA_964655465.1 uncultured Actinomycetes bacterium
GGGACAAGCTCTGGACGATGCGGCAGTTCGCCGGGTTCGGGTCGCCCGAGCAGACGAACGCGCGCTACCGCTACCTGCTTGACCACGGCCAGACCGGGCTGTCGGTGGCGTTCGACCTTCCCACGCTCATGGGCCGCGACTCCGATGACGCCTTCAGCCGGGGCGAGGTGGGACGTTGCGGGGTGGCGGTCGACGTCGCGGCGGACATGGACGCGCTATTCGGCGGCATCCCGCTCGGCGACGTGACGACGTCGATGACGATCAACGGGCCTGCCCCGATCCTGTTCGCGTTCTACCTGGTCGCTGCCGAGCGCCAAGGGGTGGAGTGGCGAGAGCTCGGAGGCACGCTCCAGACCGACATCTTCAAGGAGTACATCGCGCAGAAGGAGTGGCTGTTCCCTCCGCGGCCGCACCTGCGGCTGATAGGGGACCTGATCTCGTTCTGCGCCGCCGAGGTTCCGCGCTTCCATCCGATCAGCGTGAGCGGGTACCACATCCGCGAGGCCGGCTCGACAGCGGCCCAGGAGCTCGCGTTCACGCTCGCGGACGGGCTCGCGTACGTCGAGCTGGGCCTCCGCCGCGGGTTGGACGTCGACGCGTTCGCACCCCGGCTGTCGTTCTTCTTCAACGCGCACATCGATCTGTTCGAGGAGGTCGCGAAGTTCCGGGCGGCGAGGAGGATCTGGGCGCGATGGCTGCGCGACCGCTACGGCGCGCGCGACGAGCGATCGTGGCGTCTGCGGTCCCACGCCCAGACCGCGGGCTGCTCGCTCACCGCGGAGCAGCCCGACAACAACGTCGTCCGCACAACCGTCGAAGCGCTCGCCGCCGTGCTCGGCGGCGCACAGTCCTTGCACACGAACTCGCTCGACGAGGTGCTCGCGCTGCCGACCGACCGTGCGGTGCGCATCGCGCTCCGCACGCAGCAGGTGATCGCGCACGAGACCGGTGTGGCCGACGTGATCGACCCGCTCGGCGGCGCGTACTTCGTCGAGGCGCTCACGAACCGGGTCGAGACCGAGGCGGAGGAGCTCATCGCGCAGCTCGAGGCGATGGGGGACGGCTCGGTGCTCGACGGCGTGCTCGCCGGCATCGAAGCGGGGTTCCAACAGGCCCTGATCGCGGATGCCGCCTTCGAGGAGCAGCGCCGCTTCGACGCCGGCGAGCTGACCCGCGTCGGCGTCACGAGGTTCGTCGACGACGAGGCCCTGCCGATCGACCTGCTCCAGATCCCGATGGCGACCGAGACCGAGAAGGTGGCCGGGCTCGCCTCGCACCGCCTCGCGCGCGATGCCGCGCCGGCCGAGGCCTCCCTCGACGAGCTCGAGCTCGCCGCGCGCGCACCCGACGTCAACCTGTTACCGCCCTTGGTCACGTGCGCGCGCGCCGGCTGCACCGAGGGCGAGATCGTCGCGCGACTGCAGGGCGTGTTCGGCACGTTCGACGAGATCGTCCGGCTGTAGCGACGAGGGCCGGGTCAGCCGAGCGGGCCGTCGCGCCGCTCGCGGACCATCTCGCGCGCGATCACGAGCCGCTGGATCTGGTTGGTGCCCTCATAGATCTGCGTGATCTTCGCGTCGCGCATCATCCGCTCGACCGGGAATTCGCGCATGTAGCCGTACCCGCCAAGCACCTGGACGGCGTCGGTCGTGACGGCCATGGCGGTGTCGGAGCAGAAGAGCTTCGCCATCGCCGAGGCCTTCGTGAGCGCGGGACCGTCGACGCCGGCATCGATCATCCGGCCGGCGCGGTAGAGCAGGCCGCGGGCGGCCTGCGTCCTCGTTTCCATGTCGGCGAGCATGCCCGCGATCAGCTGGTGCTCGGCGATCGGTTTGCCGAAGGCGATGCGCTCCTTCGCGTAGGCGAGCGCCACGTCGGTCGCCCCCTGGGCGAGCCCGAGCGCCTGCGCCGCGATCCCGGGCCTGGACCCGTCGAGCACCCGCATCGCGATCGCGAACCCCTCGCCCTCGGCGCCGAGAAGGTTCGACGCCGGCACGAGGACGCCGTCGAACGCGAGCTCACCGGTCGTCGAGCCTTTGATCCCCATCTTGGGCTCCACGCGCAAGACCTCGAATCCGGGGGAGTCCGCCTCGACGAGGAACGCCGAGATCCCACGGTGACCCGCCTCGGGGTTGGTCTTCGCGAAGACGGTGTACAGGGACGCCTCGCCCGCGTTGGTGATGAAGCGCTTGGACCCCCGCAGCCGGTAGCCGTCGCCATCGCGGACGGCGGTCGTGCGGAGGGCTGCAGCGTCGGAGCCGGCCTCGGACTCCGTCAACGCGTAGGCCGGGAGCCACTCGCCCGACGCGAGCTTGGGGAGGTATCGGTCCTTCTGCTCGTCGGTACCCACCAGCCGGAGCGCGATCGCGCCGAGGTCTTGCACCGAGAGCATGAGAGCGCTCGTGGCGCACGCCCGGGCGATCTCCTCTACGGCGAGCAGCACGGCAAGGGTTCCCGTTCCCGTGCCGCCGTGGTCCTCGTCGAACGGGAGACCGAACAGGCCGGCCTCGGCGAACGACCGGCGAACGTCGTGCGGGAACTCGCCCGAGGCGTCGATCTCGGCAGCACGTGGCGCGACGACGCGCACGACGACCTCGCGAACCAGATCGCGGATCTCGAGCTGTTGCTCGGTGAGCCCGTCGGGGTTGGCGCCTGCACCCATCCGGGCATCCTGCCACGCCCACGATCCAAGGGCGATGGCTGTCGTGGTCGCGCGAGCCGACCCGCTCAGCTCGCGTCCCAGAACACGTGACCGCCCCGGGCAGACCGCTTGGCGCGGTACATCGCGGCGTCGGCGTACTGCATCAGTCCCGTCGCGTCGGTCGCGTCACGGGGGTAGAGGCTGATCCCGATCGACGCCTGGGCGTGCACCTCGGCCGCCGGCAGGACGAAGAGCGCCTCCATCGAGGACTCGACCCGCTGGGCCACCCCTGTCGCCGCCTCGACGGCCTCGTTCACGTCGAGATCGGACAGCAGCAGCAGGAACTCGTCACCTCCCTGCCGCGCGACGAGATCCGTGTCACGCGTGCTCTCACGCAGCCGATCCGCGAGCTGGGCGAGCAGCAGGTCGCCTGCGTGGTGGCCCATCGAGTCGTTCACGTTCTTGAAGTTGTCCAGATCCAGGAACAACACGGCGACCCACAGGCCGGCGCGCTTGGCCCGGCCGATCGACAGCGCGAGGGTTTCCTCGAACAGCGCCCGGTTGGCGAGACCCGTGAGCGCGTCGTGGAAGGCCATGTGCGCGATCCGCTCCTCGGCCTCCTTGAGCTCGGTGACGTCGAACAGGATGCCGTGCTCCCACAGCACCCGCCCCTCCTCGTTGCGCACGGCGTAGGCGCGGTCGCGGATCCAGACCACCCGCCCATCGGGGCGGATCATGCGGTAGTCGTCGAGGTCGCCGCCCTCCCCGGCGACGAAGGCGTCGCTCTGAGCCTTCACGGTCTCACGGTCGAGAGGGTGCACCATCCGCAGCCACATGTCGGGATCGGTCTTGTACGCCTCGGGGTCGATCCCCAGGATGCGCTCGATCTGGGGGCTCACGTAGGTGGTTTCCTCACCGCCCTCGTCGGCGTAGACCACGGCCGGGATCTGCTCGACCAAGCTCCGGTAGCGGGCCTCGGCCTCCATCCGCGCGACCTCGGCATCGCGCGCGGCCTGCAGGTCGCGCGCATCCCGGAGGGAGGCCACCACGAGGGGACCCCCGGCGTCCTCGAGCGTCGTGACGCGCACCTGGACGGGCAGCGTCCCACCCTCATGTTCGAGCGTGCCCTCGAACACCGCCGAGCTCCCGCCGGGTGCGTTCCATCCTCGGATCACGTCGCCGGCGTGGTGACCGACGGGGTTCGATCCTATGAGGAGCTGCGCCCGCTGATTCGCGTAGCGAACGACCTCGCCGCGCACGACGACGACGGCCTCGGGGAGCGCCGTGAGGATGCTCGCGATGTCCACGCCCACGTCGTGGGCCGGCGTGAGGCTTGCGGACTCGTGGGGCGGCGAGCCAGCGGAGGCCAGGTCGCTCCCCATGGCCCGCTAGGCCGTCGGGTCGGCGAGCGCCGCCGCCTCGGCGTGCATCTGCTGGCGCTCGGCGAGCAGCTGATGGAGGTCATCTCCCGGCAGCGGTCTAGCGAAGTAGAAGCCCTGCCCCATCGTGCAGTGCAGATCGAGCAGGCGATCCAACTGGTCCGCCCGCTCGATGCCTTCGGCGACGGGCTTGAGGTTCAAGATCGAGGCCAGCTCGATGACGGCCGCCGTCAGCGCCGAGGACTCGCCGCCTTCGGTCACGCCGTCGATGAACGACTTGTCCACCTTCAAGATGTCGACCGGCAGCCGGCGAACGTAGTTGAGCGACGAATAGCCGGTGCCGAAGTCGTCGATCGCGAGCTGCACGCCCAGGGTCTTCAGCTCGGCGAGCCGGGCGACGGCCAGGTCCATGTCCTGGATCATCACGGTCTCGGTGATCTCGAGCACCAGGCATGCCGGGTCCAGGCCGGATTCCTCAAGGATCTGGCGGACGTCTTCGACGATCTCGGGACGAGCCACCTGCCGGGCCGAAAGGTTGACCGCCATGTGCAGCGGCGGCTCGGACGGGAAGCGCGCCTGCAGGTCCACCGCGTAGCGGCACGCCTCCGTCAGGACCCATCGCCCGATCGGCACGATCAGCCCCGTCTCCTCGGCGAGCGGGATGAAGTCGAGCGGCGGCACGAGACCCTTCTCGGGGTGGAACCAGCGGATCAGGGCCTCGACGCCGGAGAAGCGCCCGGTCTCGAGCTCGATGATCGGCTGGTAGAACAAGCGGAACTCGCCGTGCTCGAGGGCGCGCTGCAGCGCGCCCTTGAGCTCGAGCCGCTTCAACGCGGTGTCGTGCATCGCGGGCTCGAACATCTGGTAGCGGGACTTCCCGTTCTCCTTCGCCATGTACATCGCGACGTCGGCGTTGCGCAGCAGCTCCTCGGCGCCCTCCACGACCTCCGTCGGCCCGGTGACCGAGATGCCGATCGAGGCACGGGCGAACACCTCGTTGCCGTCGAGGTGGAACGGCTCCTCCAACATCTCGAGGACCCGCTGGGCGATGTCGGCGGCGGTCATGCCCTCGTCACCACCGTCCTCGAGCAGCACCGCGAACTCGTCACCGCCCAGACGTGCGGCCGTGTCGGCCGTCCGAAGGTTGCCGACCAGGCGCTCGCCCAGCTCACGCAGGAGCTGGTCGCCGGCGGCGTGGCCGAGAGAGTCGTTGATCGTCTTGAAGTTGTCCAGGTCCATGAACAGGACCGAGACCGGCTTGCCGTCGCGCGTACGCCGCTCAAGCGCGTGGGTGACCCGGTCCCGGAACAGGGCCCGGTTGGCGAGCCCGGTCACGGCATCGTGGAACGCCTGGTGCGATAGCTGCTCCGCGAACTCCTTACGCTCGGAGATGTCACGGGTGTTGAGCACGATGCCCTTCACGTTGGGGTCGTGGAGCAGGTTCGTGCGCAGCGTCTCGACGTGACGGATGGAGCCGTCGCGGTGCTCGATCCGGAACTCGGTGAGGCCGGTGTGTCCCTCCTCCTCGGCCATGGCGGTCAAGAAGGTCAGGACCCGGCCGCGATCTTCCGCGGGGATGAGGTCGGCGAAGCGCCGGCCTTCGAGGTCGCCGGCACCGAGGCCGAGGACGTGGTCGGCCGAGGGGCTCGCGTAGGTCACCGTCGTGTCGGGCTCGATGACCATGACCAGGTCCGACGAGTGGCGGACCAGGGAGGCGAACCGGGCCTGGGACTGTTGCAGGAGGAGATCCTCGGTGAGGGCGGCGCTCTCGAGCGCCAGCGCCACCTGTGAGGTCAGCGATCCGAGTGCCTCTTCGGTCGTTCGCGGCAGATCGCCGGGCAGGCTCGTCACCATGATGCCGGTGAGGGTGCCCCTGCTCGCGAGCGGCGCGACGAACGCGGTCGTGTGGTCCTCGGGCATCGCGAGCGGCGCGCGCAGCACGCTGTCGCCGACGGCCACGCGGTAGCCCTGTCCGGACGCGAGGCGGTCCCGCTTCCACTCCTGGAGCTCCGCGAGGTGCACGTCGACGGGGCCCAGGTGCTCGTCGCCGCCGACGGACGCGACCACCGTCAGGCCGTCGGTCGACTCGTCCAGCTCGCAGATCCGAACCGCGGCCTCAGGTCCGGCGATCTGCCGGATGGCGCGTCCGGCCGCCTCGTGGATCGAGTCGCGGCTGGTCGCCGTGACCAGGTCTGCGCCGGCTTCCCGGAGCACCTGCTCACGACGCAGATACTCCTGCTGCCTCTGCATCAGGCCCCACATGCGCACGACCGAGAGCACGAAGAGCAGCACCGTGGCGCCGATCAGGACCGGGAAGTTCATGGTGAGGCCCTTGGACGCCTCGTAGGCGAGCAGTGCTGGTGCCACGAGCGAGGTGGCGGCCAGAACGCCCAGCCTCGTGCGGGTCAGACGCTGGTCGACGTCGTGGGCACGCTCCGAGAGGAGGCGCATCGACGGGTGCAGAGCGGCCGCGCCGAAGAGGACGTAGAACGCCATCCACCCGGCCTCGAGCGGCCCGCTCCCGGGCTGGTAGCCCTCGGCTGTGTAGAGGTTCATCCAGCCGTAGACGGCGTCGGTCGCGAACAGCCCGACGATAGCCGTCGCCATCAGCCAGAACGAGGTGGGCTTGCGGCCCGCGCCGACGGCGAGCCGGATGACGGCCGCGAGCAGCAGGACGTCCATCATCGGGTAGGCCATCGACGTGAGCTTGATGGGGATCGTGACGTCGTCGACGAAGATCTGCGGCGAGATCAGCAGCACCCACGAGATCGTCCCGAGGCCGATCGACAGCATGAGCGCGTCCACCAAGCTCGCACGGTCGCGGCCTGGCGTGCGCGCATGGATCAGCATGATCACGCCGGCGATCATGAAGACGTACACCGCGAGGTACAGCGCGTCCGCCCACCCAGGGAACGGCACGAACCCGTCTGCGTCGAGCGGGAACAGCGACGGGAACCGGGCGTTGAACAACGTCTCGTAGTTGTAGGAGACCACGTCCCCGGCGATGAACACGAACAGGCCGATCGCGAACATCACCCAGGGCAGGCGGTGGCGCGGACGCCAGATCCGAAGCGCCACGAGGATCAGGAGCGGTGATGCCAGCCCGATCAGGTTGAAGACGTAGCTGATCCGGCCCGTCGTGAACCACACGACGGTCGCGGCTGCGGCGACCAGCGGGTAGATGAGCCAGGCTCGATTCCGCATGACTCAGGAGCTATCGGCGGGTCCGGGGGGGCGCTGTAGTCTCAAGGGCCAGGTGCGATTTCGGTTGCCCTGGAGGGCACATGTGGGCTCGGTGGGCGCGTCAGGCGCCCGCGCCGACGACCTGGTGGAGCTGGAAGCGCTCCTTGAGCGACGTGAGGACCGCGATCAGCTCGTCGATCTCGTCGTCGCCGTTGGCCGCGGTGACCTGGATGCGGAACCCCACCTCGTTCTTCGGCGCGAGAGGATAGGCGGCCATGGTCGCGTAGATCCCGTGGTCGAACAGGTACCGACCGACCTCGTCGATCTCCTCGTGGTTCGCGAGCGGGATCTCGATGATCGGCAGACCGGACCTGTTGGGGGTCTCGATCCCCAGGGACTCGATCGCTCCGAGAACCCGGCGGGTCTTGCTCCACACGTCGTGACGCAGGGCGTCGCCGCGGGTCCGGTTCACCTCGAGGCCGGCGATCGTCGTCGCGAGCGACGCGACGGGTGAGGGTCCGGAGTACAGGTACGGGGGCGCGAGAACCTTCAGGGCAGCCTTCAGCGCGGTCGGCAGTGCCAGGAACGCGAGCAGCGAGGAGTACGACTTCGAGAAGCCGGCGACCAGGATCGCGTTGTCGTAGGGCACGTCCAGGTGACGGAAGACGCTGTTGCCCTTCGTGCCGTAGTCGCACGCTTCATCGGCCGACCGCTCTCCGATCACGCCGAAACCGTGGGCGTCGTCCACGTAGAGCAGCGCCTGGTGCTCGGCCGCGAGCGCGGAGAACCGATGGAGGTCAGGAGCGTTGCCGGTCATCGAGTTGACGCCATCCATCGCGAAGACCCGCGGGTAGGGGTACGTCGTGTCCTCCAGGAGCTCGGCGAGGTGGTCGGGGTCGTCGTGGCGGAACCGGACGATGGTCGCACCGTGCCCGGCCGCGTACATCGCGCCGTCGTAGATCGTCTTATGGGCACGGCCGTCCAGGAAGATCGTGCCGTCACCGACCAGCACCGGGATCACGGACGTGTGGATGTGCGTGATCGTGGGCAGCACGAGCACGTCCTCGGAGCCGAGCAGCTCGGTCATCTGCTCCTCGATCTGGGGGTACATCACGGGGTTGCCCAGAAGCCGGGACCACGATGGGTGCGTACCCCACCGGGCGAGGTACCCGGGGACGGCGTCGATGATCTCCTGGTCGAGGTCGAAGCCGAGGTAGTTGCACGAGGCGAAGTCGGCGAGCCAGTGGTCGCCGATCCGGATCCGGCGCCCACGCTGCTCCTCGATCACGGCGTCCATCATCGGGTGCGTGGTCGTGAGACGCGTGAGGTCGGCGACCGTGGCGGCCCACCGCTCGAGCCATCCGTCGTCGGAACGCCTGCGCGGCTTCCCGTTCGGGGATAGGCCGGCCTCGAGGTCGGAGACGCGGCGCGCAGACCGGGGGTGAACGCTTTCGCCCATCGTGCTAGTGCATCGGGCGGACCCCCGCCCGCCTTGAGGGCGCCGGGAGCCTTCCTCCGAAAGGGATCTGACCCCTATGATCGCCCCGTGGCGCGCCCCCTGTCCGTCGGCATCCAGCTCCCCGAGGCCGAGCGAGAGGTCCCCTGGCCGGAGTACGCCGCCATGGCCCGGGCGGCCGAGGAGGCCGGGTTCGACTCGGTGTGGATGGGGGACCACCTGCTCTACCGCGACCCGGGCGACCCCGAGCGCGGGCCGTGGGATGCGTGGACGCTCCTGGCCGGCCTCGCGGTGGTGACCCGGCGCGTGCGGCTTGGGCCGCTGGTCGCCTGCCTGGCCTTCCACCCACCCGGGATCGTCGCGCGCATGGCGTCGACCGTGAACGACATCGCGGGCGGCAGGTTCGTGCTCGGGGTCGGCGCGGGGTGGAACGAGCCTGAGTTCCGGGCGTTCGGTCTGCCGTTCGACCACCTCGCGTCGCGCTACGAGGAATCGTTCGAGGTCGTGAGGCGCCTGCTCGGCGGCGAGCGGGTGACCTTCGACGGCCGGTTCGTGCGGATGGACGACGCGGTCCTGTACCCCTCGATCGCACGCCGGCCGGCGCTCATGGTGGGCTCGACGGGTGAGCGGGTGCTCCGCGCCTCGTTGCCCTGGGTCGATGTCTGGAACGCCTGGGGCCCGTGGTGCGGCAACGACCCCGGCGGTTTCGCCGGCGCGAGCGCGCGGGTCTCTGCGATCGCGGGCGACCTCGGCCGGGACCCGGCCGAGATCCTCCGATCCGTCTGCGTCTACGCGGAGGTCGATGTGGCGCCGGGCGAGCGTGCGTTCGAGGAGGACGCGCCGCCGCTTCGCGGCGGCGCGCCGGGCATCGCGGCCGGCCTCCGAGCCTTCGCGGAGGCCGGCGCCGACGAGGGCATCCTGGTCCTCAACGTGGTCACCGAGCGGTCCATCCGCGCGCTCGGCGAGATGCTCGACCTGCTCGACGCCGGCTGAGCGGTCAGACGGCCGGGACGAGGCCGCCGGGCCGGGTCGCGAGGGCCGGCAGTTCCTCCGCGGGTACGGGGCGGCTGAACCAGAAGCCTTGCGCCAGACGGCATCCGTTCGAGCGAAGGAACTCCCACTCCGCCCGGGTCTCGATACCCTCCGCGAGTGGGATCATGTCCAGGCTCTGGGCCACCTGGATCATCGCTCGGACCATGCCGGCCAGGCGGGCGTCGGTGTCGACGTTGCGCACGAACTCCTGGTCGATCTTCAGCACGTCGACCGGCATGTGCTTCAACCGGGCGAGTGAGGAGTAGCCCGTCCCGAAGTCGTCGAGCGCGAGCCGCATGCCCCAGGACCGCAGCTCGGTCAAGATCCGCTGCGTCCGCTCCGGGTCGGCCATCGCCGTGGACTCGGTGATCTCGGCCATGATCCGGCGGGGGTCGATGCCGGCGTCCCGCAGCTTCTCCAGGACGTGGGCCGCGAGGCGCGGCGTCGAGAGCTGGCGCGGCGACAGGTTGAACGAGATCTCGAGGTCGAGTCCACCGTCGAGCCACTCGCGCTGCTGGCGGGCCACTTCGTCGATGACCCAGTCGCCGATCGCCTCGATCATGCCCAGCTCCTCCGCGACCGGGATGAACTCGCCCGGTGGCACGAGGCCGCCGCTCACATCCTTCCATCGGATCAGCGCCTCGGCCCCGACCACGCTGCCGTCGCCGAGGTCGACCACGGGCTGGTAGTGCAGCACCCAGTGCTCGTCCCGCATCGCGCGCCGCAGCCGCGTGGCGTACCAGAGCTTGGCGTGCGCCTCGCCGGCGTCCCCCGAGAAGAACTCATACCCGCCGGGCTCGAACCGCTTCGCCCGGTACATCGCCGCGTCGGCGGTCCGCAGGAGCGTTGCCGCATCGGACGCATCGCGCGGGTACAGGCTGATCCCGATCGATCCAGCCGCGGTGAACTCGGTGCCCTGGAGCTCGAAGGGCTCCTGGAGCGCGTCCTGGATCCGGTAGGCGACCTGTGTCGCGACCTCGGCGATGGACTCAAGCCCCGTATCGGCGACCAGCAGCAGGAACTCGTCGCCGCCCTGGCGCGCGACGGTGTCGGTGTCACGCGTGCAGAGGCGTAGCCGCTCCGCGAGCATCCCCAGGAGCTCGTCACCGGCCTCGTGCCCCAACGAGTCGTTCACGAGCTTGAAGTTGTCGAGGTCCAGGTACAGAACGGCCACGGCGGTGCCGTCGCGGGAGGCACGTCCGATCGCGAGCTCCAACAGCTCCTGGAACAGCGAGCGGTTCGCGAGGCCGGTGAGCGCGTCGTGGAAGGCCATGTGCTGGATGACCGCCTCTGCCTCCTTCAGCTCGGTGATGTCGAACATCACGCCGTGCTCCAGCAGCACGCGGCCCTCGTCGTCCCGCACGGCCACGGCACGGTCGCGGATCCACACCGTCCTCCCGTCGGCGGTGAGCATCCGGTAGTCGGAGAGGTCGCCACCGTGTCCCTCGAGGAAGGCGTCGTACTCGCGCCGGACGCGCACGCGGTCCTCGGGGTGCAGCATGTCCAGCCACACCTGCTGGCTCGAGCAGTAGATCTCGGGGCTCACCCCCAAGATCCGCTCGATCTGCGGGCTCACGTAGGTGGTCCCCCGGCCTTCGACGTCGACGTAGACGATCGCGGGGATCTGTTCGACGAGGGTCCGGTACTTGGCCTGCGCCTCGTCCGCGTCGGCCCGCGCGGCGCGTCCCTCGATCAGGTCGCGCGCGTCGCGCAAGGCGGCCACCGTGAGGGTCGTCGACGCCCCGGCGACCGGAGCACCGACCCGGATCTCGACCGGCAGGTCACCACCGTCGCGACGAAGGACGGCCTCGTATGGGACGGCGTCGTCCGGCGCCTCCCGCCAATCAGGCACCAGGTCGCGGACGGACCATCCGGAAGGGTCCCTCCCGGCGAGGCCACAGGCCATGTCGTTCGCCGCGAGGATCGTGCCGTCGCGGACCACGACCAGGGCCTCGGGCGTGGCGTCGAACAGCGACCCCGGATCGAGGTCGCCCGGGTGGACTGGATCCTCCCGGACGTGCGTGTGCTCCATCACCCGTCGAGCATCGACGCATACCACGGGGGACCTGAGCACGTGGGGAGCGGTCGATGCTGGAGGCGCCGAAGCAGAGGACCGCGTTCACGATGCACCGTCCGCGCCGACGTCGGCGACATCCGCCTGAACCGCCGCGAACAGATCCCCGGCGCGTAGATGGAGGTTCACGCCGCGCACCCCACCACCGATGGCGACGATCGAGTCTGGGTCGATCGACGCGTCGGCGATCACCGGCCACGCTGTCGACGACCCGAGCGGCGTGATGGCTCCGCGCTCGTACCCGGTCACCGCCTTCGCCTCGTCCTGGTCCGGCAGCGACATCTTCCGGACCCCCAGGTGAGCCCGGAGCTTCGGCCAGTCGACCTGGCGACCCCCCGGCACGAGCACGAAGAGGTAGTCGCCGGCCCCGCGTCGCAGCACGATCGTGCGCAGCAGCTGCGAGATCTCGATCCCCTGCAGCGCCGCGCTGTCTTCGGCCGAGGTGGGCGGGCGCTCCATCCGGACGACCTCGAAGCGGAGGCCGGCCGAGCGTGCGGCGCCGATCGCGGGGGTGTCGAGCTCGTCCATCGCGCCCGGATCCTATCGCGCGTCGAGCCCCGAACCGTCTGCGGCTTTGCGTTACCGTGGGGCAGCATGTCGGCGTTCACCATCATCGGAGTCCTGGTCGTCCTCGCGGTCATCGGTCTGACCTATCTCGTCGCGAGCGCGCTCGGGCGGCGGTCGCGCGGGTACCGTCGCGCGATCCCGGCATGGCAGCGCCATCTGCCGGCCGCGCTCCTCGCCGGCGCGGTCGCCTGCGTGGTCCTCGCGGTCGTGCAGTTCCGCGTCGTCCGTGAGTCGGTGCAGGGCACCGTCATCCTCACGATGGACGTGTCGAACTCGATGGACGCGACCGACGTGAGCCCGAGCCGGATCGAGGCAGCGAAGAACGCCGCCCGCACGTTCCTCAGGTCGTTGCCCGAAGGCTTCCCCGTGGGCCTCGTGACGTTCGCGAACGAGCCGGTGGTCGTCGTGCCTGCCTCGAACGACCGCACCGACGTCGAGGGTGCGTTGGCCGACCTGCCTCGAGGCAAGGGCACGGTCATCGGTGACGGCCTGAACACGAGCCTGGACGTCATCGAAGCCGACCGTGCGGCCAATGGCGATCGCCCTGCGGCCATCGTGCTGCTCTCCGACGGGCTCGATACGGGGAGCGTGGTGCCGCCGTTGATCGCCGCCGACCGTGCCGCGTCCCTGGAGATCCCGGTCCCGGTCTACACGGTGGTCCTGGGCGATCTGGGCGGCGAGGATGGGGCGAACGCGAGCCTGCTCGCCGACATCGCCCTTCGCACCGGCGCCACCGCGTCGAGCGCCCTCACCGCGGCCGAGCTCGACGCCGTCTACGACACGCTCGGGTCGCAGCTGTCGACCGACCTCGCGATCGGGGGATCCGGTCCGTTGTTCGTGATCTTGGGCGCGGTCCTGGCCGCCGCCGCGACCGGCGTCGTCCTGCTTTCGGGGAAGTCCAGGTTCTAGACCGAGTGCGGGTTGCCGTGACCCGCGGCGGCCTTCGCTACGTCGCGCGCAGCCTTCGCGGCATCGTGCGCAGCGCGTCGCTCGGCCTTGGCGGCCTCGCGCTCACCCGCGCGTTCCGCCTTCCACAGCTCGTGGGCCTCGTGCCGCTCCGCGTTCGCCGCGAGGTGCTCGAGCGCGTTCAGCGGGCCGGGAGCGTCGGGGTTCTTCAAGCAGTTCTCGAGCACGTGGGCGATGGCGTTGTCCAGGCCCTTGAGCTTCTCGACCTCGATCGGCTCGCCTTCGCCTCCGCCGTCCTCACCCTCGGCGTCCGGTTCCAGGCCGGCCGCCCCGGCGCACGCCGTGGCACGCTCCTCCGCCGTGGGGTCTGAGACCTCGCCGTCTCCCTCAGTGGGGTCCGAGTCCGTGTCGCCCTCTTCGCCCTCGACCTCGGTGGCGCAGTCGTCCGTGGTCTCATCGACGACGGGATCCTCGGTCGGCTCGACGCAGGTCGTGTCGCTCTGATCCCCTGTGACCTTCTGGAGGCGCCCACCCGCCGCACCGAACGCCGCCGAGGCCATGAGCAACAGGGCGAACACGAGGACCAGGAACGTCAGGCGTGAGCGGGGGGTCGGCTGCATGGCCGATGTATCGGCCTGCAGCGCCGTGGTTCTTGAGGGCTAGTTCGGATCAACTACGGCTTGCGCTGAGGAGCCCCAGAGGCGGATGCTTGCGCGCGGCATGCGAACCGGGCCCCGGGGGATCGGGCTCGCCGAATCGGTCGGCTACGGCGCGCAGACCGCGGCGCTCGGGTCGGGCGCGACGGCCGTCGTCGCGGTCGCCCAGGCGGTCTCGGACGGCGAGGTTCAGGTGGTGCCCGACGTCTCGGTCACCGGCGGGGGGGGCAGCATCGAGCGCCTCGCGGCGACGCCGATGAGGACGCTTGGGACCGGTGGTGGCAGCGGGAAGGGCGACGGTCGTTCGGGCCCCACGGTTTCCGAGCGCCTGCGCGCTAGGCCCGGGATCAACCACGTCGAGATCGCGTCCGATACCCCGGATATGGCGGGGGTTGCGTTGGGTATCGGGCTGCGCCCGTGGCGCCGCCGCGCCACGGCGCTGGTGGTGGCGCTCGTCCTCGCGCCGGGCGCGGCGAACGCCGCGCCCGGCGCGATCCGCGACGCGCGGGCCGAGATCGACGTCATCACCGAGCGGATCGAGCGTCGCACGGCCGAGCTCGAGCTGACGCGCCAGGCGCTGGCAGACGCGGGGACGCGTCTGGAGATCTCCGCCGGTCGCCTGTCGACGGTGATCGTCCTCCGCGAAGGGATCGACGCGCAGCTCGAAGCCATCTCAGCGCGGCTCGCCGGCGCGCAGGCGCAGCTGGACGAGGCGGCGGCCGAGGCCTTCATGGGCGTGGGGTCACCGGGATCGGGTGTGCTCGACGCGGTCCTCGGGTCGGCTTCGCTCAGCGAAGTGGGTGATCGCATCACCTACGCCGCCGCCGCGTCGGACCGCACGGCCGCGATCGCCCGCGAGGCGTCACTCGCGCGGGCCGAGCTCGAGCGCCGTCACGCCGCCGCCGATCTGCTCGTCGGGGCCGAGGCCGTCCTCGTCGGCTCGGTCCGCGCGGCCCGCGACGACCAGGCCGAGGCGGTCGAGGCCTCCGGCGAGGCGATCGAGGCGCTCGAGGCTGAGCGCGACGCCGCCGTCGCGACGCTCGACCGTCTGCGGGCTCGGACCGGCGGCCTGGCCGGCGTCGACCTGTCGGATATCGGGCGCGCGCTCCACGGCGAGGACTCCGTCACCTACGGGCGGTGGGCCGGGCTCTTCCTCGAGATGGTCGATGCCCCCGTGTGTCGTGACAACCTCGTCGTCGTGGTCGCCTGGCAGGCCGCCGAGGGGACGCAGGCCGCGTGGAACCCGCTCGCGACCACGCGCCGGATGCCCGGGTCGGCGTCGTTCAACAGCGTGGGAGTGCAGAGCTTCACGTCGCTCGGGCAGGGGCTCCGGGGCACGTGGGAGACGATCCGCAACGGCTGGGATGTCTACCGGTACGGCGCGATCGTGCGATCGCTCCGCGCCTGCGCCCCCGCGACGGCGACCGGGCGCGCGATCAACGCCTCGAGCTGGTGCCCCGGGTGTACCGGCGGGATGTACGTGCTGAACGTGATGCCGCACGTCGATGCGAGCCTCGAGAGCTACCTCGCGCTGTAGGTCCTTCTCGGCGGGGGAGAGCAGGCTGAGTTACGGTGGCGCGAGATCCGGCTCTAGGCGCGGAGCGCGAGGACCGCCCTGTACAAGGGGTCCTGCAACATGGTGGTCGACACCTCGCGCTGGCGCGGATCGGGCGGACCGATGTCCTGCAGGTACGGTGCCCGGCCGATGGCGCGGTCGAGTTGGCGAAGCAGGCGATCGGCCTCGGGGTCGGTGTCGGCTCGGTGCTCGAGGCCAGCACGGACCTTCATGGTCCACGCCCGAACCATGCGGTTCTCACGGATGTCGGCGGTCGAGTAGCGCCGTTCGTCCAGGGTGTAGATCGGCAGACCGCGGTCGTTGAGGTTCCCCGGTTTGCGCATCGCGCGGATCAGCTGCCGCGGTTCGGGGTGGCGGACAAGCTCCTCCTTGGACCAGTGCTCTTCGCGACGCAGCTCGCGTCGGTGGCGGGTCTGCAGCAGCGGCAGTACGAACGCGAGGCCCGGGTGACGGCCGTCGCCACGGACTGCGTCGCGCAGCGTCTCGAGGCTGAGATCAGAAGAACTCGAGGTAACCATGGTCGGCGAGGTCGGCTCGCATCTTCGAGGCCTTCTCGGTGGCGAGCGGGAACCCGTCGCCCAGCAGGTTGAGGAACGCATCGATGGCGGGCCCCGCGGTCACGTCGCTGCGGATCCGGGGCAGCACCTTCTGAACCAGCTGCTCGTCCAGCGCGACACGCCAGGGCGTGCCGATCTCCGCGGCGTGCATCAGGTAGGCCGAGATCTCGTCGAGCACGCGGAAGCCGAACGGCGCGACAGGCCGGAGCGCGTCCCAGATCCCCAGCAGGACGACGGCGTGAGGTGCGTCCCCGAGGTGCGAGACGACCTCGTCGCGCGGCAGCGGCAGCTCCAGGACCTGTGCGCGGTCGAAGACCTTGTCGGCGAACCCGTGGGTCGTCTCATCGACGTTCACGGTGCCGGTGAACCGGAGGTTGGGCGTGATCTCCACGTGATGCCCGGGCGCCAGGTCGAGCTGCGCGGCGCCTTCGCGTGAGCGGATCTCCATGGCCGAGAGGAACCGGCTGAAGTAGTGCTCGACTCGGGCGAGGTTCATCTCGTCCAAGATCACGTGGAACAGACGCGGCTGGCGGATCTCGCGGTTGGCCGAGTCCCACTCGCGGGCGGCCTCCTTCACGAACTCGCTGAACGGCGTGCCGTGGAAGAAGCCGTCGAGCGGCGACAAGAAACCAAGCAGGTCCTCGTTCGAAGACCAGCTCGGGTCGACCGCGACGAGCTTGGTCCTCGCGCTGACGCACTCGGCGTAGGCTTGGGCGAGCCAGGTCTTGCCGGTGCCGCTCGCACCGCAGAGGATCACGAACCCGCGGGTGCCGATCGACAGGTGGTAGCGGCGGATGACGGCGTCGGAGATGCGGAACGAGGGGTACGTCGCGCGGAAGCGACGAAGCAGATACTCGTACTCGCTCTCGGCGGTCGCTGCGGGTGCGTTCCCACCCGCCGGCGCCGTCGTTGTCATCTCCGTCGACCTTTCCGTCCGCCCGACCAGCCGATCGGTGATGCTAACCGGCCCGATACCCACAGGACGCTACACCGCAGGGGTCGCGGTGGCATCCGCCGTTGGTCCGGGGTATCGGCTGGTGGCGGGCCGGACTTCAGCGCACCGAGTCGAGGGCCGCCTGCAGTCGCTGAACCGGACCCTTGACGCCGAGACTCGAGGCCAGAGCGTCCGTGGCCGGGTCGTCACGGTCCCCGGCCCAGATCGACAGCGGCGCAGCGGCATTGACCGGCACGAGACGCCGCATGTCGTCGAGGTATGAACGGGCCCCGAGCAGGTTGCTCCGGATCGCCGGCTTGATCGATGCATCGGCCGCCACCGCCGCCGCGAGCACACCGTCGATCGAAGCGAACCGCGTGATGAGATCCAGGGCGGTCTTCTCCCCGACGCCTCGCACCCCCGGGAGGCCGTCGCTCGGATCGCCGCGCAAGATCGCGAACTCCGCGTACCGGGAGGCCGGCACCCCGTACTTCTCCTGCACGGCGGCGTCGTCGAGCTCGAGCAGCTCGGTGACCCCGCGAACGGTGAACAGCAGACGCACGACCGGATCGCGCACCAGCTGGATCAGGTCGCGGTCACCCGACACGATCTCGATCCGATCCTCGTCCCGTGCGTCCATGCAGAACGCCCCGATGGCGTCCTCGGCCTCCCATCCCTGGGTCTCGGCCTGGACCATGCCCGTGGAGTCCAGAACCTGCCGGATGAGCGTGAACTGCTCGGGGAGACCCTCGGGATCCGGCGGCCGGTGTGCCTTGTACCCGGGGTAGATCGCGGTGCGCTCGACGGGTCGCCAATCGTGGTCGTAGACGTGCACGACCTCATCAGGGCGACGGTTCACGATCAGCCGGGCCACCATGTCGAGGTAGCCGTGGACCGCGCCGACGTGCCGGCCGTCGGGCGTGAACGGCCCGTCGCGCAGCGCGAAGAAGGCGCGGTAGGTCAGGCTCGAGACGTCCAGAAGCAGGCGTCGCGTCACGGCGTCAGCTCGTGCGTGACGGGGGCCGAGGCTCGGAGCGTCCGCGACACCGAGCAGAGCGACCCTTCCGTCAGATGGAGGGCGCGTTCGATCTTGCCCACGTCGTGCTCGCCGTCGATCCGGTAGCCGACCCGGAGCCAGGTCATCCGTTGGCCGGCCTTCTCTGCTTCGATGGTCGCGCCGTGACGGCCCCCTCGTCGTAGCGCATCGTGATCCGCCGGAGTCCGCTCATGCGTTGCAGGCTACCCCTGCGGGCGGAGGGCGTGGTCCGCACTATGCTCCCGGCGATGGAGCGCACGGACCCGTCCTCGCCGCCGCCGTACGGCATCGCGTTGCTCGGCATCATCGCCGTGATCTTGCTGAGCGCAGGGAGCGGCTCGAGCAGCCCGGTCGGCGCGCTCGCGCTGGTCGTGCAGGGCGCCGTGCTGGTCTTCGTGCTTCGGATCAGCGACGTGCGAGGAAGGGTCGGCCGCATCGCCACCATCGTCACCGTCGCACTGGTCATCCTCGGGGTTGCATCCATCATCGTCGAAGGGGTGTCGGCCACCGTCTCGACCCTGATCGTCGGGCTGCTCTTCGCGGTCGCCACGCCGGTCGCGATCGTGCGCCGCATCATCCGCGAGGGGAAGATCGACGCGCCTGTTGTCGCCGGCGCGCTCTGCATCTACCTGCTGATAGGCCTGTTCTACGTGCAGGTCTACACGCTCTTCGACAGAGCCACCGACGGTCAGTTCTTCGTCCAGGTCCAGGACCCCACGCCGACGGACTTCACCTACTTCAGCTACGTCACCATGACGACCGTCGGCTACGGGGACCTGACGGCGTCCGGCAACCTCGAGCGCATGATCGCGGTCACCGAGGCGCTCATCGGGCAGCTCTACCTGGTGACCGTGATCGGCCTCGCCGTCTCGCGGGTCCGCCCCGGCGCACGGCGCGGCCATCTGGCGGAGGATCTCGACGAGGAGCTCGAGGCCCAGGCGCGGGACGATCCCGGCACCGACCAGGCGGGTCCGTGAGCAGGCGGATCCCGACGGCGGCCGACCTCGGTCTGATGCGCGGCTCGCCGCCGCCCGCCGAGCGGCTGGTCACGCTCGCCAACTGGCAGGATCCACCCTTCAACCGGTGGGGGTTCCAGCACGTGCGCGACCTGATCCCCACGGCGCGGATCCGCCGGGGCGACGGGCCGGTGTCGAAGCTGCCTCGCGCCGAGCGTGACCTGATGGGTGCGCGGGTTCGGGCGGGCCGGCGGCCGACGACGCTCCGCCGTTCGCTCGAGGACACCTACACCGACGGCCTGCTGGTCCTGCACCGAGGACGGGTGATCACCGAGGCGTACTTCAACGGCATGGCGCCCGACGCGACGCATCTGTGCATGTCGGTGTCGAAGTCGATCACGTCGACCGCGATCGGGGTCCTCGTCGGCCGCGGCGCGCTGCGCCCGGACGACCTGGTCACGACGCACATCCCCGAGCTGGCAGGCACGTCGTTCGAGGGCTGCACGGTGCGGCACCTGCTGGACATGCGCGCGGGAACGCGGTTCAACGAGGACTACGACGACCCGAAGGCCGACGTCCGCATCTACGAGCAGATCTACCTCTGGCGGCCGCGGACCTCGAAGCGGCTGCCCGAGGCGATGATGGACTACTACCGGACGCTGAAGAACCAGGGTCCGCACGGCGGGCCCTTCGACTACCGCTCGGTCCTGACCGACGTGCTCGGGTGGGTCCTCGAGCGGGCCGCAGGTCACCGCTTCGCCGACGTCGTGTCCGAGACGCTGTGGCAGCCGATGGGGGCGGAGTTCGACGCCGAGATCACCGTGGACGGGCACGGTCATCCGATGTCGGACGGCGGCGTCTGCTGCACCTTGCGCGACCTCGCGCGGTTCGGCGAGCTGATGCGGCGCGGCGGCCGGCGTGGCCGGGCGCAGGTCGTGCCGCGGGCGTGGATCCGCGACACGCTCACCCCCGACGACGACCAGGTGGAGGCGTTCCTCGCCTCCGAGGACGCGCACGAGTTCCCGCCCGGCGCCTACTACCGGAACAAGTGGTGGGTCATCGACCCCGCGAAGCCCGTCTACAGGGGGTCGGGGATCCACGGCCAATCGATCCTCATCCACGTGCCGGCGGAGGTCGTGATCGCGAAGTTCTCGACGTGGCCGGTCGCGTCGGACGCGTCGTTCGCGGTCCCGGAATCCCGCGGCCTGATCGACCTCGCCGAACAGGTCGCCGACGGGCGGATCTAGCGCGCGGCGAACGGGTCGTCGGACCCGGCGATGACCCGTTCGAAGAGCGCGGCGGCGCCCTCGATATTGGCCTCGGCGCCCGAGTTCTCGGAGATGCGCCCCTCGTCCACACCGTCGGCGACCCGGCCGGCCTCGGGGTCGTAGACCGGCCGACCCGCGGGGTTGCGGCCGTCGAACCACCCCCGTGCGTCCGCTGTGAGCCGCCGCCAGCGGGCGTCGCCGGTCGCCTCGGCCAGCCGATCGAGCGAGTACACGCATGAGGCCACGTCGTACGGGGAGCACGCGGGCAGATCGAACCCGCCCTCGACCACCGGGACGAGCAGGGCCTCGGCGCTCCGGACGGCGACGCCGAGCATCTCGGGGTCATCGAGCAAGGTCGCGGTCTGCGCGAGCACGCCCTCCTGGATGTGCGCCCAGAGGTGGGGCACCCCCCGCTCGTAGGGAGAGTTCATCAAGACGTCGCCGACACGGCAGTCGACGAGCTTGCCCGCCCAATGACGGATCGCAGGCATCAGCGCCTGCATGCCCGCGTCCACGATCAGCCGGTGGGCCGTGAGCACATGGAGGGCGCGTACGTCCGGCGGAGTGGGCTTCATGACGGCGTGGTCCAGACCGCGATGCATCGCGTCGGCCGCACGATCGTCGCCGAACGTGAGCCATGCGTGGCTCACGCCCATCAGCGCGCGTGCGTGCCAGAAGTTCTCCCCGGTCACCGAGGTGATACCCGTGCTGTTCTTGGAGCCCTCCCAGTCGGCAACGAAGTTGAGCCAGCGGCCGTCCGGATCCTGCATCCACAGGACGAACTCCAGCAGGCCCTTCGCCCACCGCTCGGCCCACGGGGCGCGGGTGCGGGCCCACACGTCACACAGCACCTCGAGCAGTCGCGCCGCGTCGTCGACACAGGCCACGCCTTCGAACCCGGATTCGCGGGCCGCGACCAGCTGCTGCCGGGCATCGGCGTAGACGGCGACCGCGAGCGCATCCGGGCCGGCGGACGGGACGGGGCGCGTGAGGCGCGCGAGCTGTCGGAGCACGGCGTCGGAGTCTCGCAGGGTCGCGGAGCCCTGTCAGCCCTCAGACGGTGGCGAGCGCAGCGATGATGTCGTCGAGCGCGAAGTCCGCAGCCGCGACGCACGTGTCGGCGGCGCCGTAGAAGACCCGGATCCGGGCGTCGTCGAGCGTCACGTGGCCCGAGGGGAACACGACGTCGCGAAGGAACCCGTCGCGCTCGTAGGGCGCTTCGGGCACCAGGATCGGTCGCGGCGTGCGCGCGAGGACCGTGGCGGGATCGTCCGCGTCGAGCAGCAGCGCACCCATCCCGTAGCGATTCGTCCGGTCGGCCCCGTGGTAGAGCTCGAGCCAGCCGCCGGTGACCCGGATGGGCGTGAGGCTCGCGCCGATCCGCATCTCGTCCCACATCCCCGGGCGAGGGAGGGCGACGGGCCGGTGGTTCCCCCAGTGCATCAGGTCTTCGCTGTCGGCGAGCCAGATGCCGAGCACCCGTCCGAACGAGCCGGGCATGGGCCGGGTGAAGGTCACGTACTTGCCGCCCACCTTCTCCGGGAACAGGACGACGTCCTTCTGATCGGGGGGGAGCATCGCGCCGTGCCGCTCGAACGATCGGAAGTCCGTGGTCGTCAGGCGGCAGGTCGTGATGCCGAGGCGGCTCACCGCCACGTAGGTGATGTGGAAGACACCGTCGATCTCGGTGATCCGCGGGTCCTCCACGCCGTACGCCTCGAGCCGCGTCGCGGGGGCGAGCGCGATGCCCTCGTCCATGACGAAGGTCTCGCCGTCCGCGCTCCGGGCCACGCGCAGGTGCGAGATGTGCGAGAGGTAGTCGGTGAACTCGTCGGTGCCGGGGGCGAAGGCACCCGCAGCGTTGCGGTAGCGGATCGTCCGGGGGTCGGAGAGGTCGAGTCCAGGCAGATCACGGGGGACGTAGCCGATCACGACCCGGGGCGGCCGCACGTCGGTGTCGAGGAACGCCATGCCCTTGAGCTGCTCGGGCCGAAGCCCGGCGGGGAGCGGCACGAGTCGCGGCTCGGCGCCGGACAGGTCGACCATGCGTGCGTCCGCCGACATCTCGCTGCCTGGGCTGGGTCGCTCGGCGACCCGTACGAGCAGAACCGTCTCGTCACCGACGGTCGCCACGCCCGGATTGATCGTGGAGATCGCCTCGAACCCCGGCTGCGACGGCTGCACGTTCGCGGGCGTGAGCAAGGGGTTCGCGGCGAGTCGCGTGGCGATCGTGACCGGCTCCCGTTGGCGCCGGCGTTCGGGCTTCGGCGGAGCGTGCTCGGTCACGAGCTCCTGCATGACCTCGAGGAACCTCGCCCCGGTCTTCGGCCACGTCGCCTCGTTCGCGTAGGCGTAGGCGTTGTGCTCGAGCCGGGCCTTCAGCTCGGGGTCATCCAGGATCGAGCTGACCGCGGCGGCCATCTCATCGGCTGAGCGGAAGTCGACGAGCAGGCCCCGATCGTGCGCGAGCGCCTCCTTCGCGTGCAGGTAGGGCGTGGACACCACGGCCTTCCCGGCGCCCAGGGCGTAGGACAAGGTGCCGCTCGTGATCTGGTTCGGATCGAGGTACGGCGTCACGTAGACGTCGGAGGCGAGCAGGTACTCCATGACGTCCTTCTGTTCGAGGTACTGGTTCACGAACAGCACGTGGTCCTCGAGGCCGAGCTCTTCGACACGCTCGGTGAGCTTGTTGCGGTACTCCTCGCCGCGCTGCTTCAACAGCTCGGGGTGCGTCTGTCCGGCGATCAGGTAGAGCGCCGCCGGATGCGCCGCGACGATCGCGGGCATCGCCTCGATGACGTATTCGAGACCCTTGCCGGGGCCGACGAGACCGAAGGTCGATACGATCTGGCGGCCGTCGAGCCCCATCTTCGCCTTCATGCGGCGCCGGCCCTTCGGCTCGATGTGCGGCATGCCGTGGGGGATGACCGTGGGGGTGACCGTCACGCCGTAGACGTCGCGGAGGATGTCGACCGCGGTCTCGGCCATCACGACGAGCTCGTGCGCGGCATCGGCGATGTTGCGGACGGTCTCACGGATCGCCGGCGAGGGCTCGGGCAAGACGGTGTGCATCGTCACGAGCGCAGGCTTCTTCAGCTCCTCCAGGAACGGGGTGAGGTGGTCTTCGTACGTGCCCTCGATCCACTGTTCGCCGGCCCAGCCGCCGCCCTTCCACAGGCCGTAGAGACCGAACTCGTGCTGCACGCACACCACGTCGGCGTTCGATCGATCGATCTCGCGGGCGGCGGCCATGTAGGCCACGGGTCCTCCCTGGCGGATACGCCAGCGGACGGCCGAGTCGTAGGCGCGGACCGTGTTCCGCTCGTCGATCGCCGCGACCCGGACCTGGGTGCGGTTGTCGGCGCTCCGCATCGCGCCCATGAGGTCCGACGTGAAGGTGGCGAGGCCGCATCGCCGTGGGGGGTAGGTGGAGACGAAGGCGATCCGCATCGAGCCTCAGCCTACCTGCCGCTGTCGTTCCGACCGGTCACGGCGCCGGCTCGAACCGTGCGGTGAAGTGGCGGAGCTGCGCCGGCTGCTCGAGGATCCGGTACCCCGGTAGCGTCGCCGCGCGTGAGGCCACGTCGGTCACGACCTCGATCACGTAGTCGATGTGGCTCTGGGTGTAGGTGCGCCGGGGGATCGCGAGGCGCACCAGGTCCATCGTGGCAGGCTCCTCCGTTCCGTCGGGGCGGCGGCCGAACATCACGGTCCCGATCTCGCAGCCCCGGATCCCGCCCTCCTCGTAGAGGGCGACGGCGAGCGACTGGCCCGGGTAGGCGAGCGGCTCGACGTGGGGGAGCAGCGCGCGGGCGTCGAGGTAGACCGCATGTCCGCCGGCCGGCTTCACGATCGGAACGCCCGCCGCGTCCAGGGCCTCGGCCAGGTAGGCCGTCGAGCGGATCCGGTAGCGCAGGTAGCTCTCGTCGACGCACTCCTTCAAGCCCTGCGCGATCGCCTCGAGGTCGCGCCCGGCGAGACCCCCGTAGGTGGGGAACCCCTCGGTGAGGATCAGCAGGTTCCGGCACCGCTCGGCGAGGGCGTCGTCGCGCATCGCGAGCCACCCGCCGATGTTGCCCATCGGGTCCTTCTTCGCGCTCATCGTCATGCCGTCGGCGAGCGACGCCATCTCACGCACGATGTCGGGCACGGGCACGTCCGCGTAGCCGGGCTCGCGGAGGCGGATGAACCACGCGTTCTCGGCGAACCGGCACGCGTCGAGGAACAGCGGCACGCTGTGGCGGTCGCAGATCGCGCGCACGCTGCGCAGGTTCTCGAGCGAGACCGGCTGCCCGCCGCCGGAGTTGTTGGTCACGGTGAGCATCACGACGGGCACGTCGCCGGCCCGGTCGCGCAGCAGCGCCTCGAGCGCCTCGAGGTCCATGTTCCCCTTGAACGGGTGCTCGCTCGCCGGGTCACGCCCCTCGGCCATCACGAGGTCGACGGCCTCCGCGCCGGTGAACTCGACGTTCGCGCGCGTCGTGTCGAAGTGCGTGTTGTTCGGCACCACCTTCCCCGGCCCGGCGATAGCGGTGAACAGGATCTTCTCGGCGGCGGCGCTCTCGTTAGACGGGATCACGTGCGGGAACGGGAATAGCTCCTGCACCGCTTCGAGGAACGTGAACCACGACGGTGAGCCGGCGTAGGACTCGTCGCCGTGCTGGATCGCGGCCCATTGGTCACGGCTCATGGCGCCGGTGCCGCTGTCGGTGAGCAGATCGATCAGCACGTCGTCGGCGTGCAGGTTGAACAGGTTGTAGCCGGCCTCCTGCACCCTGTCGTGGCGCTCGTCGGCGGTCAGGAACCGCAGCGGCTCGACCGAGTGGATCCGGAACGGCTCGACGATCGTGCGGTAGGGCTCGGGCACGTGGCGAGCATAGCCACGCCGTGGTTCGCCGGCCCGGCTGGGCTGGAGACCCGTGCCGACCGTCTAGGGCCTTCCGGTGGAGGCGCCGGGCGATCGCATCAGCAGATGGTGATACCCGTAGCCGTCGAGCCACTCGTCGGCATCGTCGACAACCTCGAATCCTGCTTCGGCGACCCAGCCACCAACCCGATCTCGGTCCGGGTAGAAGTGGTAACCGCCGGTGTCGCCGACGATCACCTCGCCGTAGACGACGGGCGAACCGGCCTTAGTCGCCTCCGCGAGGGCCGGGTCAAGCTCTCGTCGCTCGATCTCCTCGACCGTCATGTAGACGTGACCGCCCGGAAGGACGGCCCGTCCGAGGTTGCCCAGGACGCTCGGCCAGTCCTCGGGCGGCACGTGCTCCATCGCGTCGATGCACATCGCCGC
>CAZZND010000003.1:0-30648 GCA_964655465.1 uncultured Actinomycetes bacterium
ATCCGGGACGGGGCGCGGCTGATCCGGGGGGCCGCCGATCTCCTGGAGGATCTCGGCCTCGACGCCGCCAACCTCGAGCCGGTGTCGCTCGATGGCCTGCCGGCCCCCGAGGGCGCGGCGCTCGCGGCCCTGCGAGAGCCGATGCTGCCCGACGCCGTCTCCCGGGCCACGGGGATGTCGATCGCCGATACCGTGACCGCCTTGGTCAGGCTGGAGCTCCGAGGGTTGGTGCAGGGCAACGGTGGCCGCTACCAGCGGTCCTTCCGCCCTGCGTTGGAGGCCGCCGAGGGCTCTCCTCGGGCGGATGCCGAGCCCGGGGCAGGGTAGCGGCCGACACCCATCCGGGTGATTGCGTCGGCCGTAGGCCGCTGGGACGATACGCCCTGGTTGCGACCGGACCCCCCGGCGCGCCTGGAGAGGACCCAGTGGCATCCCGAGCAGACGACGACACGTTGCCTGCGTCCCAGCGCGAGCTGATCGACGCGTTCCTGGCACATCTGCGTCTGGAGCGCCACCTGTCGGCCAACACCCGCACCGCCTATCGCACCGACCTTCTGCATCTGGCCACGTTCCTGCATCGATCGCATCGTGCGCTGGACGACGTCGATCAGGCGATCCTGCGCCGGTTTCTCGCCCAACAGCACGCGCTCGGCTACGCGCGAGCCTCGATCGCCCGGCGTGTGGGCGCGATCCACACGTTCTACCGGTGGGCGAGCGACGCGGGCCGCATCGACCACGACCCATCCCTGCTGCTCGGCAGGCCGAAGGTGGCGAGCCGACTGCCGACCGTGCTGCGGGTGGGCGAGGCCGCCGCGCTGATGGAGGCGCCCGCCTCGCTGGAGGCCGAGGACCCGGAGATGGCCGCGGTGCGGCTGCGCGACGAGGCCATCCTGGAGTTGCTCTACGGCTCGGGGCTGCGGGTCTCCGAGGTCACGACGCTGACCCTCGAGGGCCTCGATCTCGACGGGGGTCGCGTCCACGTGCTGGGCAAGGGGTCCAAGGAGCGGCGGCTCCCCCTGTCGGAGTACGCGGTGGGTGCGCTGCGGGTGTGGCTGGCGAACGGCCGACCGGTCCTGGCCACCGTGCCCACGGAGGCGTTGTTCGTCAATCGCAAGCACAAACCGATGAGCCCACGTGACGTTCGAGCCATGGTGGACGGCTATGCTGGTGACCTGTTGCCGGGGCGTCGGGTCGGACCGCACACGCTCCGGCACTCGTTCGCGACACACCTGTTAGAGGGAGGGGCCGACATCCGCGCGGTGCAGGAACTACTGGGACATAGCAGTGTTGCCACCACACAGCGATACACGCACGTCTCGCGGTCGCGGTTGTTCGAAGCCTATGAGCGATCCCATCCGAGGGCCTGACCGTTGAGTCCCGCCAAGAAGGCCGTGGCTGCCGCGCCGAGCAAGGCGAAGGCAAAGGCGGCGACGGCCACGAAGGCGAAAGCCAAGGCGAAGGCGACGGGCATCGACACCTCCGCGCCCCCCACGGACCCGCGCGCCGTCTCGCACACCGTGCCGCCCCAGGTCGATGACGCGCTGGGCAAGAGCTGGCACGCGTTCAAGGCCGACGCCGACCACGAGGCGCGCGAGCGGCTGATCCTGCACTACGCGCCGCTGGTGAAGTACGTTGCCTCGCGCGTGGCGACCGGGTTGCCCGCCTCCGTCGACCAGGCCGACCTCGTGTCCTACGGCATGTTCGGCCTGATCGACGCCCTGCAGAAGTTCGAGCCGGGGCGGGGCAACAAGTTCGAGACCTACGCGATCCCGCGCATCCGCGGCGCGATCATCGACGAGCTGCGCGCGATGGACTGGGTCCCGCGCTCGGTCCGGTTCAAGCAGCGCGAGATCGAGAAGTCGCTCGCCGACCTCGAGTCGATGCTCAAGCGTCAGCCCACCGAGAAGGAGCTCGCGGAGCGGCTCGGCATGTCGTTGCACGAGCTGCACGAGGTGATCACCCAGATCTCGTTCGTGTCGGTGCTCGCGCTCGACGAGACCGTGTCGGTCGGTGCCGACCGCGGCGAGAAGGTGTCGCTCGTCGACACGCTGGCCGATAAGGGCTTCGACCCGATCACGGGCGTCGAGTCCCAGGAGACCCGCGGCCTGCTGGCGGCGGCGATCAACGAGTTGTCCGAGCGCGAGAAGATCGTCGTGACCCTCTACTACTTCGAAGGGCTCACGCTCGCCGAGATCGGCGAGATCTTGGGGGTCACCGAATCGCGGGTGTGCCAGATCCACACCAAGGCGGTCGGCGTGCTGCGCGGCCAGATGACCGAGTTCGACTGACCGACCCGCGGGTGTGACCCGCGTCACGGTCGGGCTCGCCCGTGACCGATAGCGTCGTCCGCATGATCTTCGCGTTGCTCGTCACCGCCGCGGTCCTGGCCGGCGTGCCGGCACCGGACCTCGCCGCCGCCTCGGCGATGCCGGCCGATCCTTGGACTTGGCCGGTCACCGGTCCCGTGATCGCGGCGTTCGACCCGCCCGATGACCCCTACGGCTCAGGTCACCGGGGCATCGACATCGCGGTGGCCGTCGCAACGCCGGTGCTTGCCCCCGCGGATGGTGTCGTGACCTTCGCGGGGCCGGTGGGGGGGCGCCTGTTCGTCACCGTCGACCACGGCGCCGGGGTGCGGTCCACCTCGTCGTTCCTCTCGGCGCTCGGCGTGCGCCGGGGGCAGGCCGTCCTGCGGGGCCAGGTGCTCGGCAGATCAGGCAGCGGACACGCGGGCGCCGCGGTGCCCCATGTGCACTTCAGCGTCCGGCTCGACGACGTCTACGTGGACCCGCTCGCCTATCTCGAGCCTCTCGACGTCAGCTCCTTCCTCAGGCTCGCGCCCGTCGGCTGAGGGTCCGGCGGGTAGGATGCCCGCTCGTGACCCGCCGTCCCTGGTTCTCTCGCCTCGCCGCCATGGCGGTCGCGGTTGCTAGCCTCGGCTTCGCGTCGACCGCGGTCGCGCAGTCGATCGCTGGCTGGCCGCAGTACCAGGGCGGCCCGACGCACCCGGGCGTCGCCACCGGGCCCGAGCCCGGCTTCGCCTCGGCGTGGGAGCTCCCCGTGGCGCCGGGGGGTCCGGGGGACCGGTTCGGGCTGTCAGCTCCGGTCATCAGCGGCGGCACCGTCATCGCCGTCGGACCCCAGGAGGTTCTGGGGGTCGACGTCAGCACGGGGGAGGAGGCGTGGTCGTGGCCTCGGGAGGTCGGGCCGTCGGTACCGGGCGCGATCGCCGAGACGGACGATGGCTCGGTGTTCGTCTACACCGAAGGCTGGGGTGACGGTCCGCCACCGGCGTCGGGGATCGCTCCAAGCGCGACCACCCCGCCGAGCCCCAGCCCGGCCGTGGACGCGGCGGATGCCGAAACCTTCGAAGGCCCATCGCGCCTCGTGGCGCTGTCGATCTCCGGATCTCCGATCGAACTATGGAAGCTCGACCTCCCCGAGGTGAGCCGCACGGGGGTCCTCGTCACCGGTTCGCTCGCGATAGTCGGCACCAACGACGGCGCGGTGACGGCGGTCGACGTCGCGACCGGCGAGGTCGCCTGGACCGCCCAGGCCGGACGCGCCATGGACGTGACCCCGGCCTCCGACGGCGAAACCGTCGTGATCCCCGTGCTGGGGGGCGACACCTCAGGGGTGACCGTCCTCGCGCTGTCCGTCGCGGACGGCAGCGAGCGCTGGCGCTTCGCCCCGGAGTCGACAGCCCTGCTCGCGACCCCGCCTGCGATCGCCGACGGGGTCGTTTACGTCGGCTACGCGGACCGGGCGATGTTCGCCGTCGACCTCGCGACCGGCCAGCAGCGCTGGCGCCTCGTCCTGAATGGCGCGCCCGTGTACTCGCCCCCGGTCCCGACCCCGGGGGCGGTCTATGTGATCGACGTTGGGGCCTACGGGAGCCAGCTCCACGCCCTCGACCCGGTGACGGGGGAACGCCTGTGGGATCATCCGCTCGATGAGCCGGTCTTGCGCGTGCCCCCGCTCGCGCTGGGCGGCGCCGTGGTGACCGGCTCTATCGAGGGCGACGTCGTCGCCTTCGACGCATCGAGCGGCGACGAGACGTTCCGGACTGCCGGCAGCGGCCCGGTCCGTTCTGTCGCGTCCGACGGCTCCACCCTGGTCGTGGTCCGTGGCGCGTCTGCGGCGGGGCTCCAAGCCTACGTCCACGACGAGGACGCTCCGCTCACCTCGATCGCGAGCCCGACGGAGCCCGATCCGCTGATGCTCGTCGGCGCGTGGGCCGCGGCGTCGGTGGTGACGATCGGCGTCGTGCTGGTGCTCGGCCGGGCGCTGGACCGGCGGCTGGGTCCACCGGTGTTCGCCGATGCCGGCCTGGATCTGGATCCGATGGACGACGCTGCGGACGACTCCGATGCTGAGGATCCCCGATGACGAACAAGAACCCGAAGCGCCCGACCGGATACCGCAAGCCCCAGCAGGTCGCCGAGGAACCGCGCCGGGGGCTCCTGGGCCGGTTCCTGCAACCCCGATCGGCCGTCGTCTCACCGATGCCGAAGGGGTGGTCGAGCTACGCCCGTGGGCTCGCCGTGGTGATGGCCTCGCCGGTGCTCGTCGCCATGGTCCCGATCGCGGTCGCCGTGGAGTGGCTGATCCTCGTCGCGACCGGCTTCCAGGGTCCGTTCACGTTCCTGGCGGGGATGTTCGAATGGCCCGGCCCGGGCACGTTCGTCGACACGATCGTGTCGTCCACGCTCGTGCCGAGCGCGAGCGGCGCTCTCATCGGCATCTTCGTCCTCATCATCGTGCGGTCCATGCTGCTCGCGTTCGTGACCACCGCCTCGGTGGAGCGGCTGCGGACGGGGGCGGTCTCGAGATGGGCGCTCCGTCGCGCCGTCCACGTATTCCCGGTGACGCTCACCACGAACATGCTGGGGCTCGCGCTGTATCTCGTGGGGACGATCGCGGGTCAGTTCCTGCAGCAGCTGGGCCTCGGGTTCGTCGTGTTCGTGGGGGTGCTCGCGGCTGCGGTGTACCTCACTGCCTATGCCCCCGCGGTCGCCGCCGACGAATCGCGCGCCATGCCCGCGAGCATGCAGCGGGGGATCCGGACCTCGCGAATGCGAGGTTCGGGCACGCTGCTCGTCGCCGTCGTCTACACCGTCGCGACGCTCGCGTTGAATATCGCGTACCTCCCGTCGGCGGGCATCAGGGTGAACCCCACCATCGCGATGTGGGCAGGCGTCATCGTCGCCAACCTGTTGAACGTCGCGGTAGCCGCCATGTTCGCCTACCGCTACCTGTCGGTGGCGGACTTCGTCGAGGATCCGCTTCCACCAACCCGGCGCTGAGCGGCGGCGGCCGGTAGCGAGCCCGCTGGTAGACTGCGCGAGCCGGCGTATCCGCGCCGAGCACGCACCTCCGGGGACCGAACGCCGGGGTCCCGCCGCAGGCGGGCCGGCGCGGGCCGATCCGGGGGGAGGATGAAAACCGAAAGGAGTTCGCTCGTGCCTGTCGTGACCAGGCGGGAGCTCCTCGAGGCCGGCGTTCATTTCGGCCACCAGACCCGTCGGTGGAACCCGAAGATGAACCGGTACCTGTTCGGGGAGCGTTCCGGGATCTACATCATCGACCTCGAGAGGTCGCTCGAAGGCCTGGAGGAAGCCCACGCCTTCGTCCAGCAGCTCGGCCGCCGCCGAGGCACCGTGCTGTTCATCGGGACGAAGAAGCAGGCCCAGGAGGTCGTCGCGGAGCACGCGGGCCGCGTGGGCATGCCTTTCGTCAACAACCGTTGGCTGGGCGGCATGCTCACCAACTTCGCCACCATGCGCACGCGGCTGCTGCGCATGCGCGAGCTGGCCGAGATGGAGGACTCCGGCGCCATGGACCGCCTCCTCAAGAAGGAGGCCATCCGTCTGCGTCGCGAGCGCGAGAAGCTCCAGCGCAACCTGGGCGGCATCGCCACACTGGAGCGCCTGCCCGACGCCGTCTTCGTGGTGGACACGAAGAAGGAGCACATCGCCGTCACCGAGGCCCGCAAGCTCAACATCCCCGTCATCGCGATCGTCGACACGAACTGCGATCCCGACGAGGTGGACTACGTGATCCCGGGCAACGACGACGCGATCCGCGCCGTCAGCCTGGTGACCCGCGTGCTGGCCGACGCCCTCGCCGAGGGCTACGGTATGGCCAAGGACGAGGCCGTCGAGCGCGTGACCGCCCCCGCACCTCGCCCCGCATCTGGTCCGCGGCCGCAGGCCGCGCCCGCTGCCGTGGACGAGACGCCTTCTGCGGAGGAGGCTGCGCAGATCGCCGCGAGCACGGTGTTCGAGCCGGACACGCCCGAGGCCGAGACGACGCCCGAGATCGAGCTCGAGATCGAGGCTGAGGCCGCGCCCGTGGCCGACGCCACATCCGACGCGCCCAGCGAGGCTTCGGGCCAGGCGACCGACCAGGCGGCCGAAGAGGGCTGACCACCGATGGCAGAGATCACCGCAGCGATGGTGAAAGAGCTCCGCGACGCCACAGGCGCGGGGATGATGGACTGCAAGAACGCCCTGACCGAGTCTGGCGGCGACCTCGACCGGGCCAGGGAGATCCTCCGCGAGAAGGGCCTCGCGAGCGTGGCGAAGCGCGCCGGCCGAAGTGCCGACCAAGGCGTGATCGGCAGCTACGTGCACTTCAACAAGACCGTGGCCGCGCTCGTCGAGGTCAACTGCGAGACGGACTTCGTCGCGAACACCGACGAGTTCCAGCAGCTCGCGGCCGACCTGGCGCTGCACATCGCCAGCCCCTCGGCCCCGCGCTGGCTCTCGCGCGACGACGTCCCGCAGGGCGTGCTCGACGCCGAGCGGCGCATCGCCGAGACCCAGGCCCGCGAGTCCGGCAAGCCCGACAACGTGATCGAGAGGATCATCGAGGGCAAGGTCGAAGCGTTCGTGAAGGACAACGTCCTGCTCGACCAGCCGTACGTGAAGGACGACGCCAAGACGATCCAGCAGTACCTGGGCGAGGTCGGAGCGAAGACCGGCGAGAAGGTCATCGTGCGACGCTTCGTTCGGTACAAGCTGGGTGAGGACGCGGAGTAAGCTGAGCGGCATGAGCGACGTGCCGGCACGGCCCCGCCACCACCGGGTCCTGCTGAAGCTCTCCGGTGAGGCCTTCGCCCCCGAGTCGGGCATCGGCATCAGCGCCGACGCCACCTCCCTGCTAGCGCGCCAGCTCGCCGAGGTCGTCGATCTCGGGATCCAGCCGGCCGTGGTCGTCGGCGGCGGCAACATCTGGCGCGGCCGGCAGGCTCCGGGGATCGAGCGCAACCGCGCCGACTACGTGGGCATGCTCGCGACCGTCATGAACGCCCTCGCGCTGCAGGATGCCCTCGAGAAGATCCACGTGCCCACGCGGGTCCAGACGGCGATCGCGATGAGCCAGGTCGCCGAGCCGTTCGTCCCGCTGCGCGCCGCGCGGCACCTCGAGAAGGGTCGCGTGGTGATCTTCGCGGCGGGGCTCGGTGTGCCGTACTTCTCGACCGATACGTGCGCAGCCCAGCGGGCGCTCGAGATCAACGCTGAGGTGCTGCTCAAGGGGACCAAGGTCGACGGCGTGTACACGGCCGACCCGCACCTGGATCCGGCAGCGACCCGGTTCGACGCGCTCGAGTACGTCGACTTCCTGCGCGAGGGCTACCGCGTGATGGACGCGACCGCCGTGTCACTCTGCATGGAGAACAAGCTCCCGATCATCGTGTTCGACCTGCGCGAGGAGGGCAACATCCGCCGGGTCGTGACCGGCGAGCCCATCGGGACACTCGTCCATGGGGGGGTCGGATGACGACGGACGCCGCGATGAAAGACGCCGCGCACAAGATGGAGCAGGCGGTGGGGCATCTCAAGGACGAGCTCTCCGGGATCCGCACCGGCCGGGCCACTCCCGCCGTCCTCAGCCGGGTCACGGTCGATTACTACGGCACCCCGGTTCCTCTGAACCAGCTCGCCAGCACCAGCGTGCCCGAGCCACGCCTGCTGCAGATCCAACCCTTCGACAAGAACGCGATCTCCACGATCGAGAAGGCCATCCAGGCGAGCGACCTGGGCATCACACCGAGCAACGACGGCAACGTGATCCGGTTGGCGTTCCCGCCGCTCACAGAGGAGCGTCGCAAGGATCTCGTGAAGCAGGTCCACGCCCGCGCCGAGGAGAGCCGTGTCGCCGTGCGCAACGTCCGTCGCCACGCGAAGGATGAGATGGAGAAGCTTGAGCGAGCCGGCTCGATCTCTGAAGATGGCCTGGTGCGAGCCGAGAAGGAGCTCCAGAAGCTGACGGACCGTTACGTGGCTGGGATCGACGAGGTCCAGGGCCACAAAGAGCAGGAACTCATGGAGGTCTGAGTCGTGCCAGACGAACGCAACGGCGACGAGCTGTTCGAGGACCTCGACAAGTTCTTCGCGCCTATCCGTGACGTGGAGTGGGACGACGACGATGATGAGCCGCAAGGCCAGGAGCCGTCGGAGGAGCACGTGGCCGTGCAGGCGGCTGCTCCGCAGCCCGAGCCCACCCTGACCGTGCCACCGCTCGACCCGGCCGGGGATCTCGAGCCCGAGCCGGCCCCCGTCGTGATCGACGATGGAGACGTCGATGACGAGGACGTCCCCGCTCCGACGTATGAGGCCGGCGCGGGCGATCTCAAGGCCGACGAGCCGGGGTCCGACGACGCGCGAGCCGGCCTGTTCGCCGACGACGATGAGATCGATGTGATCGAGGAGATCGAAGTCGTCGAGGTTTCCGTCGACGACGAGCCTCCCAGCGACGAGGACCTCGAGGCTGCTGCGGCGCACTTCTCTGGGTCATCCGAGGAGGCGACCTACGAGACGGCCCCGGTCGAGATCATCGACGAGGTTTCAGACCTCCTCGCCGACCTGGGCGCGCCGATCGAGGTCGAGGAGGACATCCTGTCCGATCTTCACGAGCCGGCGGCACCACCGCGCACGGTCGTGGTGGGCACCGAGGGCGTCTCTGGGCCGTCGTGGCAGGACGTGGCCGCGGTCGAGGTCGGCGCCGACGTCGATCGGCGAGGTTCGGCCTCGGGCGAGCGTGACGTCCCGGCTGCCTTCTTGACCGGGTTGATCCTGGCGGTCGTGGCGCTCGGGGCCCTATGGATCAGCGACACCGCGTTCGCGGTCGTCGCGATCGTAGGGGTCCTCGTGGCGCAGGGCGAATTCTTCGGTGTGCTGGTCCATCACCACCACCAGCCGGCGACCGCGGTGGGGCTGGTGGCCGGCGCGTTGATGATGATCGGCGCCGCCACCACGGACGAGGCCGCCATCCCGGCGATGTTCGCCCTCGGCGTGATCGCGACGTTCGTGTGGTTCATGACCATCCCCGTCCCGGGGCGGACCGACCTGGTCGAGAACCTCGGCCTGACGATGCTGAACATGGCCTGGATCCCGCTGCTCGGCGCCTATCTCATGGCGACGCTGAACCTCGAGAGCGGTGCGGCGCTGGTCGTGGCGATCATCGGGCTCACGTTCGTCTTCGACACGGCCGCGTTCCTCGTGGGCTCGGTCTGGGGCGGGTCGTTCTTCCAGCGGGCGCTCGCGCCCCACGTGAGCCCCAAGAAGTCGATCGAGGGGCTCATCGGGGCGAGCCTGGTCACCGTCGTGATCTCGATCGCGCTCGTCCCGTCATTCGTGGACCCGTTCACCGATGACCGGATGGGTGCGTTCCTGCTGGCGCTCGTGGTGGTTGTGGCGGCCACGCTCGGCGACCTGGCTGAGTCGCTCGTCAAGCGCGATCTGGGCGTCAAGGACATGGGCAGCGTCCTGCCCGGACACGGGGGCGTGCTCGACCGGATCGACTCGCTGCTGTTCGTGGCGCCGGCCGCGTACCTGCTCTTCCGTATCGTGCTGTAGGAGCTATCGGGACGACCCGGTGCTCACGGCGATCACCGCGCGCCGGGGTAGGCTTTCCGCCATGAGGCCGGTGACCATCCTCGGATCCACGGGGTCCATCGGGACCCAGGCGCTCGACGTCGTGCGCCATCACCCGGAGCGGTTCCGTGTGATCGGGTTGTCCGCGGCCGGCATGAACCAGGAGCTGCTCGCCGGGCAGATCCGCGAGTTCCTCCCGCCGTTCGTGGCGATCGAGAACGAGGACGCGGCGGTCGACGTGCAGGCCAAGCTCGGATCCGTCAAGGGCGTGGAGCTCATCGTCGGACCCGGGTCGGCCGAGACCCTGGCGCGCGAGACCGAGAGCGACCTAGTCCTGAACGCCCTCGTGGGATCCGCGGGCCTCGCGCCGACGTTGGCGGCGCTGCAGGCCGGCAAGACATTGGCGCTCGCGAACAAGGAGTCGCTGGTCGTCGGTGGCGAGCTCGTCATGGACCTGGTCAAGGGCGAGCCCGAGCGGCTGCTGCCGGTGGATTCCGAGCATGCTGCGCTCGCGATGGCACTCCGCCACGAGCGGCGCGAGGACCTCAAGCAAGTCGTGATCACCGGCTCAGGCGGGCCGTTCCGCGGGTGGACCCGCGGCGAGCTCTCGCGGGCATCGGTGAAAGAGGCGCTCCAGCACCCGGTGTGGTCGATGGGTCCGAAGATCACGATCGATTCGGCAACGCTCATGAACAAGGGGCTCGAGGTCATCGAGGCGCACTACCTGTTCGACCTGGACTACTCGCAGATCCACGTCCTGATCCACCCCGAGGGCTTGGTCCACGCGATGGCGGAGTTCCGCGACGGGTCGCTTCGCGCTGAGATGGCGAGCGCGGACATGCGCCTGCCCATCCAGATCGCGCTGGCGTGGCCCGAGCGGCTCGGCAGCGGCGTCGAGCCGGTCCCGCTGACCGACCGCCCGCTCACGTTCGAGCCCGTCGACCGCGAGGCGTTCCCCGCCGTCGACCTCGCCTACCGTGTCGGGGGTCTTGGGCTCACGTTCCCGGCCGTGATGAACGCGGCGAACGAGGTCGCGGTGATGGGCTTCCTCGAGGGGAAGATCGCGCTGACCAGGATCGTCGAGATCGTGCAGACCGTGGTCGACGAGCACGAGCCGGCCTCGGTCGTGTCCGTCGTGAACATCGAGCGCGCCGACACCTGGGCGCGCCAGCGGGCCGCCGAGATCGTCGAGGAGCGCTGACCCATGGGCTTCACCGGGTCGATCGTGCTGTTCTTCGTCGGCATCCTCGCGATCGTGATGATCCACGAGGCGGGGCACTACCTGATGGCCCGCGGCTTCGGGTTCCGCGTCCTCGAATACTTCGTCGGGTTCGGTCCGCGCCTCTGGTCGTTCCGCCGGGGAGAGATCGAGTACGGACTGAAGGCGATCCCTGCGGGCGGCTACGTGAAGATCGCTGGGATGAACCCGCTCGTCGACGACGTCCCGCCGGGTGACGAGGACCGGGCCTACTATGCGAAGCCGGTCTGGCAGCGCTCGGTGGTCATCCTGGCGGGACCGCTGTCGCACTTCCTGGTTGCTGCCCTTCTGTTCGCGCTGATCATCGGGATCTGGGGGAGCCGTGAGATCCCGACGATCGACGAGGTCGAGCGCACCGTCGCCGGACGGCCGGCCCCCGCGTTCGTCGCGGGTCTGCGGCCCGGCGACGTGATCGTGCGTGTCGGTGACGTCGAGGACCCGACTCCCACCGACATCCGGGGGTACACGCAGGACCACCTCGGCGAGGTCATCCCGTTCGGGATCCAGCGAGGCGACCAGCAGCTCGAGGTCGGGCTCACGCCGGTCGTCGAGACGATCGACGGCGTCGAGATCCCGCGCATCGGGGTGCTGCTCGGTCCGACGCAGGTCGGCCCGGTCGCCTCGGTCGTCGGCGGTGCGGAGGAGGTCGCGACGCTCACCAAGGAGTCGATCTTCCAGATCGGCCGCATCTTCGGCCCAGACGGGATCGTGCGGACCGCCCAGCTGCTGTTCACCGACGATCAGCGCGCGCAGACGGATCCGGTCTCGGTCGTTGGCATCGGTCAGACCGTGGGCACCATCGGCGAGCAAGGGGAGTGGGAAGCGTTCCTGTTCACGTTCGCCTACGTTACCCTGTTCATCGGTCTGATCAACCTGATCCCGCTGCCACCGCTCGACGGCGGGCATCTCGCGGTGCTCCTCATCGAGCGGTTCACGGGCAAGCCGGTGGACATGAAGCGGCTCATCCCGGTGTCGGTCTCGGTCCTGGTGTTCCTGGTCCTGTTCACGATGGCGAACGTCACCCTCGACATCGTGAAGCCCGTCCCGGGTCCCTGAGCAGGGCGAACGAGTCCACCCGCGTCACAGACTCTCCACATGCCCACTTGCGGGGGCGCACGCACCGCCGCGTAGCATGACGTCATGAGCGAGCAAACCATCCTGGTCGTCGACGACGAGGAGGCCATCGCCGAGGCCGTGCGGGCTCGGCTCGGCTCCGAGGGCTACCGGGTGGTCGTGGCCGGCGACGGGCCGCAGGCGATCGCCCTGCACGCCTCGGAGCAGCCCGATCTGGTGGTGCTCGACCTGATGCTCCCGGGCATGGACGGGCTCGAGGTCTGCAAGGAGATCCAGCGTGAGCGATGGACCCCGGTGCTCATGCTCACCGCCAAGGCCGAGGAGGCCGACACGGTGGCTGGGTTCGCCGTCGGCGCCGATGACTACCTGACCAAGCCGTTCAGCCTCCGCGAGCTCGTCGTGCGGGTGAAGGCGATCCTCCGCCGCGTCGATCGCATCAAGGGCGTGAGCGGCGCCCCCGACGGACCGATCGAGCGCAACGGCCTCATGCTCGACCCCCAGCGCCGCATCGTCACCGTGGATGGTCAGGAGGTCGCGCTCACGCCGCTCGAGTTCGAGATCCTACACGCGCTGGCCCGCGATCCCGGCGTCGTGCTCGCCCGCGATCAGCTGATGGACCGCGTTTGGGGCTACCGCGACTACGCAGGGGGCCGCGTCGTCGACTCCCACGTCGCGCGGATCCGTCGCAAGCTGGGTGAAGACGGCAACGACCCGCGGTTCATCAGGACCGTCCACGGCGTGGGCTACGCCTTCAAGGAGTAGGCGCCATGGCGATGCGGCCGCTCGAGAAGCTGCCGACCATCCGGGCTAAGCTCGGATCGGTCATCGTCCTGGCCGTCGCCGTCACGCTGCTCGTTTCATACCTGATCATCGGCTTCGCCCTGCGGAACTCGCCGAAGGACACCGAGGCCGTCCGCCTGCTGGCGATCGCGCGGACCTTCGTGACCGACCCCGACGCGAACGTGCCGGGCGGCACGATGATCGTGCTGCGTTCCTCGACGGGAACCGAGGCCGTCCTCGGAGTGGATCTCGGCGTCGACCCGCCGGTGAGCGAGGACGGCGTGCCGCACTGGGGCGTCATCGGGCGCGTGAGCTGGGCGTCGGTCCCGACCGAGACCGGAGGGTCGGTCACCGCCCTTCGCCCTTCGCCTTCGCGTGGCACGGTCGGTCGCATCTCGGCCACGCTCGGCTTCCTGCAGAGCGTCTGGTGGCAGTTCCTGCTGGCCGGCGCGGTCGCCGGTGGTATCGCGCTGCTCATGGCGCGGTTCATCGCGCGCGGCATGACCCAGCCGCTCCGTGACATGGCGGCCGCCGCACAGCTCATGGAGACCGGCGACTAC
The DNA here is from genome assembly GCA_964655465.1 of uncultured Actinomycetes bacterium. GTDB lineage: Bacteria > Actinomycetota > UBA4738 > UBA4738 > HRBIN12 > AC-51. Next base: position 13,554 of record CAZZND010000003.1, read on the forward strand.
TCCACGCGGGTGATCACGAAGAGCATGGACGAGGTCGGTCAGCTCGCGCACGCCTTCAACCGGATGAGCGCCGAGCTCGAGACCATCGAGCAGAGCCGTCGTGAGCTCGTGGCCAATGTCTCGCACGAGCTGAAGACCCCGATCGCCGCGATCCGCGCGCACCTCGAGAACCTGCTCGACGGCGTCGAGGAGCCCGACCCCGAGACCCTGCAGGTGATGCTGTCGCAGAGCGAGCGTCTGGGGCGCCTCGTCGAACAGCTGCTCGACCTGTCGAAGCTCCAGTCGGGCGAGGTCCCGCTGCACCGCGAGCAGGTCCCGCTCGCGCCGCTCGTGGCCCGGGTGGTCTCCGAGATCGCCGTCCGAGGTGACAGCACCGTCCGGATCGAGCGTGACGTCGCCGACGACCTGCCGTCCGTCGAGGCCGATGCCGAGCGCGTCCACCAGGTCCTGTACAACCTCGTGGACAACGCCGTGCGCGCCACGCCGAGCGACGGCACGATCACGATCGAAGCGCACCGCCAGAACGGCTCCGTCCACATCAGCGTGGCCGACAACGGCATCGGGATCGAGCCCGAGCACCTGCCGCGCCTGTTCGAGCGCTTCTACCGGGTCGACGAGGCCCGCGCGCGCGAGGACGGCGGAACCGGCATCGGGCTCGCGATCGCGCGCTCGGTCGTCGAGGCCCACGGTGGCAAGATCCGCGCCGAGAGCCAGCCCGGCCGCGGCAGCGTCTTCTCCTTCGACCTGCCCGTGGCGACGACCGAGTAGGAGGGACGTGTGAAGTCCGCCACCACGACCGTGACCGTCGCCGCGCCCGAGCGCTACGCGTACCTGGACCTAACCGAGGACCTCGAGCGCGCGATCAAGGATGCGGGCGTTACCGACGGCGCGGCCATCGCGTTCTGCGCACACACGACCTGCGCCCTGCTGATCAACGAGTGGGAGGACGGAGCCCTCGCGGACTTCCGCCAGCGAGTGATCGACCTGGTTCCGCATGAAGATGTCTATTACGAGCACGACGATTTCGAGATCCGGACCCAGAACATGCATGAAGACGAGCGCGCGAACGGGCACGCGCACGTGAAGTCGATGCTCCTGTCCGCGACCTCGCACGCCATCCCCGTCATGGCGGGGGAGCCCGGGTTCGGCACGTGGCAGCGCCTGATCTTCTTCGAGATGGACGAGCCGAAGGAGCGTCAGGTGACGTTCCACGTGTTCGGCGCCTGAGGCTGGGACACTGGCGGTGATGGAACGGCGCCCCACCCGTCAGCTGCACGTCGGCCGCGTGGCCGTCGGCGGCGACGCACCCATCAGCCTGCAGTCGATGACGACCACGAAGACGGCCGACATGGACGCGACCCTGCAGCAGATCGCGTCGCTCGTTGCCGCCGGGGTCGACATCGTCAGGGTCGCGGTGCCGCACTGGGAGGACGCGGATGCGCTCGTCGCCATCGCCGCGAAGTCCACCGTCCCGGTGGTCGCGGACATCCATTTCCAGTGGAAATACGCGATGGCCGCGCTCGAGGCCGGCATCCAGGGCCTGCGGATCAACCCCGGCAATATCAAGTACCAGGACAAGGTCCGACTGATCGCCCGCGAGGCGAAGGACCGCGGGGTCCCGATCCGGATCGGCGTGAACGCCGGTTCCCTGGAGAAGGATCTGCTCGAGAAGTACGGATCACCGACGCCCGAGGCGCTCGTCGAGTCGGCGCTGAACGAGGCGCGTATCCTCGAGGACGAGGACTTCTTCGACATCAAGATCTCGGTGAAGCACTCCAACCCGAAGGTGATGATCGAGTCCTACCGGCAGCTCGCCGAGAAGTGCGACTACCCGCTGCATCTGGGCGTGACGGAGGCCGGGCCCATGCCGAGCGGTGGCGTGAAGAGCGCGGTCGGGATCGGCGTGCTGCTCGCGGACGGGATCGGTGACACGATCCGGGTGTCGCTCACCGACGACCCGGTCGAAGAGGTGAAGGTCGGCAACGCGATCCTCCAGTCGCTCGGCCTGCGCCGTCGGGGCCTGGATCTGGTCGCCTGCCCCTCGTGCGGGCGTGCCGAGGTCGACGTGCTCGCGCTCACCAAGCAGGTGAACGCCGCGATCGAGAAGGAGAAGTTCCCCGTCCCGATGCGCGTGGCCGTCATGGGCTGCGTGGTGAACGGGCCGGGCGAGGCCCGCGAGGCCGACGTCGGCATAGCGAGCGGCGCCGGGCTCGGGTTCATCGTCGTGAAGGGCGAGGTCGTGGCGAAGGTCCCTGAAGCCGAGCTCGTGGACCGGCTGCTCGTCGAAACTCGCGCCGTCGCGGCCGCGAAGCTCGAGGCCGGCGAGACCGAGTAGCTACGAAGCCGCGGCTGTCGCGGCGGCGCGTCGCTGCGCGACCTCCTGCCGCACAGCCTCGACGACCCACGTCGCGAGCGCGATCACGCAGAGCGTGTTGCGGACCAGCAGCCCGAGCTTCTCTGAGACGTTCGTGAGCGGCGATCGTGTCAGGTAGGACGCGTGGATCATGCCGGTGACCGCGATCGCGGCGATCGCGAGGACCGCGATCCTCCGCGATCGCGCGTCCTCCTCCGCGAGCGCGAGCGCCGCCCAAGGCATGAGCCACGCGACGTACTGGGTCGAGAACAGCGGCGAACAGACCAGCAGCGCGAGCACCGCGGCGAGAGACACGCTCCCGGCGAGGCCATGGCCCTCGCGCTGGGCCCGCCGCCAGATCAGGGCCAGGCTTGCCGCGAGGATGAGCGAGAGGACCGCCTTCGCCCACGATGGCGCCTCGCCGACCCGGGCCGCGCCGGCCTGGACGTAGATCTGGCCGCGCGTGATGATCCACACGAGGTTGCCGACCGTGCTCTCGTTGGCCCAGCCGGTCGCCCCGCGGAACGAGATGACCTGGAACGGGGCCTTCACGCCCGACACCGCGATCCACACGAGCCCGCCGAGCCCGAGGGTCGCGACGGTACCGACCAGCACCCGTCGCGCGCGCTGGACCAACAGCACGGGGAGCAGGACCACCGGCCAGAGCTTGGCCAAGATCGCGACCCCGAACACCACGCCCGCCCACGGGTCGTCGCCACGTCGCACCAAGATCGCCATCGCCCAGACGGCGAGCGCGATGGGGACGTAGTCGAAGCGCTGGTAGCTGAAGGCCAGCAAGGGCGAGCCGATCAGCAGGTATATGAGGGCATCGCGCCGGCGCCACCCCCACGCGATGCCCGCGGCCGCCGCGAGATCCGCAACCAGGGCGAGGACCGCGTACCGCACGACGGTACCCTCGATCGTGTCGGCGACCACGACGTGCAGCACCAGGGTCTCGAGCGGCATGTATTCGACGGGGAAGTCCCGGTACGGGGTGGCCGGCGAGGTCACGATCCGCTGGGCACGCTGGGCGTCGGGGTCCTGGACGTCGTGGCGCACGATGTCGGTCGCGAGTAGCCCGACCGTCAGGACGCGGGTGGCGACGAGCGCGATCAGCATCGCACGCGGGGCGCGGTCGAGCAGGTCGCGGGTGCGGGTGAGCGACGGCGAGGGTTCCACGGCGCTCAACCGTAGCGGCCCCGGATGCCGATGACGACCAGGCATGGGTCGCACACGGATCGTCGCCGTCGGACTCGCGCTCACCCTTTCAGCGGCCGCGTGGGTTCCGGGGGCCGTCGCCTCGACCGTGCCCGGGACCACCTGTGACAGCGTCCCGGCCGACAACGCGTGGCACCTGCGTGCGGACGGCCTGCCGGTGCACGCCGAGAGCGCGCAGTGGAAGCAGGCCTCGCACGCGGGCGAGACGCTACTGCACCCGGACTTCGGCCCACCGGCCTACGGCATCCCGTTCGACGCGGTGGGCGGGGGGCACCAGAAGGTCTCGGTCGACTTCACCGACGCGAGCGAGAGTGACGACGGGCCCTACCCGTTCGGCGCCGACATCACGATCGAGGGCGGCTCGGACCGGCACGCGATCATGATCGATCAGAGCGACTGCACCCTGCACGAGCTCTTCGCGGCGCGATGGAACGGTGGGAACCCCGATGCTGGCAGCGGGGCGATCTTCGCCCTCGAGGGCGCGGCCGCGAACGACCTCCGTCCGACAGGATGGACGAGCGCCGACGCCGCCGGCCTGCCGATCTTCCCGGGGCTGCTCCGCTACGACGAGGTCGAGGCAGGGCTCGTCGACCACGCGATCCGCATGACGGTCTCATGCACGAGCGACCGGTACCCGTGGCCGGCGCGCCACTCGACCTCGACCGGGCGGCCGGCGTGCGCGCCGATGGGTGCGCGCTTCCGCCTCCGCTCGAACTTCCCCGTGACGGGGTTCAGCGCCGACGCGAGGGTGATCCTCCGCGCGTTCAAGCGCTAGGGGTTGATCGTGGCCGACAACGGCAGCGACTGGTACTTCCAGGGCGGGCTCGATGACCGGTGGACGAACCGCCTGCTCGATCAGCTGAAACGCGTGCCCGCCCGGGCGTTCCAGGCGGTCGACGCGCGGGCATGCCGAGTGGTGCCGGACCCGGCGGCGTTCGCGTATGGCCCAGGCTGCCCGGCCCCTTAGCCCATCATGCGCAGGAAGTTCTCGACGATCCGCGGGCCCTCGGGGGTGAGGATGCTCTCCGGGTGGAACTGCACGCCGAATCGTGGCAACTCCCGGTGCTGGGTCCCCATCACCAGCCCGTCCTCGGTCCAGGCGGTGAGCTCGAGCTCCTCGGGTAGGTCGTGGCGCTCGACCACCAACGAGTGATAGCGGCCGGCCTCGAACGGCGCCGGCACCCCGTCGAGGATCCCGCGCCCCTCATGGAACACGAGCGAGGCCTTCCCGTGCACCGGGGTCGCGCGGTCGACGGTGCCGCCGGCCTCCAGCCCGATGGCCTGGTGCCCCAGGCACACGCCGAGGAGCGGCGTCTCGCGGGGCAACAGAGCCAGCAGCTCGGTGAAGCACCCTGCGTCGCGCGGGTGACCGGGCCCGGGGGAGAGGATCACCGCGTCGGGGCCCAGCGCGACCAGCTCCTCGGCCGATCTCTCGTCCGACTTCACGACCAGCGTCTCGTGGCCGAGGGATCCCACGAGCTGGACGAGGTTGTAGGTGAACGAGTCGTAGTGGTCGACGACGAGGATCATGGCGTACCCCCCATCGTAGGGGCGATGGCGGGCAGCAGGGCCGCGGCCTTCGCCTTCGTCTCGCGGAGCTCGGTCTCGGGGTCGGAATCGGCGACCACCCCGGCCCCGGTCTGGACGGTCGCCACGCCGTCGACGATCTGGGCGGTCCGGATCGTGAGACAGAAATCCAGGTCGCCGGCGAAGGTCAGGTATCCGACCGCGCCTGCGTAGGCGCCGCGGGCCGTCGGCTCGTGATCGGCGATCAGCTCCATCGCACGTCGCTTCGGCGCCCCGGTCACGGTCCCGGCGGGGAACGTCACGGCGAGCGCATCCAGGGGGTGCACGTCCTCGCGCAGATCCCCCTCCACCGTCGATACGATGTGCATCACCTTCGAGAACCGCTCGACCACCATGAGCTCGGTCGGCTCGATGCTCCCGGGCACGCAGACCCGGCCGAGGTCGTTACGGGCGAGATCGACGAGCATCGCATGCTCGGCGCGTTCCTTCGGGTCGGCGAGCAGCTCGTGCTCGAGGAGCCGGTCGGAAACCTCGGTCGTCCCGCGGGCGCGCGTGCCTGCGATCGGCCGCGTGGAGACCCGCCGACCTTCGACCCGCACGAGCGGCTCGGGCGAGGACCCCGCGAGCTCGAGCGCTCGCACGCGCAGGAAGAACATGTAGGGCGCGGGGTTCGTGACCCGAAGCCGTCGGTAGATGGCGAACGCGCCCTCGCCCGCGGGGAACGCCGCGCGGCGCGAGGGCACCCCTTGGAAGATGTCGCCGGCGAGGATGTGCTCCTTGAAGCTCGCGACGATCTCGCGGTAGCGCTCGTCGGACATGTTCGGAGCGCCCTCGGCGCCGGGGTCCGTGTCGCCCATCTGCGCGAGCGGGGGCGCGGTCGCGCCGGCGACCTTCGCGGCCAGGTCGTGCAGCGCCGCGACGGCCTCGTCGTAGCCGCCGGCTCCCGCGTGCGCGACGAGTGCGAGACGCTGGCGCCAGTGGTCGAACACCACGGCCCGGTCGATCACCAGCAGCGTGATCGGCGGGCACGGCGCCTCGCCCGCGTGCGGGACGGGGTGACCGTCTAGCAGCGCCGCAGCTTCGTACGCGAGACAGCCCATGAGCCCTCCGGTCAACGGTGGGAGCTCGGGGGTTCGCGGGCCGCGGAGTGCGCGGGCGAACGTCGTCAGCGCCTCCCGGGGATCGCCGACTCCCGGCACGGCGGGGAGCGAGCGGGCGACCTCTTCGAGCCGAGCGCCGTCGCCGTCGACGATCACGACCGCCGCAGGATCGCCCGCGACGAAGGAGTAGCGCCCCCACCGCTCAGACCGCTCCACCGACTCGAGAAGGATGCCCGACCCGTCGCCCGCGAGCGCGTGGAACAGCCCAACCGGGGTGGCGACATCGGCGAGGAGCTCGGCCCAGACCGGCACGAGCGGCCATCCGACCGTCAGCCGGTCGAACTCCCGCCGCTCGGGTCGCACCTGCAGCTGCATCTCGCCTCCGGATAGCGGAAGGCCCCGGACCTTGGGTCCGGGGCTCGTGGGTGGTTCGGCGGGGTCGACGGGCCTAGGCGCACGGCGACCCCGGGCTCCACGAGCCCTCGCGCCACCACCAGGTCGGGCCGGTCGTCCGCATGAGACAGCGATGGTGGCACGCGGCGTCGCCGTGCGTCAACGCCCGGGCCGGTCACCGACGCCTCGTCTATACTGCCCCGGTCAGGGACCGTTGCACGAGCCGGAGGTGGGCGCGCGCCCACCTTCTTCGTTGAGGGGGTTGGTCGGGATGGACGCCGAGGCGCTCGTTCGACCTGTCGTCGAAGGGGCCGGTTTCGAGCTCGTGGACGTCGTGTTTCACGGCGAGGGCCGAGGCCGTTTCGTTCTGCGGGTCACGATCGACCGCGACGGGGGCGTCGACCTTGACGCGATGACCGAGGTGTCGGAAAGGATCTCGCGGCGCCTCGACCTTGAGGACTTCGGCGGCGGCCGGTACGAGCTGGAGGTCAGCTCCCCGGGGATCGAGCGGCCGCTGAAGGCTACGGCGCAGCTCGTGCGCGCCGTGGGACAGACGGTGAAGGTGAAGACGACCGACCTGATTGACGGCGCGCACGTGCACGTTGGCACGTTGGTCGCCGCGGATGACGACACGCTCACCGTCGACGTGGACGGCGTCACGAGGCACGTCCCGACGTCGGCGGTCGTGTCGGCGAGAACGGTCGTGGACTGGGCCGCCGAGCTGAAGGGGAGCGCACGATGAACACAGCCGAGATGATCGCCGCCTCGCGCGAGCTCGCCAGGGAGAAGGGCATCCCGTTCGAGATCATCCTCGATGGCCTGCAGGAGGCGATGGCCTCCGCATACAAAGCGCACTGGAAGCAGGAGAACCCGACGGCGGACGACGACTTCGTCGGGTTCCGCACCGAGATCGACGCCGACTCGGGCGAGATGCGCATGTTCAAGCAGGATCTGGACGAGGTCGAGGCCTCGGACGGCGACGGCCTCGTCATGGAGGTCCGCGGTGAGGAAGAGGTTGAGGTCACCGACGACTTCATGGGCCGGATCGGCGCCCAGACGGCGAAGCAGGTCATCTTCCAGAAGCTTCGCGACGCCGAACGCGAGATGACCTACGAGGAGTTCGCCGGCCGAGAGGGCGACGTGGTGACGGGCATCGTCCAGCAGTCCGAGCGTCGCTACACGCTGCTCGACCTCGGCAAGGTCGAGGCCCTGCTGCCGCAGGCCGAACAGGTGCCGTCGGAGCCTTACCGAAGCGGTGAGCGGCTGAAGGCGTTCATCACCGAGGTCCGCCGAGGCGTGAAGGGCCCGCAGATCGTCGTCTCGCGTACGCACCCCGGGCTGCTCAAGAAGCTCTTCGAATTCGAGGTCCCCGAGATCGAGGACGGCGTCGTCGAGATCCGCGGGGTGGCACGGGAGCCGGGCCACCGGTCGAAGATCGCCGTGTGGTCCAACGAGCCCGCGGTCGACCCGGTTGGGGCCTGCGTCGGCCCGAAGGGCTCGCGGGTACGGAACGTCGTGACCGAGCTGCGGGGCGAGAAGATCGACGTCGTCCCGTGGTCGGACAACCCCAGCGAGCTCGTCGCGAACGCGCTGCAGCCGGCCAAGGTCAAGGAGGTCATCACCGACCCCGATACCCAGACCGCGCAGGTCGTGGTGCCCGACTACCAGCTCTCGCTCGCGATCGGGAAGGAGGGGCAGAACGCCCGGCTCGCCGCCCGCCTGACCGGCTGGCGGATCGACATCAAGTCCGAGACGCAGGCTTCCGCGCCCCCTGCGCCCCCACCCGCATCCGAGCTCGCGCCCGCATCCGAGCCCGAGCCCGCGCCCCCGTCCGAGGCGGAGGCTCCCGAGGCGGGCTGACGTGGCGGCGTCCGGGCCGACCCGCACGTGTGTGGGGTGCCGGGCGTCGGCGCCGAAGGCCGCCCTGCTTCGCGTGGTCCGTACGCCCGAAGGCGCCATCGTCGATCCCGACGCGGGCGCATCGGGACGCGGGGCCTACGTGCATCGCGACGAGGTCTGCGTGGATCACGCGCTCGCACGGCGGGAATTCGAGCGGGCGTTGCGCACGGGCTTCGGGCCGGACGAAGTCGGTAGGCTACGGAAGCTGATCGAAGGAGACGCGTGAGGGTCCACGAACTGGCGAAGGAACTCGGCGTGACCAGCAGGGAGCTGCTGGCGGCGCTCGGACAGATGGGGGCGGAGGGCAAATCCGCCTCCTCGAGCGTGCCCGACGATCTGGTCCCACGGCTGCGGGCATCGGGCGGACAGGCCACCTCGGCTCCCGCCAAGCCACGCGAGGTTCTCGAGCCGCCTCCCTCACCGCGCAAGCGCAAGCTCGTGGCCAAGCCCGTGCCCGCGAAACCGTCATCTGAAGCCCCGAAGCCGGCGGCGGAGGCCCTCGCTGCGGCGGCTGCGGCACCCGCTCCCGCAGCGCCGGCGTCGAAGCGCTCCGAGCGCCGGCCCGAGCCGGCGGCCCCCGCCGAACCGGTCCTGCAGGTCGTCCGTGGCGCGACGCCGCAGGTGCTCGCCGAGAAGCTGAACCGGTCCCCGGCCGAGATCGTCAAGATCTTGTTCATGGCCGGCGACATGGTGACGGCGACCACGTCGCTCTCCGACGACGCGATCGAGCTCGTCGCAACCGATGCTGGGATGGACGTCGACATCGTCGGTCTGCAGGACGAGCTGAAGGCCACCGGCCAGTTCGACGACGTCGACGAGACCAAGCTCGTTCCTCGTGCCCCGGTCGTCACGATCATGGGGCACGTGGACCACGGCAAGACGAAGCTCTTGGACGCGATCCGCTCGACCGACGTCGTGGCGGGGGAGTTCGGGGGCATCACCCAGCACATCGGGGCGTACCAGGCCCACGCCGGGGACCGCGAGATCACGTTCATCGACACCCCCGGCCACGAGGCGTTCACGGCCATGCGAGCCCGCGGGGCGAGCGTCACCGACATCGCCGTGCTGGTCGTGGCCGCTGATGACGGCGTGATGCCCCAGACCCTCGAAGCCCTCGACCACGCGAGGGCGGCCCGGGTGCCGATCGTCGTCGCGGTGAACAAGGTCGACAAGGAGGAGGCCGACCCCAACCGGGTCCGCACGCAGATGGTCGAGCACGGGATCGTGCCATCCGAATGGGGCGGTGATTACGAGTTCGTCGACGTGTCCGCGAAGGCGCATCTCAACCTCGACGGCCTGCTCGACACGCTGCTCGTCGTGGCCGACCTGCAGGAGCTCAAGGGCGATCCGACCGGGCGCTCCCGCGGCACGGTCCTGGAAGCCCACCTGGACAAGGGTCGCGGCCCGGTCGCCACGGTGCTGGTGCAGAAGGGCACGCTCGAGGTCGGCGACGCCCTCGTGGCGGGGACCGCGTTCGCGAAGATCCGAGCGATGCAGGATGAGAATGGGCAGTCGGTCTCCGTCGCCGGCCCGTCGAAGCCGGTCCAGATCCTGGGCTGGAGCCACGTCCCGAGCGCCAGCGACGACTTCCGCGAGGTCGAGGACGAGCGCGCGGCACGCCACATCGCCGAGGAGCGCGAGGCCAAGTCCCGCGCGGCCGAGCTGGTCACCAGCCGACGCGCCACGCTCGAGGATCTCATGCGGCAGGTCGAGCGCGCCGACATCGTCGATCTGGCGATCATCGTCAAGGCCGACGTGCAGGGCTCGCTCCAGGCACTCACCGACTCACTGTTGAAGCTCCCGCAGGACGAGGTCCGAGTGCAGATCGTCCGCGGCGCCGTCGGCGGGGTCACGCAGGACGACGTGACGCTCGCTATGGCCTCCAACGCCATCATCGTGGGGTTCAACGTTCGCCCCGGCGCCACGACGCGCGAGCTCGCCGAGAAGGAAGGCGTCGACATCCGCCTGTACCAGGTGATCTACGACGCCATCGACGACATCAAGGCGGCGCTGTCGGGGTTGCTGAAGCCCGAGGAGCGAGAGAAGGTCCTGGGCGAAGCCGAGGTCCGTCTGTCCTTCCGCGTCCCGAAGCTCGGCTTGATCGCCGGCTCCTACGTCCGGTCTGGGGTCATCAAGCGCAACGCCCAGGCGCGCCTGGTGCGCGACGGCGTCGTGGTCTACGACGGACGCGTCGGGTCGCTCCGCCGGTTCAAGGATGACGTGGGCGAGGTCCGCGACGGCTTCGAGTGCGGCATCGGCCTGACGAATTACCAGGACATCAAGGAGGGCGACCTCATCGAGGCCTACGAGGTGCAGGAGATCGCCCGGAGCATCTGAGCATGCTCGTCGCCCTTCAGCGGTTCGACCTGCGCATCCCGGGGTGCACGTCGCTCAAGCAGAAGCGTCACGTCGTGAAGGGCCTGACCGCCGCGCTCCGGCAACGTTTCCCCGTGAGCGTTGCCGAAGTGGACCACCACGACCTGTGGCAGCGCACCGCGATCGCCGTGGCGTGCGTGGGCGCCGAGCAGCATCACCTCCGGCGGGTTATGCACGAGGCTGAGAAGCTCGTCGAACGCTGGGGTGAGGTCGAGATCATCGACGCCGAGCTGCAGCTGCTGTGGCCCGGCGACTGAGTCTTGAGACTCGGTAGGCTGGTCGACATGCCCCAAGGAGCACGCCCCGAACGCGTCGGCGAAGAGTTCCGTGAGATCTTGGCCGAGGAGGTCCAGAAGCTGAAGGACCCTCGCGTGGGGTTCGTCACCATCACCGGCGTGAAGGTCTCGCCGGACCTGCACGTCGCCTGGGTCGGCTACACCGCGTACGGTGACGAGAAAGTGCAAGCCTCGTCGGATGCGGCGCTTCGGAGCGCGGTGCCGCACCTCCGTCGCGCGCTGGGCCGCCAGGTCCACCTGAAGGTGACCCCTGAGCTCCGGTTCGAGCGCGACGGCACCTACGAGGCTGGCGGCCGGATCGACGCGATCATCGACGAGATGCATCACGAGGAGGTCACGGGTGAGGGATGACATGGCCCGTGCCTCCGAGGTTCTGCGCGGCGCGTCCGAGGTCGCGCTCGCCTGCCACGTGAACCCCGACGCCGACGCGCTCGGGTCGATGCTCGGTCTCGCGAACCATCTCGACACGCTTGGCGTCGGGACCGTCTGCTCGTTCCCCAACGAGCCGCTGGAACCGCCCCGGTGGGCGGCGTCGCTGCCGGGCTCGGAGCGACTGGTGAGCGTGCGCGGATTCCCGAAGGCGCCGGCGGTCATGGTCACGTGCGACTGCGCGTCGTTCGACCGTCTCGGCCCGCTGGGGGGGCCGGCAACCAAAGCGAAGGAGCTGATCTGGATCGACCACCACCGGTCGAACGACGGACACGGGACGATCCGCCTGGTCGACCCGGACGCGTCGTCGACGTGCGAGATGGTGGCCCGCCTGATCGACGCGCTCGGCGGCCAGCTGACCGCGGCGTCGGCGACGTGCCTCTACGCCGGGATCATCACCGACACCGGACGCTTCCAGTACGAGGCCACGACACCGGCGACCCTCCGGCTCGCCGCGCGGCTGCGAGAGCTGCCGTTCGATCACGCCAAGCTCGCGCAGGCGTTGTATGAGGACTCGCCGCCCGCATCGCTGGACGTCACCGGCGTCGCCTTGCGCCGGCTCCGTCACGAGCCCGAGGCCGACCTCGTATGGACCTATCTGCTGCAGGAGGATCTGCGGTCGCGGGGTCTGCACCCCGGCGACACGGACGATCTGATCGACGTGGTACGGGTGTCGCGTGACACCGACGTCGCGGCGGTCCTGAAGCAGCAGCGTGACGGGCGCTTCAAGGTGAGCGTGCGCTCGCGTGGCGGTCACGACCTCTCGGCTGTTGCCGCTGCGTTCGGTGGGGGCGGACACCGGCTCGCCGCGGGCTACACGAGCGAGCACGGGCCGGCCGGCACGATCGAGCGGCTGGTCGCAGCCCTCGCCGGAGCCCACCAGCCGGCGTCGGCGTGAGCCCCGCCGGGACGGAGGGCCTGCTGCTCGTCGACAAGCCGGCCGGGATCACTTCGCACGATGCCGTTGCCGCGGTACGTCGCGCCCTCGAGACGAAGAAGGTCGGCCATGCCGGGACGCTCGACCCGATGGCCACGGGACTGCTCGCGATCGGGGTCGGGCGTGCGACGCGGCTGCTCAGGTTCCTGGGCGATCTGCCCAAGACCTACGAGGGGACATTCCGACTCGGGGTCGAGACCGACACGCTCGACGCCGACGGCGAGGTGATCGGCGAGCAGACGGTCGAGGGCCTCACTCGCGGCGCGGTGGCCGGGGCCATGGCGGCGAAGCTCGGTGCGAGCGCCCAACGGCCGCCCGCGTACTCGGCGGTCAAGGTCGGCGGCAGGAAGCTCTACGAGGCCGCCCGGGCGGGTGAGACCGTCGAGGCCGAGGCGCGGATCGTCCGCGTCGACCGGTTCGACCTCACGTCGTTCGACGGCGTGGATGTCGGCTTCGTCTGCGTCGTGAGCGGCGGGACCTACGTCCGGGTCCTCGCCGCCGACGTCGGCGCCGCGCTGGGGGTCGGCGCACATCTCACGTCGCTCCGCCGCACCGCTATCGGGTGGCTGCCGGTGGCAGAGGCACGACCGCCAGACGACCCGGGCGAACCGCTGCCGCTCGCGCGCGCCGTGGCGCATCTGCCGAGGATCGTTCTCGACGACGTCGAGGCCGAGGCTGCCTCGCACGGACGCGTCCTCGGCCCCGCGGGCTTCGACGGTCCCTACGGCGTGTACGGCCCCGGAGGGAACCTCATCGGGATATGGCGCGACGACGGCCCGAAGGCGCGGCCCGAGATGGTGCTCGCTCCCGCCGGCGGGTGAGCCGGGACACGAGGAGCACGGCGCCCAAGCGGGTGAGCGGGAAGCTGACGCGCGGCGGGCGAACACATGGCGGCGAGGACGACCGCGAGCGCGAGCAGCGGCCCGCGCCGGGTCACGCGAGGATCCGGAACGCCTCGATCGCCCAGAGCGCGATCATGATCGCGCCGGCGGCGACCGCGAGCGTCAGACCGACGCGCCTCACGCTCCATCGCTGGATCGCCACCGGCGGGTGATCGGGCGCGAGCTCCTTGAAACGCCCTATCAGATCGCGAGGATCGTCCTTCAGGTGCCGTTGGAGCTCGGTTGGGACCGCCATCCCCACGGCGCTCGCGAAGGCCTCGGCGATCTCGTCGGGGGTGAATCGCATCGCGGCGCGCTCGTAGACGCGGTCCGCGTCCGTGCGCAGCGCCAGCACGAGCATCATGTTCGCGAGGTCGACGGCCTGGCGCCAGGGCGAGGGCCGGACCTCGAGGACGGCCGTGTCGATGAACCGGAGATGGCCGTCGGCGATCAGCAGGTTCGCCGGCTTCACGTCCCGGTGCGCCAGGCCCGCGTCCCAGAGGTGCCGGACGAGACCGAGGCCCTCGTCGATCAACGCGTCGTTGAGCTCGGCGTGCCCCAGGGTCTCGGCACCGGAGAAGAACTCGGTGACGAGGAGGTACTCACGCTGGGGCGTGAGCTCGACGATCCCGTAGGTGCGCGCGACGCGGAAGCCCTCGTCGGCGAGCAGCCGTAGCGAGTAGTCCTCGTACTCGATCAGCTTGAGGACCGAGCTGAACGACGTCTCGTCCTCGAGGCGGCCGTACATGACCGTGCGCGCGAGGCGGTACGAGCGGTCCGAGCGAACATGGCTCGTAGCGAGGATCTTGCCGAACACCTGGGAGCCGTCGGCGAGCGTCATCAGCAAGGGTGTGGAACCGCCCGAGCCCTCCTCCCCGAACGGCGCCACCGCGACGACCTCCATCCCGAGCTGGTCGCGCATCGCGTTCGTCACGGCGGCGACCCGCGGACCGTCCAGGGCCAGGTGCGCCGCGTTGCCGCCTCGTCGGTAGCTCACCGGGAAGGAATCGTCCGGTGCGAAGAAGCCGAACACCGCCGGCGCGATGGCGAAGCCAAGGAAGGCGGAGTAGAGCGCGGCGAGCGGGTACGTCTCGCCCAAGATCACGCGTGAGACGACCACGAGCAGGGCGAAGACGGCGGCTCCGACGAACCCTCGCTTCCGCGCGGTCCCCGCCGGTGCGAGGGAGTAGACCATCGCGGCGAGCGTGATGGCGAGCCCAGCGAGCGGGAAGGCGGGGAAGGCGTAGGCGTCCACGGGATCGACCGAGCCGACGGCGGGGGCCGGCAGGGCGATCGTGAGCTCGTCGACGACCAGATCCATCAGCGAGAAGGCGACGAGCGCCAGCACCAGATGACGCCATCGCATGAAGACGACGAGGACGACCACCAAGATCGTCCGTAGGAGCATCGTTCCCGCGGGATGGGCGAACCATGAGAAGACCTCGGCCACGCCCTGGACCCACGTGCCGCGGAGGTTCGCCGCCGACTCCATGGCCGCCGTGTCGAAAGGGGGAACGCCCTTCGCGTAGGCCGCCGCCAGCACCATGCCGGCGAGGACCGCGGCGACGACCGCGGCGACGGCGCCCCGCAAGCCGGGGCCGCGCGGCAGCGGCGGCGGCTCCCCGGAGGGGCGCCGTCGCCGCGTCGTCACCACGTCGGTCTGGCTCACGCGGCGGATGGTAGCCCACGCGGGACGGCAGCGCCGTCGCGCTAGGCTCACCGCCGTGCAGATCGTGCGGGGCCTCGAAGCGCTGCCCCTGGACGCGCGGCCGAGCGTCGTCACCGTGGGCTTCTTCGATGGCGTCCATCGAGGGCACCAGGCCGTGCTCTCGACCGTGGTCGATCGTGCCCGCAAGCGTGGCGTGCGTTCGGTCGCCATCACGTTCGACCGCCACCCGCTCGAGGTCCTGCGGCCCGGTTCCGAGCCTCGGCTGCTCACGACGGTGGAGCGCAAGGCGTCGCTCGTCGAGGCGTGCGGCATCGACGTCTTGCTCGTCCTGCCGTTCGACCGGGACTTCTCGCTCATCACGGCCGAGGACTTCGTCGCCCACATCCTGGTCGACGGCCTTCACGCCGCCCACGCGGCGATGGGTGCGAACTTCACCTTCGGCTTCCGAGCCGAGGGGACGATGGACAACATGCCCGAGCTCGCGGCTCCGTACGGCCTGGGCGTCGAGACGGTGCCCCTGCTGGAGCTCGGTGGGCGCACCGTGAGCTCGACGTCGATCCGCGAAGCGCTCACCTCCGGGGACCTCGCCTGGCCGGCGGTGGCGCTGGGGGCGCGGTTCGTACTCGACGGCGAGGTCGTCACCGGGCACGGCCGGGGGCGAGGGCTGGGCTACCCCACGGCCAACCTGCGCACGTGGCCCCGCCTCCTGCTGCCCGGTCAAGGGATCTACGTGGGGATCGCCGAGCTCGGCGGCCGCCGCTACCGGACGGCCCTGGACGTCGGGACCAACCCGACCTTCGGCGTCGAACCGTTGCACGTCGAGGCGTTCCTACTGGACTTCGAGGGTGACGACTTGCCCGGGGAGCCACTCGCGATCGAGTTCTGGGCCCGGCTACGCGACGAGGAGAGATACGACTCCGTTGACCAGCTGATCGAGGCGATCGCCGCGGACGTGAAGCAGGCCGAGGCGCTGGTCGACCTCGAGGCGCCCAACGACCCCCCGGAACGCGCTGGTAGGCTCTAGGGCCGTATGACGCTGACCAAAGACGCCAAGACCCAGATCATCCAGGAGCACGCCCGTACCGAGGGCGACACGGGCTCCGCCGAGGTCCAGATCGCCGTCCTCACGAAGCGCATCTCCGACCTCACCGAGCATCTGAAGCTGCACAAGGATGACCACCACAGCCGCCGCGGCCTGCTGATGCTCGTCGGCCGCCGCCGCCGGCTGCTGGAGTACCTCAGGCGCGAGGACATCGGGCGCTACCGCGACATCGTCGCGAAGCTCGGTCTTCGCCGCTGACCGACCTCGGACGAGGCGCCCCGACAGGGCGCCTCAACCGTAAGGGGTGATGCCCACGATCCACCGAACGACCTGAGGGGGAAGCCCCGAACACGACGGTCGGTTCTCAGTCGCGAGCCCCCGCCACCGCACCCGCGGCGCGGAGGTTCACCACTGACAACCGGCCGGCGTCCCCCTCTCAACCCGGGCGCGCACCGACGCGCGCCCCCAGAGATCCACGAGGAGGACCGACCGCATGGTCACCACCATGTCGCGCACCTTCGGTGCGCGTGAGATGACGTTCGAAGCCGGCAAGCTGGCGAAGCTCGCCGACGGCGCCGTCGTCGTCACCTACGGGCAGACCCAGGTGCTCGCCACCTGCGTCCGCTCCAGCCCCCGTGAGGGGATCGACTTCTTCCCGCTCACGATCGACGTCGAGGAGCGGGCCTATGCGGCCGGCAAGATCCCCGGCTCGTTCTTCCGCCGCGAAGGCCGTCCGGGGGAGACCGCGATCCTCACCGACCGTCTGATCGACCGCCCGCTGCGCCCCACCTTCAAGGAGGGCTTCCGCGACGAGGTCCAGGTCGTCGTCACCGTGCTGTCGGTCGACGGCGAGAACCCCTACGACATCCCTGCGATGAACGCGGCCGCGTGCGCCGTCGGCCTGGCCGGTCTTCCGTTCGACGGGCCCGCCGCCTCCGTTCGCCTGGGCTTGATCCACGGGGAGTGGGTCGTCAC
>CAZZND010000003.1:30658-44524 GCA_964655465.1 uncultured Actinomycetes bacterium
GGTCGCCGGCTCGAAGAACCCCGGAGGCGCGGTCGACATCCTCATGATCGAGGGTGAGGCGCCCCCCGGGACCTGGCCGCTCTTGGCCGAGGACACCGAGGCCATCGCGCCGACCGAGGAGGTCGTCGCGCAGGGTCTCGAGGTCGCGAAGGCCGAGATCGCGAAGATCATCGCCTTCCAGGACGAGTTCCTCGCGGCGCACGGCGTGACCCCGATGGAGTGGGAGCCGACGCCGCTGTACGGCGAGGACATCTGGTCCGCGCTGTACAGCACCTTCGCCGGCAAGCTCGAGGCCGCCATCGTGCCCGACCGCGAGGCCCGCGAGGCCGCGTTCGGCTCGGTCAAAGAGGAGGCCAAGGCGGAACTGACCACCACGCTTGGCGAGGAGGCCTTCGCCGCGCGCGGCCAGGAGTTCTCCGCTGCGTGGAAGTCGCTGCAGAAGAAGATCATGCGTCGCCGCGTGATCGAGCAGGGCGTCCGCCTGGACGGCCGTGGCGCGAAGGACATCCGGCCGCTCTCGGCCGAGGTCGGGGTGCTGCCCCGAGCCCACGGCTCTGCGTTGTTCAGCCGCGGCGACACACAGGTCCTCAACGTGACGACACTCGGCATGCTGCGCATGACCCAGATGATCGACACGCTGGACCTCGAGGACTCCAAGCGGTACATGCACCACTACAACTTCCCGCCGTACTCCACGGGGGAGACGGGCCGCGTGGGCTCGCCCCGCCGTCGCGAGATCGGTCACGGCGCGCTCGCCGAGCGGGCGCTCCTGCCGGTGATCCCGAGCGAGGAGGATTTCCCCTACGCGCTGCGCCTCGTGTCCGACGTCATGTCGTCGAACGGATCCACGTCGATGGCGAGCGTCTGCGGCTCGGCGTTGTCGCTGATGGACGCCGGCGTGCCGATCAAGGCGCCGGTGGCAGGGATCGCGATGGGCATGATCGCCGAGGACGGCACGTTCGTGACCCTCACCGACATCCTCGGCGCCGAGGACGCGCTCGGCGACATGGACTTCAAGGTCGCGGGCACCGAGGAGTTCGTCACGGCGATCCAGCTCGACATGAAGGTGAGCGGCATGCCGGCCGAGGTCCTCGGGGAGGCGCTGCAGCAGGCCAAGGAGGCCCGCCTGCAGATCCTCGGGGTGATGCTCGCCGGGATCTCGGCGCCGCGCGAAGAGGTCAACGCCTATGCGCCGCGGATCCTCACGATCAAGATCCCGGTGGACAAGATCGGTGAGGTCATCGGGCCCAAGGGCAAGAAGATCAACGAGATCATCGCCATGACCGGCGCCGACATCAACATCGAGGACGACGGCACGGTGTTCATCGGCTCGACCGGGGGCGACGGGGCCGACGAGGCCGCCCGCATGATCGACGATATCGCGAACCCGCGACCGGTCCTGGTCGGCGAGACCTACGAAGGGCGCGTCGTGAAGACGACCACCTTCGGGGCCTTCGTCAACCTGGTGCCCGGCCGTGACGGCCTGGTCCACATCTCGAAGCTCGGCCGGGGCAAGCGCCTCTCGAGCGTCGAGGAGGCCGTGAAAGAGGGCGACGCCATCACCGTCCTCGTCGAAGACGTCGACGCGCAGGGCAAGGTCAGTCTGAAGCCGGTCGGCTCAGAGTGGGAGGTCCCCGAAGGCGCCGAGGTGTCGTCGGGTGGTGGTGAGCGGCGCGACCGCGGTGACCGCGGCGACCGTCCGCCCCGGGATCGCGGTGACCGCGGGAGCCGACGGTTCCGCGACGGTGGCGGGTCCGGCGGGTCGGGTGGCGACGCCTCCCCGACGGCCTGATCGACGATGCCGATCTCGCGCACGGAGTTCAGCTCCGGCTTGCGCGTCGTGACGGAGCGGATCCCCGGGGTCCGCTCCGTTTCGATCGGCTTCTGGGTGCTCGCCGGCTCGCGTGACGAGCGCCCGGCGATCAGCGGGCATTGCCATTTCCTCGAGCACCTGCTGTTCAAGGGGACGACGACCCGCAGCGCCCTCGACATCGCGCAGGCGTTCGATGCCGTCGGCGGCGATATCAACGCGTTCACCGCGAAGGAGTACACGTGCTACTACGCGCGCGTGCTCGATCGGGACCTCGAGATGGCGGTGGATCACCTCGCGGACATGTTCGCGAGCTCGACGATCCGCCCCGACGATCTCCGCGCCGAGGCACGGGTCATCCTCGAGGAGATCCACATGCACGAAGACTCGCCCGAGGACGTCGTGCACGACGTGTTCACCGAGACCCTGTGGCCCGGACACCCGCTCGGGCGCCCGATCCTGGGGACCGAGGAGCGCATCAACGCGGCGACCACGCGGAGTGTTCGCGCGTTCTACCGACGCCACTACGCCCCGGGGAATCTGGTCGTCGCCGTGGCCGGCAACGTGAAGCACGACGACGTCGTCCGCCTGCTGCGCGAGCGTATGGACACGGGCCGCGAGCTCGGTCCGCGGGGCCGCTCGGCCTGGAAGCTCCGCACGGCCGCCGAGGCGCCCGCTCCCAGCGGGGCCTCGGGCGTACGGCGGAAGAAGACCGAGCAGGCGCACATCGTGCTCGGCACGAACGGCATCCCGCGCTCGGACCCTGACCGATTCGCGTTCTGGGTGGTGAACACCGCGCTCGGTGGCGGCATGAGCTCGCGGCTGTTCCAGGAGATCCGAGAGAAACGCGGCCTCGCCTACACCGCGTACAGCTACCACGCCCAGTACACCGAGGCGGGCATGTTCGGGGCCTACGCGGGCACGACGCCGTCCAAGGCCAAGGAGGTCGTGTCGCTCATGCGCCGCGAGCTCGAAGACGTGCGCGACGGCGGCCTGAGCTCCGAGGAGTTCGAGCGAGCGAAGGGCCACGTTCGGGGGTCGACGGTGCTGTCGCTGGAGGACCCGGGTGGGCGCATGTCGCGCCTCGGCAAGTCCGAGATCGCCCAGGGCGAGATCTTGACCGTGGACGAGACGCTCGGGCGCATCAAGGCGGTGACCCTCGACGATGCGCGTCGCGTGGCCGAGCAGGTACTGTCGCAGCCGATGACCCTCACGGTGCTCGGACCGTTCGGTCCCACCGCGTTCCGCGGAGCGCTGGCGTGACCCGGGTCGGCGTCGTCGGCGCGACCGGGAAGATGGGTCGCGAGGTCTGCCGGGCCGTCGTCCAGGCCGACGACCTGACCCTGGCTGGAGCGGTGTCCCGCACGGCGAGCGGGCAGCGGGTCGCCGACGCGCTCGGGCTCGAGACCGCCGGCGACCTGGTCTACACCGAAGCGCTGGTGTCGCTGCTCGAGGCGAACATCGACGTGTTGGTCGACTTCACGAACGCCTCCTTCGCGCCCGAGCACATCGCGTGGGGGATCGAGCACAGCGTGCATGTGGTGGTCGGCACGACCGGCTTCGCGATCGATGATGCCTGGCGCGAGGCCTCGGTCGGGATCGTCGTCGCCCCCAACTTCGCGTTCGGCGCCGTGCTGATGATGCGCTTCGCCGCCGAGGCTGCGCGTCACTACGACGCGGCCGAGATCATCGAGCTGCATCATGACGGCAAGGCCGACGCGCCCGGCGGGACCGCCATCGCCACCGCTCGCGCGATCGCCGGCGCGCGCGAAGGCGAGTGGTCGTCGCCGGGAGGCGACGACGCTTACCCCGGCGCGCGCGGCGCTGAGGTCGAGGGTGTGCGCGTGCACGCCGTGCGTCTGCCCGGTCTGCTCGCGCATCAGGAGGCCATATTCGGCGGGGCGGGGGAGACCCTCACGATCCGCCACGACATCACCGACCGTGCGGCCTTCATGCCGGGCGTGCTCCTGGCGATCCGCACGGTCGCCTCACGTCCGGGGCTGACCGTCGGGCTCGACGCCCTCCTGCGCTGACGTCGTCCGCGGAGCCGCTGCTAGGCTCGCCCGACCGACCCACGGGAGCGCCGATGGCACCGAGCAACCCGTTCCGCGCCGAGGGCGAGTGGCTGAAGGCCCAGTTCCACGCGCATTCGCTGAGCTCCGACGGCGAGCTGCCGCCGGAGTCCGTCGCCCATCAGTACCTCCATCACGGGTTCGACGTGCTGACCATCTCCGACCACTGGACCATGACGAAGGTGGCCACCCCGGACGGCCTCCTGCTGATCCCCGGCGCCGAGCTGATGGTCGATCCGGTGGGCGGGCCGATGTGCCCCGAGTTCCTCGCGATCGGCATCGATGAGGTGCCCGACGAGCCGAACGGCGACCCCGCCAACTGGTACCCGTACATGAACTGCGTGATCAAGACCTTCGCGACGTTCGACGATGGGGCCTCGTTCGTCGCGGAGCGGGAGGGCGCCTCGGTGCTGTGTCACCCGTCGTGGAGCGGTCTGCCGCAGGAGACCGTGTTCGCCGCCGGCGCGCTCGACGGCATCGAGCTGTGGAACGCGTCGGCCCACCGCGAGAACGACCGCGGCGACAGCAGCTACGTGTGGGACCTCGCATCGGACGCCGGGCTCACGTTCTCACCGTTCGGCACCGACGACTCGCACTACCCGGCGTTCGACGTGGCGGATGGCTGGACCATGGTCCGCGCGACCGGGCGGACCCGTGACGCCGTCGTGGCGGCGATCAAGGCCGGTCACACGTACGCCTCGACCGGGCCGACGGTGCTCGACGTCGAACGCGACGGCGAGCAGGTCGAGGTGGCGTGCAGCCCGGCACGACACATCTGGCTGCACGGGGGCTGGGAGGACGGCGTCGGGGTATCGGCCGGCCCGCGCGGCCGTCTGGAGGACGCCGCGATCCTCGAGCGCAACGACCGGGGGCTCATCACCCGCGCCCGGTTCTCGCCCTCGCCCGACCCGTGGACCGAGAAACGTGGTCCCCGGTGGTGGCGGTTGGTGGTCGAGGACGAGGACGGCCGTCGCGCCTGGACCAACGTGATCTGAGGTGGGCCGGACCCTGCTCGCCGCCGTCGCGCACCCCGACGACGACACCTTCGGGGTGGCCGGGAGCGTCGCGCTGCACGCGGAAGAGCCCGGGTTCCGCTTCGTCCTGATCCACGTGACGAGCGGCGAGGCTGGGATGATCTCCGACCCCGCGCTCGCCACCCGCGAGACGCTCGGGGCGGTGCGCGAGGACGAGGATCGCCGGTCGTGGGCCGCGCTCGGGCGCGAGCCGGACCGTCACGATTTCCTGCGGCTACCCGACGGCGCCGTCGCGGATCATCCGCGCGAAGGCCTGGTCGCGACGCTCGCCCGGATCATGCGTGAGGAGCGGCCCGACGTCGTCGTCACCTTCGGCCCCGAGGGCATCACGGCGCACCCCGACCACATCGCCGTCGGCGAGGCGGCCACGGCAGCGTTCCACGAGGTCCATGCCGGCAGCGACGCCGGCCTGCGCCGGCTGTTGCATGCGGCGCTGCCGGCCACCGCGATCGAGACGTGGAACGCGGAGCTCGTCGCCGCCGGGAAGGACCCGATCGACCCTACGCAGGTGTTCCAACCCCGCGGAGTGCCTGACGAGACCATCGGGGTCGTCGTCGACTGCGCCCCTGTGGCGGCGCGGAAGCTCGCCGCGCTGAGGGAGCACGCGACCCAGGCCGACGACATGGGCGACACGTCTGACGACGACGCGTTGCGGATCTTGGGCACCGAGACCTATGTGGTCGCGTGGCCGCCGCGGGAGTCTGGCGACGCCGTGCTCGGCGATGTCTTCGAGGGGCTGCCCGGGTAGGCTCCGCGCCTGTGGAATACCGAACGATCGATCCCTGCGAGCTGACGTCCTTCGTCCACGCGATCGCAAACGCCTTCGGCGATCCCGTGCCCGGCGAGGACGACCTTGCCCATGATCTGGGCACGCTCGAGCCCGACCGCTGCTTCGTGGCCGTCGACGGCGGACAGATCGTCGGGTGTACCGGCGTCTACTCGCTGCGCACGATCGTGCCCGGCGGCGCCGTGGTCCCCACCGCCGGCGTCACGACCGTGGGCGTCTTGCCGACGCACCGGCGTCGCGGGGTGATGACGGAGCTCATGACCCGAGCGTTCACGCGAGCGGCGGAGCGCGGGGAGCCGCTCTCGACGTTGTTCGCGGCGGAGGGCGCGATCTACGCCAAGCTCGGGTACGCGCCTGCGACGTGGGGATGGATCTTCGACGTCGACGCGTCGCGGAGCGCCTTCCACGCCTACGAGCCGCACGGGCGCTCCCGGCTGCTGCCGCACACCGACGTCGTGAGCCCCTTCACCGACGTGTATCGCCGGGCCATGGTGAACCGACCCGGTGCGAGGGTGATGACCGAGGACGACATCCGTTGGTACGTGTTCGAGCGCGAGCCCGAGAAGCCGAAGCACTTCTACGTGGTGCACGAGAGCGACGACGGCACGCCCGATGCCGTCGCGGTCTACCGGACGAAGCACCGCTGGCCCGGGTCGATGCCACACGTCGAGCTCAAGGCACGGCACATCTTCGCGACCACGCCGCAGGCGTGGGCTGACATCTGGCGCTACCTACTCGACGTCGATCTGGTGTCGCACGTCACGACGCTGAACGAACGGGCCCCCGACGACCCGCTCCACTGGCTGTTGCAGGAGCCGCGGGCGAGCCGCGCGAAGGTGCAGGACGGCATGTACGCCCGTCCGCTCGACCTGACGGCCGCGCTCATGACACGCGGGTACGCGCGAGACGGCCGCACGGTCATCGCGGTGCACGACGGGTTCCTCCCGGCGAACGACGGCACCTACGAGATCTCTGTCCAGGATGGGCAAGCCGCGGTCGTCCGCACGTCGGTGGCGCCCGAGATCGAGTGCGACGTCCGGGCGATCGGCGCGACCTATCTCGGGGGTGGCACCTGGCACGAGCTCGCCCGGGCGGGGCTGGTGCGGGAGCACCGCGACGGAGCGTTGCGCACCGCCGACGCGATGTTCGTGACCGACCTCGCGCCCTGGGCGCCGCTCGACTTCTGAGCTTCACACGTTCCCGGTCAGGCCACGCCACACGAATAGCAGACCGATCGCGATGAGCAGAGCCGCGAGCACGAGGCGGAGCGTCCGGAGGCCGCGCTCGCCGAGGAGCCGGTGCCCACCGCTGCCGAGACCCGTCGAGACCAGGTCCGCGAGCGAGACCCCGATGGCCATGGCGACGGCGGTGACGACCGCCGCGGTGCGCCCGCCCCCGGCGCTCGCCTTGGCGAGAACTGCCGAGGCGGTGGTCGTGAAGAACAGCCACGCCCCCGGGTTGAGGATCACCGCCGCGACCCCCGTGAGGGCCGGGCCCAGGTTGCGGCGCGGGGGTGGGGCGCTCGTGGCGTCCCTCCGGATCGAGCGGAGCTCCAGCCCCGCGAACGCCACGAGCGCCCCACCCCCGACCACGCTGAGGATCCGCAGCGCCGCCGGGCTCGGCGCCACCGCGGAGAGCGCGACCGCCAGCACGAGCAGGATCACCAGCATGGTGAGATTCGCGCCGAGCATCACGCGCAGACCCCCGGCGAGCCCCCGTTTCGCGGTCTGGGACAGGATCAGGACCTGGACCGGGCCCGGCGCGATGCCGAGGGCGAATCCCAACGCGACCGCCGGCGCGAAGGCCGACCAAGCATCGCTCAAGTCCGCCGGAGCTCCTCGACCATGATGCGGCCGTCGTCATGGCGCGTGATGAGCAACCCCTCCAGCTCGCGGAGCGGCGCGACCTCACGCCCGGTCAACCCGAACCCTGCGCGCTCGACGAGCGGCGTATGGCTGATCGCGAGCGCGCGTTCACCCTCGGGGATCTGGTCGAGCAGGGCCCGCACGCCGGCGGCTATGCCTTCGGGGGAGCTCCCGGTCGCGTCTTGACCGCCGAGGCCCGGGATGACGTCATGGGCGGGCAGCTGGGCGCCGGCACCCCTCAGGAACCACGCCGCGGTCTCCGCTGCACGGGCGGCAGGGGAGATGAACACGGCCGCGTAGGTGATGCCGGACCGTGAGCGCCCTGCGTCCTCGGCCGCGGCACGTCCGGTCGTCGACAGACGGTCGGCGTCGGGATCGCGCGGCGCGTGACGCAGGAGTTCGAGCTGCTCCATGGGCGGGAGGCGCCGGGGTCGGGTGCGGCGTCGCTCCCGTATCATGCCCCACCATGCGCGCCCGAAGCCTGCTGCCGGCTGCCCTGATCGCGCTCGCCCTCGCAGGCGGCGCCTGCACCGGCGAACCGAGCCCGAGCTCGAGCACGTCCGCGGCTCCGAGCGAGTCGCCGATCCCCGAGGGGCCGGTGCGGTTCGTGCCCGGCGAGTACCGGGTCGAGATCTCGAACGTGACGGTGGCCCTCACGTGGAACGGCGGCACCGGCGAGATGACCGTCGAGAACGGCTCGACGCAGGAGCTCGGTGAGCCCTCGGTGACCGCCCTGACCAACGAGCCGGTCCAGGTGGAATCGACCGTCGAGGGCGCCCCGAGCATCGCGGTCGGCGAGACGCAGTCCTACGAGGTCAAGTTCCCGGACTCGCTCGCTCCCTCGGACGCGGGGCTGCTCCTGCTTCATTTCGGCGAGGACAGCTGGGGTGCGTTCAGCCCCGTGGTCGCCGAGTCTTAGCGACTCGCAGGCTCGCTCTCGCCGGCCTCCCACCGCGCCAGCACGAAAAGCAGATCCGACAGGCGGTTGAGGTAACGACGGACCTCAGGGTTGACCTCGCGCTGGGCCCGCTCCAACGACACGACCGCGCGTTCGGCCCGGCGCACGATCGACCGGGCGACGTCGATCGACGCGCTCGCGGCATCCGCACCGGGCACGATGAAGACCTCGGGCAGGGGGCGTTCGGCGACGAGCGTGTCGATCCGCTGCTCGAGACGGCGGACCATCTCCTCGGTCACGAGCGAGACTTCGGGCTCGAGCTTCGCCCGCTCCTTGGGGTTGGTCGCGAGATCCGCACCGACGACGAACAGCTCACGTTGCAGCGCCAGGAGGTCGCTCCTCATCTCATCGCCGGCGCAGAGGGCTCGCGCGACGCCCAGCGCGGCCACGGCTTCGTCGGTGGTCCCGAAGGCACCGGTGAGCAGGTCGTCCTTGGGGATCCGCCCTCCGTAGAGCAGCCCGGTCGTCCCGTCGTCGCCGGTCTTGGTGTAGATGCGTGGCATCGGCGGCTAGCATAGGCGCGTTCGGCGCCCCGCCCCGACCGTCCCCGAGCGGCGCCAGGAAGGAGACGACCACCATGACCGGACGGTTCGGCTCCGTCGTCACCGCGATGGTCACCCCGTTCCGCGAGGACCACGCCGTGGACCTCGACCGCGCGCAGGAGCTTGCCGTGGACCTCGTCGGCCACGGGTCCGACGCCGTCGTCGTCGCCGGGTCGACCGGCGAGTCACCCACGCTCACCCACCACGAGAAGGTCCAGCTATTCACCGCGGTCGGCGAGGCGCTCCGGGGCAAGGGCAAGATGCTCTGCGGGACCGGTACGTACTCCACCGCCGAGACCCTCGAGCTCACCGCGGTCGCCGAGGAGGCCGGGGCCGACGGGCTCCTGGTCGTCACGCCGTACTACAACAAGCCTCCACAGCGCGGTCTGATCGCCCACTTCGAGCGGGTCGCCGACGCGACCGAGCTGCCGATCATGGCCTACAACATCCCCTCGCGAACCGCGACCCGGATCGAGCACGACACCTTGCTCGCGCTCGCGGAGCGCCCGAATATCGTGGCGGTGAAGGACTCGACCGGTGACTTCCAGGGTCTTTCGAAGCTCATCGCCGAGGCGCCCGAGGGCTTCGAGGTCTACTCCGGGGACGACTGGGCGACGTTCGGGTACATGTGCCTGGGTGCCGTCGGCGTGGTGAGCGTCGCGAGCCATCTGGTCGGCCCGCAGATCCACCAGATGGTCGACCTGATCGAGACCGGCGACATCCCGGCGGCGCGCAAGATCCACGAGGCGCTCTCGCCGCTGTACAACGCGCTGTTCGTCACCTCGAACCCGATCCCGCTGAAGGCGGCGCTCGAGATGGTCGGCAAGCCTTGCGGCCAGCCGCGGCTGCCGCTCGTTCCCGCGAACGCCGACGAGCGTGAACGCGTGCGGAAGGCCTTGAAGGACGCGGGCCTCCTTGGCTGAGGGCCGCCCGGACTGCCGGCTGGTCTTCCTCGGAGGCATCGGCGAGGTCGGGAGGAACATGGCCTGCCTCGAGCTCGAGGGCCGCATCCTGATCATGGACGTCGGTCTGTCGTTCCCGAGCGCGGACATGCTCGGGATCGACCTGGTGTTACCCGACATGGAGTACGTGCGCGAGCGCGCCGACGATGTCGAGGCGATCGTGCTGACGCACGGTCACGAGGATCACGTCGGCGCGCTGCCGTACCTGCTGAAGGACCTCGACCGCCCGGTGCCCGTGATCGGCACCGCGTTCACGCTCGAGCTGCTCAAGGGCAAGCTCGAGGAGCACGAGGTCACCGACCTCGCCCACACCCGGCTCGCGGTCCCGGGCGAGGGCATGACGGTAGGACCGTTCTCGATGCGGTTCCTCCACGTCACGCATTCGATCCCCGACGGCATGGCGGTCGCGGTCGACACGCCGCACGGCACCGTCCTGCACACGGGGGACTTCAAGATCGATCCGACCCCGATCGACGGTCGCCCCACCGACCTGCATGGACTGGCCGAGGAGGCCGGCCGCGGCGTGCACGTGTTGCTCTCGGACTCGACCAACGCCGAGGAGCCGGGACACACGCAGAGCGAGAAGAGCGTCGGGCCGGTGCTCCGTGAGATCGTCGAGAACGCGCCGGGCATCGTCGTCGTCGCGTGTTTCTCGAGCCACATCCACCGCACGCAGCAGGTGGTCGACGCCGCGCTCGCCGACGGTCGGGTCGTCGCCTTCCTCGGTCGTTCGATGCAGAACAGCGTCGGGGCCGCGCGCCGCCTGGGCATCTTGAAGCTCGACGACGAGAACGTGATCGACATCGGCGAGGTCGATGACCTCGACCCCGGCCGCGTCGTGATCGTCTGCACGGGATCTCAGGGCGAGCCCTACTCGGCGCTCAGCCTCATGGCCGCGCGTGAGCACAAGTGGGTGAAGCTGAAGGAGGGCGACACCGTCGTGCTGTCCTCGAGCCTGATCCCGGGGAACGAGCCTGCGATCCACCGTGTGGTCGACTCCTTGTACCGCAGCGGGGCCGACGTCTACCACGTGCCCGCCGATGCGGTGCATGCGAGCGGGCACGCCGCCCAGGAGGAGCTCAGGCTCATGCTGTCGCTCGTGCGCCCCCGGTGGTTCGTCCCGATCCACGGCGAGCGCCGTCACCTGCAACACCACGCGCGTCTCGCCGAGGAGGTCGGCATCCCGCGCGGCAACATCTTGATCTGCGAGGACGGTGACGTGCTCGAGATCGGCGCGGAGGTGAAGCACGCCGAGCGTGTCCGGGCAGGGATGACCTTCGTCGACGGCATCGGGATCGGCGACGTCGGGGGGCAGGTGCTCCGGGATCGTCGCAAGCTCGCCGGCGACGGTGTGGTCGTCGTCGTCGTGACCGTCGACGCCCAGACCGGGCAACTGGTGGGAGGGCCCGACATCGTGAACCGCGGCTTCGTGCACGAGGAAACCTCGGGCGAGATCCTCGACGAGGGGCTCGAGCTCGTCGAGGCGGTGTTCGACGAGTCGTCCGCGGCCCACGTCACCGACCCGTCGGTGATGCAGCAGAACATCCGTCGGGTGCTCAAGAAGCATTTCTTCGAGGCCACCCAGCGAAAACCCGTGATCCTGCCGGTGATCATGGAGGTGTGAGCCTCGGCCAGGCTGCTTGCACCGCCGCCTCCACCCGTCAGACTTGATGCCCTATGGCGACGAGAACTTCCCCGTCGCGACGTTCAGCGTCGCGTTCTTCCGGTCGTGCCACCTCCCGCAGGAAACCCGCGAGGCGCACGCCGGCCAAGAAGAAGGTCCCCGACAAGACCCCCGTCCGGCAGATCCTGTCCCCGCACGCCCGAGACGCCCTCGGCATCGGTCTGGTCGTGCTGGGGCTGCTGTCGGTCCTGGCCCTTTGGTTCGGAGGTGCCGGCACGGTGGGAGGGTGGCTTACGACCGGCCTCACCGCGTGCTTCGGGGTCGCGGCCTACGCGTTCCCGCTCGTCGGCGTGTACTGGGGCGTGATGCTGCTCCGCGACACCGCGCGCGATCAGCGGGTCCGGATGTTCATCGGGTTCACGGTCTTCGGGCTGGGCGTGCTCGGGATCGTGTCGCTGTTCGCCGACAACCCGGCGTCGACCGACGGCTACGACGCCCTCGCGGAGGCCGCCGGGTTCTTCGGGGCGATCGTCGCCGAGCCGCTGTCGTCGGTGATCTCGGTCTTCGGCGCTGCGATCGTGTGCTTGGGTCTATCCGTCCTCGGTTTGCTGATCTTCACCGGGACGCCGGTCGCCATGGCGGTCGGCCTCGTCCGCGACTTCTTCACCGCGGCCGACGTGGAGGACGAGGAGGCCGAGGAGCCCGTCGTGCAGGTCGCGTTCGAGGAGCCCGAGCCTGAGCCTGAGCCCGCCAAGCCCAAGGGCGAGCGGGTCAAGCGGTTGAAGGAGGCCTTCGGCCTGGTCGACCCCGAGGCGATGATCGTCCTGCCTGACACCGAGACGATCGACCTCGAGGTTCCCGGGCACGACGACGAACCCGCGCCGCGCGTCCGCGTCTCGCGCAACCGGACGATCCAGACCGCGTCCGGTCCCTACCAACTCCCGCCCATCGACCTGCTCCGCGAGGCGCCCCCGTCCAGCGCCGACACCGCGGACGAGAACCAGATGCGCGAGGCGCTCGAGCGCACGCTTCGAACCTTCGGGGTCGACGCCCGCGTCGCCGGCACCAACCGTGGACCGACCGTGACCATGTACGAGGTCGAGGTCGCGGCCGGCACGAAGGTGCAGAAGGTCCTGTCGCTCTCCGGTGACATCGCCTACGCCCTGGCCACCCCCGACGTCAGGATCCAGGCGCCGATCCCCGGACGGAGCGCCATCGGCATCGAGGTACCCAACAAGCATCGCGACTTCGTGATGCTGGGCGACATCCTCCGGTCCAAGGCCGCCAAGGACGCCACGCACCCGCTCGAGGTGGCGCTCGGCAAGGACGTGCACGGCCGTTCGCAGATGGTGAATCTCGCGAAGATGCCCCACCTGCTGATCGCCGGCGCGACCGGGGCGGGCAAGTCGAGCCTCGTGAACTGCTTCATCACGTCGCTGTTGATGCGAACCTCGCCCGACGACGTCCGGCTCGTCCTGATCGACCCCAAACGCGTGGAGCTCAGCCACTTCGCCGAGGTGCCCCACTTGCTGAGCCCGGTGATCGTGCATCCCAAGCGTGCCGCCGAGGCCCTGAAGTGGATCGTGCGGGAGATGGAGCAGCGTTACGAGATACTCGCCACCGTCGGGGTCCGCGACATCGACGGGTACGAGGCCGGCCTCGCCGACGGCACGCTCCGGATCCCGCTGGGTCTGGAGCACAGGTACGAGCACCTGCCGTTCATCGTCGTCGTGATCGACGAGCTCGCCGACCTGATGATGGTCGCGCCGCGCGACGTCGAGGACGCGATCTGCCGCATCGCGCAGATGGCGCGCGCGGTGGGGATCCATCTCGTCGTGGCCACCCAGCGTCCGAGCGTCGACGTCGTCACCGGTCTGATCAAGGCGAACATCCCGAGTCGCGTGGCGTTGATGACGTCGAGCCAGGCGGACAGCCGCGTGATCTTGGACATGAACGGTGCCGAGAAGCTGGTGGGGCACGGCGACATGCTGTTCGCACCCTCGAGCTTGTCGAAGCCCGTACGTCTGCAGGCCGCGTGGGTCACGCAGCAGGAGATCCGCGAGATCGTGGACTTCATCCGTACGCAGCGTGAGGTCGTCTACGAGAACACGGTGGAGGGGCTCGGGCTCCCGCCCACCGAGGAGGGGGGCGGCGACCACGGTATGGGCGGCGACGACGAGTTGCTCGAGCAGGCCGCTGAGCTCGTGATCCG
>CAZZND010000003.1:44534-46948 GCA_964655465.1 uncultured Actinomycetes bacterium
GGGTCATCCTGGACATGAACGGCGCCGAGAAGCTCGTCGGCCACGGCGACATGCTCTTCGCCCCATCGACGGCGTCCAAGCCCATCCGGCTCCAGGCCGCGTGGGTGACGGAGAAGGAGATCCACCAGATCACCGAGTGGGTCCGCGTTCAGCGCTCGGCCGAGTACGCGATGAGCGTCGAGGGCCTCGGCAGGCCGCCGACGGAGGCCGAGGGGAGCGGTGGCCTGGGCGGCGACGACGAGCTGCTCGAGCAGGCGGCGGACCTCGTCGTACGGTCCCAGCTCGGTTCGACTTCGATGCTGCAGCGCAAGCTGAGGGTCGGATTCGCCCGCGCGGGCCGCCTGATGGACCTGATGGAAGAGAAGGGCATCGTCGGGCCGTCGCAGGGCTCGAAGGCGCGCGACGTGCTCATCACGCCAGAGGAGTGGGAAGAACGCCGCAGCGCCTGAGCACCTAGAGCGCGCCGACCCGCCGCGCGACCTGGAACAGCGTGTCCGCGTGCTGCTGCGGGTCGATCATGACCTGGCCGACGGCGCCGACCTGCGACTGCCACCAGCGGTAGATCTCCTCCTGGGTCCAGCCTCGGGTGAGCGCGCTCTTCAGGCTCCGGACCATCTCCGAGCCGTGCCAGATGGCGTCGGGACAGACCAGGAAGCCCCCGCGCTGCCCGTCGATCGAGAGCCAGAACGCCCCGACCAGACCCCATCGGCCGTCGTCCAGGTCGCCGGACACCAACAGGAAACGAACGGGACCCTCGGCGAGTGCGTCGGGCGCCGCGACCGGTGCGCGGAGCGACGCCAGAGGTGAGTCCTTCATCGTGATCATGTCCTCGCTCTCCATCGAGGGCATCCCCTCCCCTCTCGCTCGAACAGTAGTCACCCATGCGGGGTAAGGGCAGCGGGCGGAGGGCTAGTTCCGGGGGCGCCTGCGGTGGTCCTCGGACCTAGGACCTCCGCCGCGCCGGCAGGTCGAGGCGCGCCACGACCTCGTCTTCCTCGATCTCGCCCGTCTCGACGAACCCGGCCTCGGTGTAGAGGCGTTTCGCGACCACGTTGTCCGGGCGGTAGGAGAGCGCGACCTGCCGGCAGTCCGGCATCGCCCGCAGGTACGAGATGAGGGCGTCGAGCGCGGCCCGGCCATAGCGCTCCCGCTGGTGCCGCCGGTCGATGACGAACCCCCCGATCCAGTAGCTGCCGTCGTCGGGGTCGCGTCCCCACATCGCGAACCCGACCACGGCATCGCCCACCCGGATCGCGAGCGGCGACCAGATGCCTCCGTAGCGGCAGAGCGCGAGGTAGTGGGTCACGTCGGCCACCCACTTCCGCTGATCACGCCGGGCCTGGACGGCGACGACCTCGCGCCAGTTGCCCGACGTGACCCGGTGCAGCGTCACGCGCCCGGCCTCGGCCAGCACCTCGTCCTCGGGAGCGTCGCCGGCGAGCAGCACCCACGACTGGTGATCGCGCCAGCCGCCGTCGATGTGCAGGTACGAGGGCGACGCGCCTTCGAGCCGGAAGCCCGACGCGCGGAGCAGCTCGATCGAACGCGAGTTGCCCGGCTGCACGTTCGCCTGGATGCGGTGCAGGCCGAGGTCCTCGAACGCGTACCGGGCGACGAGCCCGAGGGCCTCGCGCAGGTAGCCCTTGCCCGCGTAGGGCGTGAACGCGTGGTAGCCGAGGTATGCGTTGCCGAAGCGTCCGTGGAAGATCTGCGAGAGGTTGACCACGCCGGCGAGCGCGTCGTCGGTGTTGCGGAACACACCGAACGTGCGCTGGGCGGACGAGCGCTTCACGTACGTGGCATACGACGCCGGCGTGTCCGGCGGGCTCGCCCACGGGCGGTGCAGGCGCTGGCTCCGCCGCACTGCCTCGAGGAACACGTCCTGATCGCGTGGACCCAGCAGGCGGAGGTGGACCCGCTCGCCGCGCGGCAGGGGCCACCGCGTCATGCCTGCGACGCCGCGTACCGGGAGCGTGCCTGCTCGATCACCCGGTCGGCGGCCGCGCGGTTCTCGAACCCGTCGGTCGAGACCTTGTGGCCCTCGAGGTCCTTGTAGACCTGGAAGAAGTGCTCGATCTCGTTCATCACCGTGAGGGGGATGCCTTGCAGGTCGTCGATGTGGCCCCACAGGGGGTCCCGCGGCGGCACGCACAGGATCTTCTCGTCCTCGCCCTTCTCGTCGGTCATCCGGAACAACCCGATCGGGCGGGCGCTGATCCGGCAACCGGGGAACGTGGGCTCGCCGACGAACACGAGCGCGTCGAGAGGATCGCCGTCGCCGCCGAGCGTGTCCTCGATGAACCCGTAGTCGGCGGGGTACTGCATCGAGGTGAACAGCATGCGGTCCAGGAAGATGTGACCGGTCTCGTGGTCCATCTCGTACTTGTTGCGGGAGCCCTTGGGGATCTCGACGA
>CAZZND010000004.1:0-42409 GCA_964655465.1 uncultured Actinomycetes bacterium
GGGCAGGGCCTCGTCCTCGCTGCCCGACAACGCGATCTCCCGGCGATCCAGGGCTACACGCTGCTGTTCGCGCTGATCGTGGTCGCCGTGTACCTGATCGCCGACATCTTCACGGTGATGGTCGATCCTCGCGTGGAGATCGAGTCATGAGCCTCGCCGACGACCTCACGAGGGAGCAGGCGACGACGGAGCAGCCCCACGATCTGGTGGTCGAGAGACAGCGCGTGCCCGGCCGAGTCTGGGTAGGACTCGCGATCGTCGTCGCGTACGTAGGGGTTGCAGTGTTCGCCCCGGTGCTGGCTCCGTACGATCCGCTTGCGATAGATCCGCTGGACGCGCTCGCGTCGCCAAGCTCGGCTCACCTGATCGGCACCGACGAGCTCGGGCGAGACGTGCTGTCGCGACTGATCTTCGCCGCGCGGGTCGACCTTCTCGTGGGTTTCCTCGGGGCGTTGCTACCCGCGGTCCTCGGCACGGTGCTCGGGGCGATCGCCGCGTACCGCGGAGGGTGGCGGGACTCGCTCACGATGCGGACCGCCGATGTCGTTCAGGCGTTCCCCACGTACATCCTCATCATCGCGCTCGTGTTCGCGCTCGGTCAAGGGATGGCGTCGATCCTCGTCGCGTTCACCATCATCGCCTGGGTCGCCTACGCGCGACTCATCCGGAGCGAGAT
Organism: uncultured Actinomycetes bacterium; assembly: GCA_964655465.1. Classification (GTDB taxonomy): domain Bacteria; phylum Actinomycetota; class UBA4738; order UBA4738; family HRBIN12; genus AC-51. The sequence goes on from CAZZND010000004.1 coordinate 677, forward strand.
CCTGCGGATCCGCGGGTTGGGCTACGTCGAGGCGGCACGCGCCGCTGGCTTGCCGTCCAGGCGGATCCTCTGGCTCCACATCTTCCCCAACGCCGCGGGTCAAACGCTCGTGTACATGCCTTCCGACATCGTGATCGCCACGCTGGGCCTCGCCGCCCTGTCGTTCCTCGGTCTCGGGATCCGCCCACCCACGCCGGAGTGGGGGGCGATGATCGCGGCCGGCCAGCCCTACATCCGTGACCAGTGGTGGCTGTCGACCGTGCCGGGTCTCGTGGTGGTCGGGTTCGGCCTAGGTCTCAGCCTCATCGGCGAAGGGATCGAGGAGTGGACACGACGCTGAGCGCGCCTCTGCTCACCGTCGACGACCTCAGGGTCCATCTCACACTGGGGGACCGGCGGATCACCCCAGTGGACGGGGTGTCCTTCACGGTCAGGCCAGGCGAGGCGCTGGGAATCGTCGGCGAGTCGGGGTCAGGCAAGAGCCTCACCCTGAGATCCATCGTCGGGTTGTTGCCGCCCGGAGGGGAGATCGAGGGCGACGTCCGCTTCTCCTTCCGGGACGGAACGCCGGGTGGGGACGGAACGCTGGATGCCGCGACTCCCGAGGACGTGCGGGGCCGTGGCGTCGCCATGATCTTCCAGGAACCGATGACCGCCCTCAACCCGACGATGCGGGTTGGTGACCTGATCGCGGAGGGGGCGCGTGGACGCGGAGGGCTCTCCCGCGCCGCCGCTCGTCGGCGGGCAGTGGAGCTCCTGCGATCTGCCGGCGTTCCGGATCCCGGAAGGCGTGCACGGATGTGGCCCCACGAGCTGTCGGGGGGGTTGCGTCAACGCGTGATGATCGCCGCCGCGCTCTCGACGGAGCCCGAGCTCCTCCTCTGCGACGAGCCGACGACCGCGCTGGACGTCACGATCCAGGACCAGATCCTCGGGCTGCTCGCGCAACTGCGCGGGGATCTCGGGATGGCGATCGTGTTCGTCACCCACGATCTTCCGGTGATCGCCGAGGTCTGCGACAGGATCGCCGTGATGTACGCGGGCCGGATCGTTGAGTTCGGAGACGTCGATGACGTGCTCGCGCGTCCGCGTCACCCGTACACGGCGGCGCTGCTCGACTCGGCGCCGTCGTTCCATGGCGGCTCAGAGCGGCTCGACGCGATCGGAGGGATGCCCCCGGATCCGAGAGCGTTCCCGCCAGGATGCCGATTCGCACCGCGTTGCCGATTCGCTCGCGACGACTGTCGTGACGCGCCGCACCAGCTGATCCCTTACGAAGGCCGGCCGACCGCCTGTATCCACCCCGAGGTGCTCGAAGGGGCAGGGCCGTGACGCAGCTGCTCGAGGCGCGGGGGCTGTGCGTGAAGTTCAGGGCAGGATCTGCCCTCGCGGCTCGCGTCCGCGGTCGGCCGGCTCCGGCGATCGTCGCGATCGATGGGGTCGACCTGGCGGTCGAGCGGGGCGCCTCGGTCGGGATCGTGGGGGAATCGGGGTGCGGTAAGTCGACGCTGGCGAGGGCGTTGATCGGTCTCGTCCCCCTCGCCAGCGGATCGATCGTTTTCGATGGCTCGCCACTCGGCGATCGGCGGGACCGCGCGACGATGCGTCGTATCCAGATGGTCTTCCAGGATCCGGGCTCTTCCCTGAACCCCTCACGGACCGTGGAGCAGACCCTCACCGAGCTGCTGCGTGTGCACCGGATGGTGCCTGCGGATCGGGTCCGGTCGCGCGCCGGCGAGCTCTTGGAGCTGGTCGAGCTGCCGCCGTCGCTCCTCGCCGCCTATCCTCGCCGCCTCTCCGGCGGCCAGCGGCAACGTGTCGGCATCGCGCGTGCGCTCGCGCTCGAGCCCGACATCCTGATCGCCGACGAGGCGGTCGCGGCCCTCGACGTGTCGGTACAGGCGGCGGTCCTGAACCTCCTCGCGAAGCTCCGGCAGGATCTCGGCCTGACTCTCCTGTTCATCTCCCACGACCTGGCCGTGGTCCGTCACATCAGCGAACGTGTCATCGTGATGTACCTCGGTCGGGTGGTCGAGGATCGCCCCACAGAAGATCTGTTCGCCGACCCGCGCCATCCATACACCGCTGCGCTGATGGCAGCTGCGCCCAGGTTGGGCGCGAAGAAACGATCCGGCGAGGCGGCCCTTCCAGGTGAGCCACCGAGTCTGCTGGTGATCCCCTCGGGATGTCGCTTCCATCCCCGATGCCCCCTCGCGCAGGAGATCTGCCGCGAGGTCGATCCCGAACTGGCGGGTCCTTCACCCACGCAGCGGGCAGCATGCCATTTCGCGTGGACCGCTCCGGGCGATGACCCGCCGGCGGATCCTGGTCCCCGATCGTCCGCACCGAGGGGACCTGCCAGGCTAGGCTCGTAGCTCCATGAGCAGGGGAAGCACCCAGTGACCAAGCGGCGTGCGAAAGGGAAGGCCCGCGAGGACCTGGTCGTCGGCGCCGCCTCCCAAGCGATCGCGGAGCTCGGCCTCGCGAACGTTCGCGTCTCGGATGTCGCCGAGCGAGCGGGGATGAGCCCCGGCCATGTCACGTACTACTTCCCCTCGAAGACGGACCTGCTGATGCAGGCGATCCGCCAGAGCGAGGGATCGCTCTCGGAGCTCGTCGCCGAGGAGATCCAGCGGATCCGCGACCCCTGGAAGCGCCTCGACAGGCTCGTCGAGCTCTCCGCCGCGAACGGCCGAGGCGACCAAGGGTGGGTGCTCTGGTTCGAGGTGTGGTCGAACGCCGCGCTCGATCCTGACGTCGCCCTGGTCCATGACGAGCTCGACAGCCGCTGGCGGGCCATCCTGAGCGACGTCATCAGGTACGGCTGCGAACGGGGAACATTCGAGACCGAAGACCCCGACGAGACCGCGCGTCTGCTGTCGGCGCTGATCGACGGGCTGTCGATCCAACTGACCCTGGGGTCCCCCGGCCTGAACCGAGACGATCTGCTCCATCTCTGTCACGAGGCGGCTCGCGCCCATCTGTCGCCGACCTCCCGCTAGGAGACTGCTGAACAACCGGCATCTGGGGAGGCTGCGGCGCCTTCATCGACCTCACGGAGCGCCGCAGACGCGTCGAACATCGAAGGTGGCAGCGATCGGGCGGGATCCTGCCTTGGGAGGTGGGGGCATCCGTGCCTCAGGTCGCCAGGATCCATCCCCCGTCGTGGTCCAGGCCCATGTTGATGAGCCGTCGCAGGTTGATCGCGGCAACGCGCATCGAGAACCCGAGCTGGTTGCGGGCCACACCCCGGTAGCGGACCCGACGGTGACCGCGTGCGACCGCCCAGGCGATCGAGCGCTCCACCATCGGTCGATGCGTGCGGTAGGAGTCTTGGAACTGCGGTGTCGCGGCGTCGTGACGCGCGGCGTGCATGAGGGCGTGATGCGGGTGGACGTGCAGGACCCGACCATGTTCGGAGCGGGTGCATCGCTCCCGCAGCGGACAGCTCCGACATCGGTTCCCGAAGCTTGCGCTGCCCCTTGGGGCGATCGGGACCGTGCGATCAGCAGGACAGGTCACGGTGCGCGCCGCGGTGTCGATCGTGAAGTCGTCGATGGTGAACCCGTCGGGCACGGCGGAGCGCAGCGGGATGGGTCTGATCGTGGCGCGGTGATGGGCGTGGGCGAGTGCGGCGCGGGTCTCGCCGGAGCCGTAGGCGGAGTCGGCGAGCACCTCGATCCCCGGCGCCTCCGCCTCGAGCAGGGCCACCCCGGTGGGGCCGTCGGGGGCGTTGGCCGGGGTGAGCGCCGCGGCGGTGACGATCCCGGTTGTGGGCTCCACCGCGATGTGGGCCTTGTAGCCGTCGCGGTAGTGCGACACCGACTTGTGCATGTGGCGGGCCTCGGGGTCCACCGTGGAGATGACCCGGTCGGGAGCCACCCGCTGGGCGATCCGCCAGGTGCCCGGGTCCTGCCCGGGCTCGACGTCTTGGCCCGCCACCAGGGCGAGCAGACCCACGGCGTCGTGTTGGTCCGCGGTGAGTGGGGCGTCCCCGAGAGCCTCGACCAGGCGCAGGGCGTCGGTGACCAGGGCGCTCACCAGAGCATCCTTGGCCACGGGGTCGTCCCAGGCGATGACCGGCTTGGCGCCGGCCTCGTAGTCGTGGGCGGTGAGGGCCACCTCGGCGGCGACCGGGACCTCGCGGCGGACCCGGCGGATGGCCGAGATGATCTGGGTCACGGTGTCCTGGGTGGCCACGGCATCGTCGAGCAGCGTGGAGTCAAGCGCTCGGCGGGTCCTGGCCTTCAAGACCCCGGTCGCCTCGACCACCGACCGCACCACCTCGAAGATCCGCTCGGGGTGCTCGGATGCCCGCAGACGGTTCCGCCAGTAGGTGAGGACCGTGGGATGGAACCCCTCCTCGTCCAGGGACAGGCCGCAGGCCACCTTCCAGCTGATGCGGTCGGTGAGGGCTCGAGCGGCGTCGCGGTCGGACAGGCCCTCCAGGGCCTGGAGCACCATGACCGAGGCGATGACGTCGCCCGGGACCGACGGCCGCCCCCGACCCGAGGGGAACAGGTCGGCGAACAGCTCGTCGGGGAACAGCTCGTGGCGGTGATCGGCCAAGAAGCTCTCGACGCTGCCCACGGGCACGAGCTTGCGGCAAAGAGCGGCCGCATCCAGCAGTTCACGGTTGGGATCGCTTCGTCCTTGCATGCTCGCAGTTTCGCGGTCGGGGTTCGTGACCGCGAGCACCCCGGGGCGATTTGTTCAGCAGTCTCCTAGCCGCCGAGCACCGTTCAAGGAATCTAGGATGCGGTCCGATAATCAGAAGGTGAGCAGGAGCGCTGAGCGACGGTAGGAGGATACGGTGGATCAGACGCGTGAGGCCGGACGACGGCAGGGTCGGTCAGCGCGGGAGCTCTCGCGAAGAGCCTTCCTCGCGGCGGCGGGTGCGGGTGCTGCCGGCGTCCTCCTCTCCTCCACTGTAGGTCGGATCCCGATCGCGTTGGCCGCCACGTTCCGGGTGCCGCTCGAGGATGTGCCGCACAAGCGCACGTGGATGGCCTGGCCCTCCAGTTGGGACATCTGGGGGAACTGGCTCGGCGGCGTGCAAAACGACGTCGCTCTCGTCGCGCGGACGATCGCCCGGTACGAGCCCGTCATCATGTGCGCCACCAGCGACGCCGCCGCGTCGGCCGCCAGGCGCAAGTGCGGCGCTACGGTCAAGGTCATCTCGTCGATCCCCGTGAACGACTGCTGGATGCGGGACAGCGGACCCGTCTTCCGCCGGACACGCAACGGTGCGCGCGACGCCATCGGGCTCAACTTCAACGGGTGGGGCGGCAAGCAGACGGTGACGAAGGACAAGGATGTCGCCGAACGGGTCGCGGCGCGTGCAAGGGTGCCCTTCCGGGAGGTCAACTTCGTCGGTGAGGGCGGCGCGATCGAGAGCGACGGTCATGGCACGGTGATGGCGACCGAGAGCAGCCTCGTCAACGCGAACCGCAACCCGGGCATGACGAAGGCGCATATAGAGGCCGCGGTGCTTGCGGCCTACGGCGCCTCGAAGATGATCTGGGTACCCGGCATCAGGGGCAAGGACATCACCGACGACCACATCGACGCCACCTCGCGGTTCGTGCGCCCCGGGGTCGTGATGGTCCAAGTGCCGCCTGCCTGGCGGAAGGACATCTGGGCCGACGATGCGCGCCAGCAGCTGGGCATCCTGTCGAACGCGACCGACGCGAAGGGGCGGAGGCTCGAGGTCATCGAGATGGCGGGCCCGGACACCGTGCGACCGAACTCGCCCGACTTCGTCGACTCCTACGTCAACTTCGCGCTCACCAACGGCGCCGTGATCACGGCGCAGTTCGGGGACGAGGCGAAGGACGCGGCGTGCCGCGAGACCCTGACGGTGGCGTTCTCCGGCCGAAAGGTCGAACAGCTGAACCTGGATCGCCTCCATCTCGGTGGCGGCGGCGTTCACTGCATCACCCAGCAGGAGCCTTCGCCCTAGCGCGTCCGTCGAGGGATCGACGAGGCTGGATGTGGAGGTGTGGGAGCTACCCCTCTTGGCACGTGGCGACTCCCAGATCCGTCGCCCATCGTGGCTTCCCACAGGGGTTTGCGAACATCCCCTGCTGGCCGTCCGGCCCGATCCCTGAGAAGATCCCCGCCAACGTATGCCGATGCTCCCGTTCTCGTTCCGTGCGCTGCAGGAGCTCGACCTCGGTGCGAAGTGGCAGGCCGTGTTCGAGGAGAAGTGGCCGCACTACAAGACGTGGTTCCTGCGCGAAGGTGAGGCCGCGCGCCCCTCGTACGCGACGAGCGTGCGCATGCTCCGCGCTCACATGCCCGAGCTGATGCCCGCGTACGAGCGGGCGGTCGAGCTCGCGGGTGGTGGCGACCTGGCGGCGCGCATGCTGTCCCTGTACAAGCCGCCGCCGTACCTCGCAGCGTGTTCCCAGGGCGTCTGGACGCGCGAGGGCGGTCCCGTGCTGGTGCGGAACTATGACTACGCGCCGTCGCGGTTCGAAGGCATCGTGTGGCATACGCGGCTGCTCGAGAAGCAGGTGATCGGGATGACCGACTGTCTGTGGGGGCTGCTCGACGGCATGAACGACGACGGTCTCGCGGTGTCGCTCACGTTCGGCGGGCGCCGCGTGCTGGGCGACGGGTTCGGCATCCCGATCGTGATGCGTTACCTGCTGGAGACGTGCGCGACCGTCGAAGAGGCGCGGGCGACGCTCGCCCGGTTGCCGTACTCGCTCAGCCACAACCTGACGATCGTCGATCGCACCGGCGAGGTGCTGACGGCCTACCTGTCGCCCGACCGCGAGCCGATCTTCCGCGCGTTCCCCGCGGCCACCAACCATCAGGGCATCGTGGAATGGCCCGAGCAGGCGCAGGCGACACGGACCATCGAGCGCGAGCGAACGATCGTCCGCTTGCTCGACGATCCAGAGGTGGACGCGGCCGGGTTCACGGTCGCGTTCCTGCGCGCGCCTCTGTTCTCGACGGCCTACGCCCATGGGTTCGGCACGCTGTACACGGCCGTGTACCGGGCGGCCGAAGGCGTCACCGAGGTGCGCTGGCCGTCGTCGTCGTGGCAGCTGTCGTTCGACGGCTACGAGGATATGGAGCACACCGAGGTGCTCGCCGAGCCCTCGTTCACCGAAGCATCCGGCTGAGGAGCACCCGGTGCGGTCCAGCGCACTGCAGATCGACACCACGGGTCGGCGCGTCGTCGATCTGACCGCCGAGGTCCGTTCGTTCGCCCGTGAGGCGGGGGGCGACGGTCTCCTCCAGGTGTTCGTCCCGCACGCGACCGCCGGAGTCGCGTTGATGGAGACCGGGAGCGACTCCGAGCCCGACCTCGACGAGTTGCTCGAACGGCTGCTGCCTCGCGACGAGCGCTACAGGCACCGGCACGGCAGCGTCGGTCACGGCGGGGACCACCTCCTTCCGGTCCTGGTGTCGCCGTCGCTCACGCTGCCGGTCCTCGACGGCGAGGTCCAGCTCGGTACATGGCAGTCGGTCGTGCTCGTCGACCCCAACCGCGAGAACGACCGACGCCAGGTACGGCTCAGCTTCGTCGCCGGGTAGGGTCGCGTCGTGGACCTCTCCAGAGAGCAGGCGTTCGCCGTCGGACTGGCCGAGCTGGCCGCCGGGGTCTCCCTGCCTGCCTTCGGGGGCCGGCAGCGGGTCGAGCACAAGCATGACGGCACCCCGGTCACCGAGACCGACCACGCGATCGAGGATGCGCTCCGCGCTGCCATCGAGGTGGCGTTCCCCGTGGACGGGGTGTTGGGTGAGGAGCGAGGCAGATCGGGTCCGCCGACGGCCGGACGTGTGTGGACCCTCGACCCTATCGACGGGACGAAGAACTTCGCCGACGGCGTCGCTCTGTGGTCCACGTTGATCGCGCTCGTCGTCGACGGGGTACCCGTGCTCGGGCTGGTGGACGTCCCCGCGATCGGGGAGCGGTACGCCGCCGTGCAGGGTCACGGCGCGACGCGCAACGGGATCCCGATCCACGTGAGCGCCGTCGCGACGCTCGCTGATGCCGTCGTCGGACACTCGGGGCTGGAGGAGTGGCGGCCCGGTCCCGAGCGAGAGGGCCTGCTCCGCGTCGTGGACGGGTGTCGTCGGACCCGGGGTCTCTCCGATGGCTGGGGGCACATGCAGGTCGCCGCAGGGGCCCTCGACGCGTGCCTCGAGCACGATCCGTGCGGCGAGTGGGACTGGGCGCCGGCGGTCACGATCGTCGGTGAGGCGGGTGGCCGCGTCACAGCACTCGACGGCACTCCGGTTGCGCCGCAGTGTGATCTGTTGGTCTCGAACGGCCATCTCCACGACGCGGTCCGTTCGATCCTCTGACCGCCCGCTCCCTTGCGCCCGGGTTGGATGACGGTTTACGTTCCTCCCCATCCGTCTGCAAGGGGAGGAACGCGCGTGTCTCGCCGTCTCGTCATCGCTTGTGTGGTCATGCTGCTGCCCATCGCGCTCGCCGCGACCGTCGTCCGCGCGCAGGAGGCCTCGCCGTCGTCCGACGAGACGCTGACCCTCCGCATCGGGACGATCGAGGACATGGTCACGGACAACCCGCTGTTCCTGTGCTGCGCCGAGTACGAGACCTTCAACAACACTTACGACAAGTTGGTGGAGTTCGACCCCGAGGATCTCTCGGCTGGCACGGGCGGTCTCAGCGAGGGGTGCACGCCGAACGAGGACAGCACCGAGTGGTCCTGCGTCTTGAAGCCGGATCTGCGTTGGAGCGACGGCGAGCCGCTGACGGCCGACGACGTCGCGTTCTCGTTCCGGTTCCTCATGGACCTGCCGGCCTACCGACCGTACTTCCCGTTCGATCCCACGTTCGAGGTCGTGGACGAGCGGACGCTGATCTGGAAGGCCGAACAGCCGACGTTCGCACCGCTCATCCCGCCGTACGTGTACATCTTGCCCGAGCACATCTGGGGCCAGTACGAGGGCGCCGATCGCAAGACGCTCCAGGGGGTCGAGAACACGCCTGCGGTCGGGAGCGGTCCGTTCACCCTCGTCGAATGGAAAGAAGGCGAGCTCTGGCGCCTCGAGCGCAACCCGTACTGGCGAGGGCCCGAGCCTGCCGTCGACGAGATCGTCTACGACGTCTACACCAACGAGCAGGCGATGGTGCAGGACCTCATGACGGGCCAGCTGGATGCCGTGAACGGCGTGACCTCGACGCTCGCCGGATCGCTGGAGGGCAGGCCGGACATCGTCGTGCACCGCACCATCTCGGACTGGTGGCTCAACTTCGCGTTCAACTTCGGACAGGGCGAGGATCCGTCGAACCACCCCGCGATCGCGGATCTCGCGTTCCGTGAGGCGTTCGCCCACGCGATCGATCGTGCAGCGCTCGCGAGCACCGTCTACCCGGGCGACGGGGTCGCTGGCGACACGGTGGTGCGTCCCGCATCAACCTACTGGCATCTCGACATCCCCACGGAAGACGAGTTGGCGTTCGACCCCGAGCTCGCTCGCTCGATGCTGGAGGAAGGCGGGTACGTCGATAGCGACGGGGACGGCATCCGTGAGGACCCCGTGAGCGGTGAGCCGCTGATCCTCGAGGTCCCGGTGTCCCAGGCGACCGCCGGTGCGGTCGACGCCAGCCAACTGCTGGTCGGCTGGCTCGACGCGGTCGGGATCCGGCTGGAGACCGAGGTGGTGGGCGAGGGCAAGATGTACGACCACTGGGGTCAGGGCGACTACGACGGCTACATCTGGTACTGGTATGGCGATCCTGATCCGGACTTCCAGCTCTCCGTCTTCACGACGAGCCAATGCGGAGGCTGGAGCGACGGGTGTTTCTCCGACCCGACGTTCGACCAGCTCTACGAGGAGCAGCGATCTCTCCTTGACCGGGAGGCACGCCGCGAGGTCGTCTTCGAGGCCCAGCGGTACCTCTACGAGCAGGTGCCGGGGTTGGTGCTCGCGTACCCCGCCGGCGCCCAGGCGTACCGGACCGACCGCCTCGAGGGCTGGATGACCTCGCCGGGACCGCAGGGCTACGTCGTGTACGGCTACGGCAACTACCAGTACCTGCCGCTCACGCTGAAGGCGACCGGGGAGCTGGCGCCGCCTTCGACGGGGTTGCCTCCGGCCGTGTGGATCGGCGCGGGGGTCGTCATCGCCGTCGTCGTCGTGGCGCTCGTCGCCGCGACGCGGCGACGGCGCCACGAAGAGGCCTAGAGGTACTGACCTGTTCCGGGCGCGTTGCCGCCCGCCTCGGCGGCCGTCACCGCCTGGACGTCGCGTTCGCGGAGCAGCACGTAGTCGGTGCCCTCGAGCTCGACCTCGAGTCCAGAGGACGGCAGGTACAGCACCCGGTCGCCCTGCTTGGCGACCCGGACGTCGGGGCCGACGAGGGTCACGTCGCCCCAGGAGAGGCGCTTCGGGGCGGGGGCCGCCGTCGCCGGGATCAGCAGGCCCCCGGCGGTCTTGCGCTCGCCGTTCTCAGGGTTGTGCACGACGAGCCGGTCGCCGGTCAGCTGGAGGTCGGGCGGGGGAACGGCCGGCGCCGTGGCGCGCGGCTTGCGCCGGGTCTTCGCCGGCGTCTTCGGGGATCCGTTCGACCCGGCGTCTCGGGCTTCCTCGCTCGTCACGGCATCGAGTCTAATGGCGCCGGAGCAGTGAGCGCGAGCGACTACCATACGCCGACCGTGAAGGCGCGAACCCTCCTCGACGAAGCCACCGCTACGCTGAAGGCGTCGCCTGCTATCGACCACTGGCAGAAGGGGCGCGAGCGGATCGAAGCCGAGGATCTGCTCGGCTTCGTCCTGGGTGAGCTCCCGCCCAACGGGACCAAGGTCGGCGAGAAGAAGGCCGCGCGATTCTGGGTCTTGGTCGAGAGACGGGCCACCGGCGAGCCCATCCCCTACATCAAGGGGTACACCGAGTTCCGCGACCTCGAGATCCTCGTTGAGCCCGGTGTCTTCGTGCCGCGCGATTCGTCGGAGTTCCTGGCCGAGCAGGCCGTCCGTCGGCTCCGCGGGCGCAGGAAGCCGGTTCACGTGGACCTCGCCACGGGCGCGGGCACGGTCGCGCTCGCCGTGGCGCATGAGGTGCCGAAGGCCCGGGTCTTCGGCACCGATCTCGCCGAGGACGCCGTCCGGCTGGCCCGGCGCAACGCCACGCGTCTCGGTCTGCAGGCCCGCTTCAAGGCTGGCGATCTCTTCGAGTCGCTGCCGAAGGAGCTCCGGGGCGGCGTCGACGTGATCACGATCCATCCGCCGTACGTGGCGGCCGGAGAGGTAGAGGACCTGCCCGACGAGATCAAGGAGTGGGAGCCGACGCACACCCTGACCGACCAGAGCGACGACGGCTTGGGTCTCGTCCGCCGTACGGCCGAAGAGTCGCCGTCTTGGCTCCGGAAGAACGGTTGGCTCCTGATGGAGACCGACCCCGACCGGGCCAAGGACGTCAAGAAGGTCTACCGGGCGGGCGGGTTCCGCGACGTCGAGAGCACGAAGGGCGGCTGGCTCAAGGTGACCAGGGTGATCGTGGGCAGGTCGCCGAGGTGAGCGAGCGCACGGTCGCCCCGTTCGGCTCCTGGCCCTCCCCGATCTCCGCGTCGATGCTCGCTGAGTCTGCGGTCAGCCTCGGTCAGGTGTGGCTCGAGGATGGGAACGCGTACTGGCTGGAGCTCCGGCCTACGGAGGGCGGTCGCAGCGTCATCGTCCGGAGTGACCCGCACACAGGTCCCCGCGACGTGACCCCGGCGGGGTCGAACGCCCGCACGATGGTCCACGAGTACGGGGGCGGCTCGTACGCGGTCCATCGCGAGGTCGTCTTCTTCTCGGAGTTCGCGGACCAGCGGCTGTACCGGATGGAGCCAGGCGCCGACCCGGTCGCGATCACCCCAGACGTCGGCGGCGCATGGCGGTTCGCCGACGGCCGCGTCACGGCCGACGGGCGCTGGTGGATCGGGGTCCGAGAGCGCCACGACCTGGGTGAGGGCGTGGCGGCCGTGATGAACGAGCTGGTCGCCCTGCCGACCGACGGGTCCTCGGAGCCACGGACGATCGCGGGTGGGCGCGACTTCTACTCGAACCCCCGGATCTCGCCCGACGGCACACGTCTGTGCTTCTTGGCCTGGGATCTGCCGTGGATGCCGTGGGATGGCGCCGAGCTGTTCGTGGCGGATCTGGGTGCCGGCGCCGTCGCCGGCGAGCCGTCGCTCGTCGCCGGCGCGTGCCCCGGCGAGTCGATCTGGCAGCCCGAGTGGAGCCCCGAGGGCGATCTGGTGTTCGCGAGCGACCGGAGCGGATGGTGGAACCTCGAACGCCTGCGGGACGGCGAGCGTTCTGCGCTCCACGCCGCTGAGGCCGAGTTCGGCTACCCGCAGTGGGTCTTCGGCGAGCGGTCTATCGCGTTCCTTGGTGACGGTCGCATCGTGTGCTGCTATGACCGCGACGGGCGGACGAGGTTCGCGGTGCTCGACCCCGAGACCGGTGAGCTGCTCGACCTTGACGTGCCGCACGATGCGCTGCGGTGGGGGCCCGACGTCGCCGCCGAAGGGACGACCGTCCTGTTCGCCGCAGGGTCCGCGACGATCCCCGACCAACTCGTGATGCTCGACTTCGAGGCGCGTTCGGTCGAGGTGCTGCGGGAGAGCCTCTCGGCTCCGATCGACCCGTCGATCCTGTCCGTCCCGCGGTCGATCGAGTTCCCGACCGGTGATGGTCTGACGGCGCATGCGTTGTTCTACCCACCGGTTCACCCGGACCTCGAAGGGCCGCCCGACGAGCGGCCCCCGTTGATCGTGGTCGCGCACGGTGGACCGACGGGGAACACGACGCCCATCTTCGACCTCGGCCTGCAGTTCTGGACGTCTCGCGGTTTCGCGGTGGTCGATGTGGACTACGGCGGGTCGACCGGCTACGGCAGGGCCTACCGCGAGCGACTGAACGGGCGATGGGGTGTGGTCGACCTGCAGGATTGCGTCAACGCGGCCAAGTACCTGGCCGCCGAGGGCAAGGTCGACGGGGAGCGCCTGCTCGTGCGCGGCGGCAGCGCCGGCGGCTACGTGGTGATCTGCGCCCTCACGTTCACCGACGTGTTCGCCGCCGGCGCTTCGTACTTCGGGATCGCCGATCTGGTGCCGTTCGCGACCGGCGAGACCCACAAGTTCGAGTCGCGCTACGAGCACACGATGGTCGGCCCCTGGCCCGAGGCCGAGGCCCTCTACCGCGAGCGGAGCCCCATCAACTACGTCGACCAGCTGTCCACGCCGATGCTCGTGCTCCAGGGCGCCGACGACGAGGTCGTACCGCCCTCGCAGGCGGAGCTGATCGTGGACGCGTTGCGTCGTCGCGGCGTGCCGCACGCGTATCTGCTGTTCGAGGGCGAGGGGCACGGGTTCCGGCAGGCCAAGCACATCGTGGCCGCGCGCGAGGCCGAGCTGTCGTTCTACGGTCAGATCCTGGGGTTCGAGCCCGCGGGGGACGTCCCGCGTCTCGCGATCGCGAACCTCGAGGTGTGAACCTCGGCGTTCTCAGCCGCCGATCATCGACATCGACCGCGCGGGCTGGACGAAGTCGGCGTGGTTCACGCGGTGCCCCGACCATTTCGACCACACGGTCTCGCGGATCAGCCGCTCGAGGTCGCCGTCGCTCGCGCCGGCGCGCAGGGGCCCGCGCAGGTCCGTCTCGTCGAGGGCGAACAGGCACGAACGGACCATGCCCTCCGCGGTCAGCCGCAGGCGGTTGCAGGTGTCGCAGAAGGGCTCGGTGACGCTCGCGATCACCCCGATGCGCCCCGGGGCCCCGTCGGCGAACCGGTAGGTCGTCGCCGGCTCATCCGTCGGTGCTTCGCCCTCGAGCGGGTACGCCGCGTGGATCGCCTCGAGGATCCGGGCGCCCGGGACGACCTTCTCGCGTTCCCACGCGTGCTGCGCGTCGAGCGGCATGTACTCGATGAACCGGACCTCGTAGCCCGTCTCGCGCGCCCAACGCGCGAAGTCGAGGATCTCGCCGTCGTTGGTCCCACCGATCACGACGGTGTTGATCTTGATCGGGGTGAGGCCTGCGGTCTCGGCGGCCTTGAGCCCGGCCAACACCCGGTCCAGCGCATCGCGCCGGGTCATCTCCTCGAACCGGTGGCGCAGCAGTGAATCGCACGACACCGTCGCGCGGTCTACCCCCGCTTCGGCGAGCGGTGCCGCGAGCCGGTCGAGCAGGAGCCCGTTCGTGGTGATCGAGATGTCGAGGTCGGGACCGACATCACGGAACATGCGGACCAGGGTCGGGAGGTCGGCCCGGACGGTGGGCTCACCGCCGGTGACCTTCAGCGAGCGCACGCCGAGCCCGACGAACAGGGCCAGCGCGCGGGTCAGCTCCTCGAAGGTCAGGATCTCGTTCTTCGGGAGCCACGCGAGACCCTCCGCCGGCATGCAGTACGTGCACCGGAAGTTGCATCGATCCGTCACCGAGATGCGCAGGTCGTCCGCCACCCGGCCGAACGTGTCGACGAGCGGGCCCGTGACCGGCATCGCTTCGTGCATCATCCGCCCAGGATACCCCGGGCGTCCGATCAGCGGGAACCGAGCGGCTGCCCGCGAGCGGGACGCCGGCGTGCGTGACCTGTTATGACATACCGCGATGCGCGTCCTGGTCCTGTACGAGACCCGCCGCGGCTTCACGCTCACCGTGGGCCGTGCCATCCGCGACGAGCTCCGTCGCCGGGGCCACGACGCCACGGCGGCGGCCGTCCGAACGGTCGACGCGGGGACGCTCGCCGCGGCCGGCGCGTTGATCGTCGGCACCTGGACGACCGGCAAGATCGTCGTGGGCGTGGGTCCCGCGCCAGGCGTGCTCGAGGGCGTCGCGGCGCTCCCGACGCTCGGCGGGATGCCCGCGGCTGTCTACGCCACCTACGACGTCTCGCCCCGGGGCACGCTCCAGACGCTGGCCGGCGCGCTCGTCCAGCGGGGCGTGACCGTGCAGGTCGGGGAGCGGTTCCGCAACGGCCCGCTCGACCGGACGAAGCGGGCGAGCCTCGCGAAGGTGCCGGCGTTCGTGGATGCCGCGCTCGCCTCGTTCGAGCGGATCGCCGCGGGCGCCGCGGGCGCCACGGGCGCCACGGGCTGACCGTGCGAGGATGAGCCTCGTGGATAGTGCGACCTCCGCCGCCGTTCTGACCGTGTCCGACGGCGTCAACGCGGGCACCCGCGAGGACATGAGCGGCGATGAGGCGCAGGCGATCCTCGCCCGTGCGGGGTTCGTGGTCGCGACGCGCGAGGTCGTCCCCGATGAGCGCGGCGCGATCGAGGCCGCTCTGCGCCGCCTGGCGGCGACGCACGCGCTCGTCGTGACGACCGGCGGCACCGGGTTCGGTCCGCGTGATGTGACGCCGGAGGCCACCCTCGCGGTGCTGGATCGCGAGGCACCGGGTCTCGCCGAGCTCATGCGGTCCGCCGGGCTCGCCGCTACGCCGATGGCGTCGCTCTCGCGCGCACGGGCCGGTGTGATCGGGGACTCGCTCGCGATCAACCTCCCCGGCAGCCCCAAGGGGGTCCGCGAATCGCTGCAGGCGGTGCTCCCGGTCCTTCCCCACGCCGTCGGTCTGCTCGCTGGGGCGACCGGCGCGCATCCCACTGGCCACGCGACCACGTCGTCGCCGGTCGCTCCGGCGTCGCGCGCGGCCGGAGCCGGCCCGCCGTCCGTCGACGTCAAGGCCGTGAAGGTCGTCGCCGGTGCGCCGCCGTGCGAGATCGGGGCCGCCATGACGATCATGCCCGGTGGTGAGGTCCGAGGGACCCTCGGCTGCGCTGAGTTCGACGCCGCGGCGGTTGCCGCCGCTGCCGAGGTGCTCGACGCGGGGGCGCCGGCGACCCGGGTGTTCACCCACGACCTGGGGGACATCGAGGTCTACCTCGAACCGCATCGTCCGGCGACCCGGGTGCTGATCGGGTCGGCCACCGATGTGGCGCGGGCGCTCGCGGGGATCCTCGGGATCCTCGGGTTCCGCGTCGCGCTCATCGAGCCGCGTCGCGCGCGGCTTGCCGCTGGTGACCCCGAGGCCTTCACGACCGTCGACGAGGCCGCGGTCTCATCCGAGGACGTCATCGTGCTGACCGACCACGACGCGCCCGACGTGATCGCGACCCTCGTGGCCGCGCTGCGGGCGTCGGCACGGTTCGTCGGCGTGATGGGGTCCCGCCGTCACGTGGCGGCCTACGTCGAGGAGCTCCGCGCCCAGGGGTTCGGCGACGACGACCTCTCCCGTGTCCGGTCCCCGCTCGGGATCGACATCGGCGGCCGCGCGCCGGCGCAGATCGCGCTGTCCATCGCCGCCGGCATCGTGGCCGACGCGAACGGCCGCGATGCCGGGTGGCTGGACCGATGAGCGAGACCTCACCGCATGTCCGGCGCAACCGCCTGCACTGGGAGACCCGCAGCGGCGACTACCAGGGGTGGAATCGCGAACAGCTCGACCGATGGAACCGGCTGGGCTGGGGCGTGTGGGACATCCCCGAGGACGAGCTGCAGGTCCTCGGTGACGTTGCCGGCATGGACGTCCTGGAGTACGGCTGCGGCGCCAGCCAGTCGGGCATCAAGTGGGCGATGCGGGGCGCCCGGGTCCGAGGGCTCGACTTCAGCGAGGCGCAGCTGCGGCAGGGCCTGGCGCACATGGCGACGACGGGGGTCACCTTCCCGATCGTGCAGGCCGACGGCGAGCACGTCCCGTTCGCTGACGCCAGCTTCGACGTCGTCGTGTGCGACCACGGCGTCATGAGCTTCGCTGACCCGTACCGCACGGTCCCCGAGGCCGCCCGGGTGCTTCGCCCCGGCGGGGTGTTCGCCTTCAGCATGATCACGCCGTGGCTGTGGGTCACGAGCGAGGGTGACGTGACGACGCGTTCGCTGCACGTGCCCTACTTCGGGATGTACGCGCAGGACCTCGACGATCCCGAGTGGCAGACCACGGAGTTCCAGCTGCCCTACGGCGAGTGGGTCCGCCTCTTCCGCGCGAGCGGCCTCGTCGTCGAGGACCTGATCGAGCTCCGCCCACCCGAGGGCGCGACGTCGACCTACGTCGACGCCGATGACCTGCCGTGGGCGCGCGACTACCCGATGGACCACATCTGGAAGGTCCGGAAGACCTGAACCCGGTGCCCGCGGCCGGGGACCGGCGTCCGCTCGTCGCGGCGCTCGTCGCGGTGCTGGTGCTCGTCGCGGTCGTCGTGCTCGTCCCCGCGGCCGAGCCGGCGACCGACCTGCCGCCGAACGTGATCCTCGTCGTGACCGACGACCAGCCGGCGGACACGCTCCTCGGCGATCCTTCCGCGATGCCCTGGCTCCGGAGCCAGCTCGACGACCCGTCGACCGGGTGGCGCTCATACACGAACGCCGTCGTCTCGACCCCGGTGTGCTGCCCGTCGCGCGCGACCCTGCTCACCGGGCTCCCGTCGTGGCAGACCGGCGTCACCGACAACGAGACGGGCGGGAGCCTCGATGAGCGCCAGACGCTGGCCGTGTGGCTGCACGACGCCGGCTACCGCACCGCGATGATCGGCAAGTACCTGAACGGCTACCCGTGGGACCGCGGGCCCTACGTCCCACCGGGGTGGGACCGGTGGATCGCGAAGACGAACGATTCGATCGACACCACCTACTACGGCTACGGGCTGATCGACCAGGGCGTCGCGCGCCGGGTAGGCGAGGCCTCCGCCGACTACGTCACGGACGTGCTCGGGACCGCGGCGCTCGAGTTCGTGCGAGCAGCGCCCGCCGACCAGCCGTGGTTCCTCTACCTGGCGCCGCCGGCGCCCCACGCGCCGTACACGCCGGCTCCTCGGCACGACGGCGCCTTCGCCGGCGTCGAACCGCCGGCACCGAGCGACGCCGTGCTGAACGACGTCGACGGCAAACCGGCGTGGCTCCGCGCGAGACCGCCGATCGACGCCGCGCGCCTGTCCGGCTTGCAGGCGGAGCGACTGGCTCAGCGCGAGACGCTGCTCGCGGTCGACGAGTACCTCTTGGCGCTCCGCGACGTGGTGGCCTCGCGGGGTGAGACCGAGCGCACCGTGATCGTCGTCACCTCCGACAACGGCTTCACGTTCGGCGACCATCGGTGGGTCGGCAAGCAGGTGCCGTACGAGCCTTCGATCCGCGTGCCCCTCGCGATCTCGGTCCCCGGGTCCGAGGGTGGCCCGAGCGACGAGCTCGCGTCCAACCTCGACATCGCACCGACCCTGGCGGCGCTCGCAGGGGTCACGCCGCCGTTCCGGTTCGCCGGTAAGGACCTCACCGGCCCATCGTCGACCGGGGTCATGGAGCCGTGGGTCCCCCTCGGTTGGGCCGGCGGCGCCAACGTCCCGGCGTGGCACGGGGTGCGCACGAAGGACCGCGTCTACATCCGGTGGATCACCGGCGAGGAGGAGGTGTACGACCTGCGCCGCGATCCCGGCCAGCTCGTGAACCTTGCCGACCATCCGCGAGCGGTGCGCGGATACCGGCGGTTGCTGCGCTCCGGGGTGTTCCGGAGGCAGGGGTAGACTCGCCTGCGTGCAACGCCGGCCCGGCTCCGTGCTCCGTCCGGCCGCGAGGCGCCGCCGCCCGACGCGCACACAGATCGCCCGACGACCCTTCTTCGTCGTCATCGTCTTGAGCGTGTTGGTCATCGGGCTGCTGCTGTGGCCCCGCGGCGGCGGCGAGGACCGGGCGACCCCCTCGCCCAACGCCCCCGTGTCTCTCGATCCCGACGAGTGGCCGATCGAGCACGTGATCTTCCTGATCAAGGAGAACCGCACCTTCGACCACTACTTCGGGACCTACCCCGGCGCCGACGGCGCGTCGACCGGCTTCACCATGGAACGTGACTCGAGCGGGAAGTGGGTGGACGGCCCCGAGATCGCCCTTGAAGAGGCTCCCTACATCCAGCCGCACGACATCACGCACGGGTTCGCGAGCGGGCTCTACTCGATCAACGGCGGCAAGATGAACGGCTTCAACATCATCGGCAAGGGAGCCGACCTGTCGGGCTACGTCCAGCACTCGCGGCGCACGATCCCCAACTATTGGAAGCTCGCGGACCGGTTCGTGCTCGCGGACCGGTTCTTCACCTCGATGTACGGGCCGACGTTCCCCGAGCACCTCTACACGGTGGCGGCGCAGTCGAACGGCGTCGTCCACAACAAGACCAACGCCGACACCGAGGGCAGCTACTGCGACGATCCGCTCGAGCTTACGAAGCGGTTCCCGTTCGAGGATCTCTCTGGCGACGACCTGTCGAGGATCATGAAGCTCGAGGACGAGATCACATCCGAGATCCCCGCTCAGCTCTCTCGGATCGCACGGTACTGGGAGGACACCAGGACGTGTTTCAACATCCCGGTCCTGCCCGACCGGCTCGAGCGCAAGGGCATCTCGTGGAAGTACTACGGACGCCCCGATCAGTGGATGAACGGTCTGCAGGCCATCGAACACGTGTGGAAGGGCCCGATGCGGGAGAAGATCCAGGACCCCGACCAGATCCTCGTCGATCTCGAGAACGATGACCTTCCGGCGGTCTCGTGGCTCATCCCTCCGGAGGGCTCGTCCAACGAGCATCCGGGGGCGGGCACGAACGTGTGCGTCGGCGAGAACTGGACGATGGAGCGGTTGAACGCCATCTTCGGGTCCGACGCCTGGCCGACCACCATCGTCGTGATCGTCTGGGACGACTTCGGTGGCTTCTACGACCACGTGCCACCGCCGCACCTCGACACGATGGGCCTCGGCCCCCGGACACCGGCGCTGATCATCAGCCCCTACTCGAAGGCGGGCGAGAACCGTAGCGGCGGCTCGATCGACTCGACGGTCTACGAGTTCTCCTCGGTGCTCGCGTTCATCGAGAGGTGGCGCCAGATCCGGCCGCTCACCGAGCGCGACGCGAACGCCGACCCGCTCTCTGGCGCCGTCGACTTCACGCAGGATCCGCGGCTCGACGTTCCGGAGTTGAAGCTCCGCGCTTGTGAGGCCGAGCTCGCAGACTCGACGTCACCATGGGAGGGGAAGTACGTACCCGAGTGACGGGCAGGCGTCTCAGGGGCCGACCGTGATGCCCTGCTCCTGGGCGAGCTCTGCGAGGAGCGCGTCGAGGCCGTCGCGGATCTTCGCGCGCCACCACTCCTGGCCGTCTTCCGGCAAGGTGTAGATCGGGTCGTAGTAGTGGTAGCGGCGCGTGAGCGCCTCGGGATCGTCGTATTCGATGCCGGTCCGGTAGTTCTTGGTCCAGTGCGACACGCCGCGCACGCGGTCGTAATCCTGGTTCATGTGGACCCATCGCTTGCCGACGAACGGCACGTCGCAGACCATGCGCGGCGTCGCGAAGCCCGGCATGTAGCCGAGCAGCCCGTACTGCAGCTCCTGGGTCTCGGCGAGCGAGGTCCGCCAGTGCTCGGCGTTGGGGATCATGTCGCACATATAGAAGTAGTAGGGCAGGATCTTGCCGTGATCCATGAGCGTGAAGCACAGCTCCAGCAGGTCGTTCACCGTGGTGTTCACCCCACGCAGCAGCACGCCTTGGTTGCGCACGTCGCGGAACCCCGCGTCCAGCACCATCTCGGCGGCGCGACGGACGAGCGGCGTCACGGACTGGGCGGCGTTCACGTGCGTGTGCACGGCGATGTCGACGCCCCGCTCACGGGCCCGCGCGCCCATCCTGCCGAAGGCATCCTTGACGTCGTCCTGGAGGAAGTGCTGCGGGAGGCCCATGAGACCCTTGGTCGCGATGCGGATGTCCCGGATGGTCTCGATGTCGAGCAGCGACATCACGAAGCTCTCGAGCCGCTTCACCGGCACGTTCGCCATATCGCCGCCCGAAACGACGACGTCGCGGACCTGCGGGGTGCGCCGGAGGTAGTCGAGCATCTGGTCCCAGCGCTCGTTCTGTTTGGTCTCGAACTTGTACTTGAGGACCTGCAACGTGTCGTTGCCGACCAGGTCCATCCGTGTGCAGTGCCCGCAGTACTGGGGGCACGTGGGGATCAGCTCGGCGAGCACCTTCGTGGGGTATCGGTGCGTCAGCCCCTCGACCGCCCACATGTCAGCCTCGTGCAGCGAGTCGCGGCTCGAGAGCGGGTGCGAGGGCCACTCGGTCTCGCGCTCGGAGAACGCGGGGGTCATGTACCGGCGAACGCGGTCGCCGCGCAGGTCGTGCTCCTGCATCGTGTTGATCATCTGCGGCGGCAGGAGCATCGACATGGTCGCGCGCTCCTGCTGGTCACGCTCGATGTCGGCGAGCAAGCCGTCGTCGAGGAAGTCCCCGAGTGCCGCCTTGAGCTCCCTGAGGTTCTTGGCGCTGTGCGCGCGCTGCCACTGGGCGGATTCCCACTGGTCGCGGGTGACGTCGCGGTAGCCGGGCAGACGGGTCCAGTCGGGCTCGACGAACTCGCGCTCGAGGGGGTAGCGGAACGGCTGCTCCGTCGCATGAGCGTGCGCCTCGCGGTGGCCCGGCCGGACGGACGACGCCTGCGGTGTGGCTCCCACGCTCATGTCGGTTACATCCCCTGGTTCTCATGCTGGTTCTGTTGGCCAGCCGTTGGGTCGTCCGAGCATGCGGAACGGACGTTCTTCGGAACAAGAGCATGATACCCGGATATCGTCCGGGAGAACAGGGTAGGAACCGAAGGATGTTCGGTCGAGCGCTAGCGACGGCCGCGGCCTCCGCTTTGCCCGCCGTCGCGGCGGCGCGGCCGCATGTCGCGGATCTCGGGGCCCCGCTTGGGCAGACGCGCCTTCATCGGGGCGTGCCCGGTCCTTTCGAGCTTGACCTGGATGTAGTCCGGGTTGCTCGCACGCTCGATCTCGCGCCATCCGTTGGCCAGCAAGTGCTTCAGGCGGTTGGCGGCGGTCTTGCGGAGCTTGTCGGTCCCCGGCACGGTGACGTACAGCCGCTCGTGCGTGATCTCTTTGTAGTCGGGCATCACGCCCCAGGGTAGCAAGGACGGGCACCAGCGGACCGCTCTCGGGCGGCGTGAGTCCCTGGCCGCGGCCCTATAGCCCGCCTCAGGCGTTGCCGATGCCTCGTGAGGTATGGGGGTTCACGCGAACGAGGACGCCCTGCCCATGGGTGTCGGTCCGGCGTTCCAGCGCCTGTCCGAAACCCTGGGACAGGAGACCGTGGAGGCTGCGCTGACCGAGGTCGGCCGCGCCCTGCAGGTCGAACGGTGTTTCGTGTTCCAGAACGTCCGCAGCACCGACGGGCAGCTGTGGATGGAGCTACGGCATGAATGGGTGGGCGAGGGCGGGAGGCCGATGTTCGACTCGCCCCTTGACGCGATCCAACCGTACTTCCCGTCGTTCGCGCGATGGATCGACGAGATGAGCGCCGGTCGCGCGGTGAGCGGTCACCTGGACGCGTTCCCGCCGGTCGAGCGCGCGATCCTCGTGTCCGAAGGGGTCGTAGAGACGGTCCAGGTCCCGGTCACCGCCGGTGGGGAATGGTGGGGGTTCGCCGGGGTGGACGTTTGTCGCGACGGCAGGTCCCTCACCGATGAGGATCGCCGGGTGGTCGAGTCGCTCGCGGACGCGGTCGCGCATGGCGTCGAGACCGACCGTTCCCGTGAGGACGCCGACCTACAGCGCGACATCTACCGCGCGATGGTCGAGCGGGGTCCGACGATCACCTACGTCGACGCGGTCGACGACGCGGCGTCGAGCATGTACATGAGCCCGCAGATCTTCGACGTCCTGGGCTACACGGCCGAGGAGTTCACCGCGGACCCTGAGATGTGGGTGAAGGTGCTCCACCCCGACGACCGCGTCCGGGCTCTCGCGGAGAACGTCCGGCACAACGAGACGGGCGACCCGTTCCGCCTCGAGTACCGCATGATCGCGAAGGACGGGGGGACGGTGTGGGTCCTGGACGAGGCCCGTATGGTGCGCGACGATCGCGGTAACCCCCGGTACTCCCACGGCGCGATGATCGATGTCACCGAGCGCAAGCGGCGCGAGGAGAACCTGGCGTTCCAGGCCTACCACGACGAGCTGACGGGGCTGCCTTCGCGCGCGATGTTCGAAGAGCTGCTCGAGCTCTCGCTCGCGCGGGCCCGCCGTCACGAGGGAGCGGTCGCCGTCTTGTGCGTCGACCTCGACGATTTCCGATTGGTCAACGACTCGCTCGGGCACGGCATCGGTGACCAGGTCCTGCGTCTGGTAGCCGACCGCCTCCGCGAGGCCACGCGTGAGACCGACCTGGTCGCGCGCCGGGGAGGGGACCAGTTCCTGCTGCTGCTCGCCGACCTGGACCGGGACGAGTCCTCGCCCGACGGCGCCAAGACCCGCGCCGAGGGGGTCGCCCGGCGGATCCAGGAGTCGCTCGCCTCGCCCGTCGCGCTCGAAGGCACCGAGGTCTACGTGAGCGCCGGCATCGGCATCAGCCTGTTCCCCAACGACGCCCCTGACGCCGGGACGATCCAGCGGAACGCCGAGTCGGCGATGTACGAGGCCAAGAAGACCGGCGCCGCGAACTACGTCGTGTCGAGCGACGGGACCTACGACTCGGCCGCCAAGCTGCAATTCGTGACGCGCCTGCGAAAGGCCGCCGAGGCGCAACGCTGGACCCTGTACTACCAGCCGGTGATCGAGCTCTCGACCGGCCGCATGGTCGGCGTCGAGGCGCTCATCCGGTGGATCGAGCCCGACGGCACCATCGTGCCGCCGCTCGAGTTCATCCCGCTCGCCGAGGACCTGGGGCTGATCGAGCAGATCGGTGACTGGGTCGTTCGCGAGATCAGCTACCAGGCGACGGCGTGGAAGGAGCTCGACATCGACCTCGAGGTCGGTTTCAACCTCTCGCCGAGGCAGTTCTGGCAGCCCGACCTGGCCGAGCGCATCGTCCGCGAGATCCGTGCGAGCGGGATCGACCCGGCCAAGGTGGTCGTCGAGGTCACCGAGTCCTCGGCGATGATGAACCCCGATCGCGCGCAGGAGATCCTGCTCGAGCTGAGCGACTACGGGTTCGCGATCGCGATCGACGACTTCGGGACAGGGTACTCCTCGCTCTCACGCCTGCGCGAGATGCCCGTGCGCGTACTGAAGATCGACCGCTCATTCGTGAGCAACGTGAACGAGGACCCGCAGTCGGCCTCGATCGTGACGGCGTTCCTGGAGCTTTCCCGTGGCCTCGGGATGACGACGCTCGCCGAGGGGATCGAGACGGCCGAGGAGCTCGCGTTCCTCCGTGAGCGCGGCTGCGAGCTCGGTCAGGGGTACTACTTCTCCAAGCCCGTCCCCCCGGAGGAGATCATCGCCTACGCGTTCGGCGGGATCCCGACCGCGGCCGCGATGGGCACGCCTTAGGCGCCGGCCGCGCCGCGGGCAGCCGCGGCGATCGAGGCCGCGTCGATGCCAGCCCACGAGCGCAGCTCCTGCGGGGTCGCCGAACCTGGCAGGTCACGCACGGCGAGCTTGATCACGCGGCCGGCGAGCGGCCCGCTGGCGGCCAGCGCGTCCAGCACCGCGTCGCCGAGACCACCCTCCACGCGGTGGTCCTCGACGACGACGATCGATCCCGTCTCGTCGTGCGCCCGACGGATCGTGGCGGCGTCGATCGGCTTCACACTGTAGGCGTCGATCACCCGGGCGGTGATCCCCTCGGCGCCGAGCTGCTGGGCCGCGCTCATGCACTCGTGCAGCGTGACACCCGCCCCGATCAACGCGACGTCGTCGTGGTCGCTGGAGGCGAGCGTCTTGGATCCGCCGATCGGGAACTCGTCGTCGGGGCCGTAGAGCGCGGAGGTCGCCTCACGCGTGGTCCGCAGGTACGAGACGCCCGGGAGATCGCACATCGCCGCGACGAGCTTGACCGTGCTCGTGCCGTCGGCGGGATACAGGACCGTCGAGCCGTGCAGGGCGCGGAAGATCGCGAGGTCCTCCACGGCCATCTGCGACGGTCCGTCCTCGCCGATCGACACGCCGGCGTGCGACCCGCACAGGCGCAGATCGGCGCGGCTGATCACGCCCATCCGGATCTGGTCGACCGCCCGGGTCAGGAACGCGCCGAACGAGGCCGCCCAGGCCGTCTTGCCGAGCGCCTGCAGGCCGGTCTGGACCCCGACGATGCACTGCTCGGCGATGAACAGCTGCACGAAGCGCTCGGGCGCGACGCGGTCGAAGTCTTCGGTGTAGGTCGAGTTGCCGACCTCGCCGTCCAGGACGACGAGGTCGGGCCGGTGTCCGGCCAGCCAGACGAGTGCATCGCCGAACGCCTTGCGGGTGGCCACGGGACCGTCGTAGGTGGGAGCCGGCGCCGCCCGCAACTCTCCCAGGTGGACCGGTTTCCAGTCGGGCGGCGCCGGCGGTGTGACGCGGAGGTCTCGCGCGCCGCCGAGCTCGGCGATCGCCTCATCCATGCGGTCGGCCGGCACGGCCTTGCCGTGCCAGCCGTCCTGATCGGCCAGGAACGAGACGCCGTGGCCCTTCTCGGTCCGCGCGACGATCAACGTGGGCCGGTCGTCGACCACGGCATCGCGGTAGGCCCGGTCGACGGCGCCGACATCGTGGCCGTCGACCTGGATCGCGCTCCACCCGAACGCCTCGGCCCGGTCGCGGAACACTTCCCCGTTCCAGCCGTGCATCGTGGCTCCGCGTTGCCCGAGCCGGTTCAGGTCGATGATCGCGGTGAGGTTGCCGGCCTCGTGGTGCCTGGCGGCTTCCATGGCCTCCCAGACCGAACCCTCGGCCATCTCGGAATCGCCGAGAAGGACCCAGGCGTTGCCCGGCGCCCCGTCCATTCGCATCGCGAGGGCCATCCCGAGCCCCACGGCGAGCCCCTGGCCGAGCGACCCGCTCGCCACGTCGACCCAGGGCAGCTCGGGCACGGGAGCCGGGTGGCCCTGGATCGGCGATCCTTTCCGCCGGAGCGACAGCAGTTCGTCGTCGGTCAGCGCCCCGACCATCTTGAGCGCCGCGTAGAGGGCGGGGGCCGCATGCCCCTTCGACATCACGAAGCGGTCGTTCGCCAGGCTCTTGGGATCTTGGACGTCGGTGCGAAGGTGGCTGGCGAAGAGCACCGCGAGCAGGTGCGCCGACGACATCGACGACGTCGGATGGCCCGACCCGGCCGCTGTCGTCGCTCGGATGCTGTCGACCGCGATCTGCGCGGCCAGGTCGTTCCAGAGCTGGGTTCGATCGTCCACCGGCGTCCCTCGTCGTCGCGTCGGCGCCAGCCTACCGGCCGGGCACTGCTTCGCGTCCCGGTCACCGCGCTACCCTCAGCGGCACCCATGGACGGCTCGGTTGGATCCATCGCGCCCCGGGTGGCCGGCAGCGGCCACCGGCCGCTGTTGCTCGCGCTCGCGGGCGACAGCGCCTCGGGCAAGAGCACGCTCGGCCGCGGTGTCGAGTACATCTTGGGCGTCGGCCGTGTCGCGCGTGTGTGCACCGACGACTACCACCGCTACGACCGCGCCGCGCGCGTAGACCTGGGCGTCACCCCGCTCGCACCAGAGGCCAACGACATGGAGCGGATGGCGGCCGACCTGCGGGCCTTGGCATCCGGAGCCGCCGTCACCAAACCTACGTACGACCACCTCACCGGCACCTTCGGTCCCGTCGAGACGGTGGCTCCCGGCGAGATCGTGATCGTCGAGGGGCTGCTGCCGCTCGCGGACCGGGGCGTGCGCGACGAGATCGACGTGGCGGTGTTCCTCGAGCCCGACGAGGAGCTCCGGCACCGCTGGAAGCTGGACCGCGACGTCTTCGAGCGCGGGTACTCGCCCAGGGATGTCGTCGCGGAGCTCAAGCGCCGCGAGCCCGACGTCGCCCAGTACGTCCGCCCCCAGCGCGACTACGCGGACGTGGTCCTGCGATTCCTGCCGCGCGACGGCGCCGAAGGCGACGAGCACCTGTCGGCCCGGGTGATCGTTCGGCCCACGTTGCCGTTCCCGGCTTTGCGCGAGCTGCTCGGTTCTTTCCGGGCTCGCGCGGTCGAGCCCGTGCGCTGGGCGACCCGCACCGACCGGCGCGGCCCCATGAGCGTGCTCGAGATCGACGGCAGCTGCCCCCCCGATCTGGGCGAGGAGCTCGAGGAGGCGCTCTGGTCCACCCTGCACCCCGACGAGCGGCTGCAGCGGGACCGGATCGGCATCGTCCTCAAACCCGGCAAGGGCGAGGATCGCAGCGAATCGCTCGCCCTCGCCCAACTCGTCATCGTCACCTACCTCGTCGGGGCTTTCGACGAGGCGTTCGAACTGTAGCCCGGCGCGGTAGCCTTGGGGGTAGTGACGGACACGCTTCCGACCTTCCGCGAGCTGGGGGTCTCCGAGCCGGTCATCGAAGTCCTCGAGGCGCGCGGGATCACCGCCCCGTTCCCCATCCAGGCCATGGTCATGGAGGACGCCAAGTCGGGCCGCGACACGCTGGCGAGGTCGAAGACCGGTTCAGGCAAGACCTTGGGCTTCGCTATCCCCATCGTCGAGCAGCTCGATCCCGCCGATGAGGCGCGCCCGGGCGCGCTCGTCCTGGTCCCTACCCGCGAGCTTGCCCAGCAGGTGAAGGCTGACCTCTCGGATATCGCCGCCGCCCGCGGCCTGAAGACCAAGGTCGTCTACGGGGGCACGGGCGTGAAAGAACAGGCCAAGGGCGTGGACCAGGCCCACGTGCTGATCGCGACGCCAGGCCGGCTCCAAGATCTCGCGGAGCGGGGCCTCGTGACGTTGAAGGGCGTACGGATCCTCGTCTTGGACGAAGCCGATCGGATGCTCGACATGGGCTTCCAGCCTCAGGTCGACCGCATCATCCGGCAACTGCCGAAGGACCGCCAGACGATGTTCTTCTCGGCGACACTGGATGGGGCCGTCGGGCGGATCGCCGAGGTTTACACGCGGGACCCCGTCCGGCACGAGGTCGAAGGCGATGAGGACGGGCTGGTCGACGACGCCGACCACCGGTTCGTCCCGGTGCCGTCGCACGGCAAGCTCACGAAGCTGATCGAGCTCGCCGACGCCGAGGAGGGCCTCACGCTCGTGTTCGTGAACACCAAACGCATGGTGGATAACCTCGCTCGCCAGCTGAAGGCGCAGGACGTCAAGGCGCTCGCGCTTCACGGCGACATGCGTCAGGAGGCTCGTGATCGCTCGTTGAAGCGGTTCGCCGACGGGCACGTCGGGATCCTGGTCGCGACCGACGTCGCGGCACGCGGCCTCGACCTCGACGACATCACGCTCGTCGTGAACTACGACCCGCCGATGGACGACAAGGGCTACGTGCACCGGGTGGGCCGCACGGCCAGGGCCGGACGCGGTGGCACCAGCGTCACGCTCGTCACCCCGGACCAGCAGGGCGACGTCTCGCGGATGGCCGCCCGGCTCGACCTGCACGAGGAGTTCGAGCACGAGGGCATGAAGGTCGCTCCTCCACGCGTGGTGTTCAGCGGGGGCCCGCGCGGCAAGAGCGGGCTCCGAGCCCGCAAGCGCCGGTAGCCGCCAGCACTCGACTCAGCCGGCCAGCTCGCCCTCGACCAGCCGGAGCCCACGCCGCCGGTACAGGGCGAGGATCTCCTCGGCCGGCACCGGCCTCGAGAAGTGATAGCCCTGACCGAACGCGCAGCCGCGGTCGGATAGGAAGCCCCATTCTTCGACGGTCTCGATCCCTTCAGCGAGAGCGGCCATCCCCAGGTTCGACGCCAGCGCGATGATCGCCGAGACCATGCTCGCGCTCTGGTGGTCGTCGTTGACGTCGTGGATGAAGGCACGGTCGATCTTGAGCACGTCCACCGGCATGTGCCGCAACCGCGCGAGTGACGAGTAGCCTGTGCCGAAGTCGTCGATGGCGAGGCGGAAACCCTCGTCCTTGAACCCGCGGAGCAGCTCGATGATGCGGTCGGGGTCGTCCATCGCCGTCGACTCGGTGATCTCGACGGTTATCCGTCCAGGGTCCACGCCGGCGGATCGCACGAGCGACGAGATCCGGCCCACGGCGTCGCCGTGACGGAGCTGGCGGGGCGAGAGGTTGAAGCCGATCTCGAGGTCGAGTCCTTCGGCCCGCCACTCGGCGTCTTGGCGGCAGAGCTCCTCGACGACCCATCCGCCGATCGCGTCGATCAGCCCCATCTCCTCGGCCAACGGGATGAACTCGCCCGGTGGGACCAGGCCTCCGTTGGGGTCGGGCCAGCGGATCAGGGCCTCGACACCGAACATCGAGCCGTCGTGCAGGTCCACGAGCGGCTGGTAGTGCAGGTTCCAGACCGTGTCCTCGGTCGCGCGACGCAGACGGGTCGAGAGACCGGGCCTTGGCGTCGGCCCCCTCGGACGCGTGCACCATGGAGACGCCGGGCCCGGCCCCTTTGGCGCGGAACATCGCGGCGTCGGCGTTGCGCAGCAGGTCGCCGGCGTCGTCCGCGTCGCGAGGGAACTGCGTGATGCCGATCGACGCGGTCACGAACAGCTCGGTCCCGTCCACCTCGAAGGAGCCGCCGAGCATGTCCTGCACCCGCGAGGCGACCGCCTCCGCGGCGATCTGGATCGCGTCGGCATCGGACAGCGCTGAGGTCGGGTCCACGTCGGCGAGCAGGATCAGGAACTCGTCGCCGCCCTGCCGCGCCACGAGGTCGGTATCCCGCGTCGCCTCCTGGAGCCGCTCGGAGAGCTGCTGGATCAACCGGTCGCCGGCCTCGTGCCCGAGCGAGTCGTTCACGAGCTTGAAGTTGTCGACATCGAGCGCGAACACGGCCACGCCCGTCCCGTTCCGCCGGGCGCGGGCGAGCGAGAGCTGCAGCAACTCGTCGAACATCGCCTTGTTGGGCAAACCCGTCAGGCTGTCGTGGTACGCGAGGTACGCGAGGCGGTCCTCCGCCTCCTTGCGCTCGGTGATATCGAGCATCACGCCCTGGATCAGCCCCGGGCGCCCGTCGGCGCCGGGGAGCACGAGGGCGCTGTCCTGGAACCACACCACACGGCCGTCGGCGGCGATCAGCCGGTATTCCATCGTGAACGGCCGTCCTGAGTCACGCCCGCGTGTGTAGGACTCGATCGTGCGATCACGGTCGTCGGGATGCAGCATGCGTCCCCACAGATCGGGGTCACCCTGGTACGCCTCGGCCGTCACCCCCAAGATCGACTCGATCTGGGGGCTGACGTAGGTCGTCGTCCACGAGTCGTCGGCGACGTCGACGTACACGATCGCGGGGATCTGCTCGACGAGCGCCCCGTACTTCTCGCGAGCCTCTCGGAGCCCGTCCTGCGTCAGGATCAGCTCGGTCACGTCGAGCATCAGGCCGAGCCAGTACAGGGGCGTGCCAGCGTCGTCGTGGATGAGCACGGAGTCCTCGCGGATCCACACCAGGCTGTCGTCGGGTCGCCGAGCCCGGTACTGGATGCGGTAGGGCTCGCCCGTCTCGACCGAGCGCTCGCTCTCCGCGGTCACGCGTTCGTAGTCCGCCGGGTCGATGATCCGCTCCCAGGCTTGGAAGCCGCTCAGCCACTCCTCGGGGGACACGCCGAGCAGATCGTGGATGCCGGCGCTGACGTCCACCATGTGGTCGTGCTCGCCAACGCCGTCGATGTAGATCACCGCGGGGAGGCGGTCGATCAGACCCCGGTAGCGGGACTCGAGGTCCGCGAGGCGCGCGGCGACGCCCATGTCCGCCAGGGCATCGCCCCGCCCGAAGAACCCGCCCACGATGGCGTGCGGGTCAGGGCGAGTCTGGTCGCTTCGGATCACATCGGCTCCGGGTGGTTCGGTCGATGGGTGAGGTATCGGACCACTCGGAGCCGGGCTTGAGATGCGCGAAAACGATCATCTCCATTGCGCGACAAGACGACGCGAGATCGTACTAGGGCGTGGGACAGCCCGCTTCATCTGGCAGCAGGGGTCGGAACACGAGCCGGTACGACCCGCCATGGCTCGTCCACGGCGTCAACTGGTTCGCGCGACGAGCCGCCCGTTCGACCGTCGCCCAGTCCTCGCCGTCGATGACCGCGCATCGCCACCCTTCGCCGAGCGTCGGCGCGGCGTCGCCCAGGTCACGGAGCGGCACCTCGAGCGGCCAGGTGGCGGGCTCCTGGGGCAGGTCCGGGTCGGTCGTGGCGGGGCCGACGAGCAGGCGCGCGCTCGTGGCCTCGTACGTACGCTCGTCGCCGAGCGATCCGGCGGGGAGCCACGCGTCGAGGGTGCCGATCTCGCTCATGAAGTCGCTGAGCCGGCGCCGCGTGCTCCACACGTCTTCAGGCTGGCCGTCCACGCGCTCGTCGCCCTCCATGCCGAGCGCATACGCGGTGACGCGGTGCGTCGCGCCGTCGGCGGAAAGGACGAAGGTTGCCGTCCCCGCGTCGGCGATACCCATGTTGCCGAGGTCGGAGTAGTCGCCGTCGAGGTCGAGGCCGGCCTCGAGCGCCCGATGGAGGATGGCCTGGATGCCCTCCTCGGACACGGTCCGGGCGACGAAGGGCGGGAGCGCGGGCCCCGGGTAGAGCTCGATCTGCGCGCCGGGCGTGATCAGCGTGCCGTCGCCGTAGAGGGCGAACGACGGCGCGTTCGTGAAGAGGTACTCGGTGGGGACGAAGCCGCCCTCCCAGCCCACCGACAGGATGAGGTCGTCGGTACCGGTAGGGTGCGCGATGGCCCCGGAGCCCGGTGGGGTCGAAGGGACGTCCGCGCACCCGGTGAGGACGAGCGCCGCGCTCAAGCTGAGGATGATGGCCCGCATGACCGGCTCCTTCATTCGTGAGATGCCTGGGACGCCCCTGGTCCCAGCATCGGTTCCCTCGGTCTACAGGTAGACGCCGGTGCGCACCTCGGCCGCGGGCGGCTCGGGGGCGGTCTGAACCCGGAACGGCAGCCGCGCGGCCTCGTGCCGGTCGACGGCGAGCACGAACGTGTGCTCGCCTTCGCCGTCGAACACCAACCCGTCGATGTTGAGCGCGAGGGTGGCGGTGCCCTCACCGCGTGGGGTCGTGAACCGGGCTTCGAGGCCGGTCCTGTCGCCCCCGAACGAACGAGCGACGCCGGCCGGACCCAGCAGCGAGATAGCCAGAACGTGGTCGCCGGCTTCGGCCGGCGCCGAGCGCACGATCACGCCGATCCCGACCCGGTCGTGCCGAGCCGGGAAGCTCGCGACCCGCAGCACCCGCCAGCCGATGCCGAGCGCGTGGAGCTTGCCTCCTTGGGCCTGGACCGAATCGGCGAGGAACGCGTCGACCTCCATCAGAGCGTCGGTGGGATGGGCACCCCGACACGGGAGGCGATCCCGCGGACCATGAGGTCGAGGCCGAATTCGAACTGCTCATCAGCGCCGCACTCGGCGAAGTAGCGACCGACCGCGTGCAGCACCGGAAACGCCTCGGCCGGAACCATCGACGACAGGTACTCGTGGAGCTCAAGATCGTGTCGCCCGCCCTTGATCGAGCCACCCTCCATCATCACGAAGCCCTGGATGTAGCCGCCGAAGGCGTGGAACGCCTGGACGGTGTCGCGGTCCGAGAGCCCGATCTCGCGGAGCAGCCCCAACGCGAACTCCGTGGGCCGGAGCGAATCGGGGGACGTCGGGGCCGGCCCGTGCGTCTCGGCGAACAGGCGCATGACGTCGGGATGGGCCTGCAGGACCTGACGCCACGATCTCGCAACCGCACGGCAGCGGTCGGCCCACTCCCCGACTTCGGACGGGAACTCGAAGCCGGCCATCACGCGGTCGCACACGCCCTGGAGCAGGTCGTCCTTGTCCTCGACGTAGTGGTACAGAGACATGGCCTCGACGCCGACCTCGCGCGCCACCCGGCGCATCGAGACGGCCTCGAGGCCCTCGGTATCCATGATCCCCAGAGCGGCCTCGATGACCTTCTCCCTGGTGAGCTTCTCGCGGTGCTTGGTGGTGGTCACTGGAAGTTCCGATCCCGGGGGTTGACAGACTTACATCGTACGGGTAGCGTTCGTACACCGTAAGCATACACCGTACGTCAAGGTTGGCCGGACCCAGAGGGGTTCCGGCGGGAAGGGGAACCTGATGAAGCTCAACCCTGAGTCCATCGCCAGGGCGAGCAGCCGCCACCCATGGCGCACACTCGTGATCTGGCTGATCGTGTTCGCCGCTGCCGGGGCTTCTTCCAGCGCGCTCCTGAGCGATGCGCTGACCACCGATTTCGATTTCACGAACACCCCCGAGGCCAAACGTGCGATCGCCGTCCTCGATGAGGTCCGACTGGAGGACGACCTCGCGACCGAGTCCTTCATCATCACGGCGCCCGAAGGGACGAGCGTGCAAGATCCCGCGTTCGTGGCACACGTGAACGACGTGCTCGCCCTACTCACCGAGCTCGGTCCCGACGCGGTGCAAGCGGTGCCGGTCGCGTTCCCGCTCCCCGACGATGTCGCGGCCGACCCCCAGGCTGCCGCGCTGGGGCCGATCGCGTCCGAGGACGGCACAGCCGTGCTCTTCACCGTCGTGATGGCGGGCGACGCGAACGAAGCTACCGAGGCGATCCCCAAGATCGACGCGATCGCCGAAGAGACGAGCGTCGACGGGGCGACCACGTATTTCATCGGCCAAGCGAGCTCGACGGAGGAGTTCCGGAAGATCTCGGAGGAGGACCTGGCCGTCGGCGAAGGGCTCGGCATCCTCGCCGCCATCGTCGTGCTGCTTATCGTGTTCTCCGCGATCATCGGCGGCATGCTCCCGATCATCATGGGGGTCTTCGCGATCTCCGTGACGCTCGGGATCATGGGGGTGATCGGACAGGTCTGGAGCTTCAGCTTCTTCGCTCCGAACCTCGTGTCGATGATGGGGCTCGCGGTCGGCATCGACTACGCACTGTTCATCGTGTCCCGCAACCGCGAGGAGCGGCATCGTGGGCTCGACAAGCTCGAGGCGATCGGACGTTCGGGCGCGACGGCGAACCGCGCGGTCTTCTTCAGCGGCCTGACCGTCGTGCTCGCGCTCGCCGGGATGCTGCTCGTGCCGACCACGATCTTCCGCAGCCTCGCCGGCGGGGCGATCATCGTCGTCCTCGTGTCGATGGCTGCGTCCATGACGTTGCTGCCGGCGCTGCTCGCGTTGTTCGGTGACTGGGTGAACTGGCCCTGGCTGCGGCGGGGGTGGACGATCCTCGCGTTCGTCGTCCTCGCGGCCGTCGCGGGTGTCATCGGTGGCGGGCTCGCGGCGGCGGGCGCGCCGCCGTTCCTTGCGGTCCTCGGTGCGGTCGCGGGGATCGTCGTCGCCGGGATCGTGCTCACGCGGTACGTGCGCGGGTCCTCGGCCGAACGGCGTCGTGGCACCCAGCGCGAGGGCGATGAGATCGATGCCAAGGGCTCGACGTTGAGCACCGACGGCGGGTTCTGGGATCGCGTGACCCGCCAGGTCATGGGACGCCCCGTGATGTGGCTTGTCCTGGCTGCCGGCTTCTTGATCGCGCTCTCGCTTCCGTACTGGTTCCAGTCTCATCCCGACGGCGAGGGCCGGGGCATCAAGACCGGTCTCGCGGGCATCAGCAGCTTGCCCGACGAGGTCCAGGCCAAGCAGGCCTTCAACCTGCTGATCTCGAGGTTCCCGCAAGCAGGGCTGCAGAGCGCGGCCGAGGTCGTGATCCAGGGCGACGCGGACGAAGCGAAGATCGCGGCACTGTCGGAGGCCATCGCCGACGATGCTCGATTCGCACCTCCGCTCCCGGCGATCACCACCGAGGACGGCTCGGTCACGCTCGTGCGGATCCCGCTGGCGGGGCTGGCGGCCGACGGCCAGAACGAGGCTGCCATCAGCGCCATCACCGACCTGCGGACGACCTACGTGCCGGAGGTGTTCGGCGAGGAGGCCCGCCAGCTGGGTGCGCCCAACGCTGTCCTGGTGGGAGGCGAGACGGCCTTCGTGAAGGACTTCTTCGACATCTCGGAGACGTACACGCCGCTGATCATCCTGCTCGTGCTTGCCCTCTCGTTCGTGTTGCTCACGATCGTGTTCCGTTCGATCGTGGTGCCGGTGAAGGCGATCATCATGAACCTGCTATCGGTGGGCGCCGCGTACGGCCTGATCGTCCTCGTGTTCCAGCAGGGGGGGCCGGCGATCGGCGAGTCGATCGCCGGCCTGTTCGGGTTCCAGCAGGTCGAAGCGATCGAGAGCTGGCTGCCGCTGTTCCTGTTCTCGATCCTGTTCGGTCTGTCGATGGACTATCACGTGTTCCTGCTGACGCGGATCCGTGAGGAATACGACCGGACCGGTCGCAACGCCGAGGCCGTGGCCTTCGGGTTGCGGACGACGGGTGGGATCATCACCGGTGCCGCCATCATCATGGTCGCGGTGTTCGCCGGGTTCGCCGCCGGGCGGTTGACCTCTCTCGAACAGATGGGCTTCGGCCTCGCCGTTGCCGTCCTGCTCGACGCGACGGTCGTGCGGTCGATCCTCGTGCCGTCGACGATGCGGCTGCTCGGCGACCGCAACTGGTACCTGCCGCGGTGGCTGCAGTGGCTCCCGAAGATCGACGTCGAGGGTCACGACGCGGCACTCCGGGTCGAGGTGCCCGACTCACCGGCCGAGCTGGTCGAGGCGGGCGAGCGCGGCGACGGCTGAGCCGTCGCCGCGCGGGAACCTTCGGGAGGGGGCGCTTCGCGCCCCCTCCCTTCACTATCGTCCCGGTAGGATCCGGCCGTGACGACAGCGCACGACGACCTCCGCGCCCACTTGGGTGCGCTCGGGGCTTGGACGTTCGAGCTCGATGGCCGGCCGGCGGCTGAGATCGCGGCAGCCGCCGTGGCGATCGATGCGCTCGGGCTCTCCTCCTTGTGGGTCCCCGAGGGCGGCGGCTCGACCGACGTCCTCGCGCATGTGTCGTGGCTTCTGGCGTCGACACGCACGCTGACCGTCGCGAGCGGCATCGCCAACATCACGGTCAGGCAACCCGACGCGCTCGCCAGGGGGGCCGCCCTCATCGATGACGCCTACGGAGGACGGTTCGTCCTCGGGATCGGGGTCGGGCACGAGTACTCCACCGATCGTCGCGGGCAGCGCTGGGATCTGCCGCTCGCCCGCACTCGCGCGTACCTCGACGGGATGGATGCGGCGGCGGGCGAGCGGCCGGCACCGCCGAGGATGCTCGCCGCGCTCGGCGACGCGATGCTCCAGCTCTCCGCCGAACGGGCGCTCGGCGCACACACGTACTTCGTCCCGCCCGAACACACGGCCTACGCTCGTGAGGTGCTCGGCCCCGAGCCCGTGCTCGCCGTCGAGCAGACCGCGGTGCTCCGGTCGGACCCGTCCGAAGCCAGGTCGATCGCGCGGGGATGGGCGGCCGACTACCTCGAGCTGCCGAACTACGCGCGGAGCTGGGAGCGCCTCGGCTTCGCCGGTGACGTCGCTGAGGTCACGGATCGGTTGGTCGATGCCGCCGTGGCGTGGGGGAGCGTGGAGGACGTCGCGGGCCGCGTGCGGGCCCATCTCGCGGCCGGCGCGGACCACGTCTGCGTGCAGGTGATCGGCGAGGACGGTCCCGCCGGGCAACGACGGGCGCTGGAGCGGTTGGCGCCGGCGGTGCTCGAGACCTAGGTCCGCCAGATCCTGGCGACGATCGCCGGATCACGGAGCTCGCGGAGCGCGTCCCACGCGATCCAGCGGCCGCTCCGCGTGTCCATCGCGAGGATGGCCAGAGCCTCCTCGATCGCGGCGGCGTGCAGGGCCAGGTCGCGCTTCCCGATCTGACGCAGCGCCCAGCTCACGGCCTTCTTGACCTCGTTGCGGTCGTCGCTCGACGCGTCGCGGATGAGGGGCAGGTAGGCGAGGAAGTCCTCGGCCGGACGCGCCTTCGCCCACACGGCGAGCCGGGCGATCATCGAGAACGCGCATCGTTTCGTGAAGCCGTGGCGCGACCGGGACCAGGTCCCGATCGCCCGCTCCGCGTGGCGACTCTCCGCGAACGCATCGGCGACCAGGTCGCACACATCCCAGGAGTCGAGGTCACGCGCCCACGCGGTCATCTGGGTGAAGGTGAACCTCGCCGGCTCGGCGACCAGACCGGCAACCTGACGGGCTTCGTGGATGCCGGTATCCCAGAGGGCTTGGGCGAGCTCGTGATCGTGATCGGCGCGCTTCGCGATCTTCCGGATGTTGGGGACGCTCACGCCGAGGGCATGGTCGACGTCGATCCCGACGCGGGCCATCCCGGCTAGGCGCGACGGGTCGGCGGCGTCGTGCAGCGCCCCGAGCACCTCGTCGAGGGTCACGTGCCCGGCCTCGACGGATCGACGGCGCACGCGTCGGCGCCGAGCATCGCATCGAGCCCGATCCGCCGCGGGGACGGGGCCAAGGGGCGTGTCCGCGGTCTGCATGGGTGAGAACGCGAGGCGCCCGGACTCGTCCCAGGCCCGCAACCGGTCGGCGGACCACCGGCAGAACCCGCGGTGCTCGTCGGAGAGGGCCATCAGACGCTCGCGCGACATGCCGCCAGCCTACGGACCTCTGAGAAGATGATCGCATGCGGTGGACCGATGGCACACGCCAGGCGCGGCTGGCGTTCGTCGCCGATCTGATCGCGCTCCCGTTGTTCGTCATCGTCGGCATGGGGTCGCACCGCGAGGGCGGCGAGCTCGCAGTGTTCGCACGGAACGCGGTGCCGATCGTGGCGTGCTGGCTCGTCGCGTCGCGCGGGCTCAAGACCTATCGTCCGCCGGGGCTCGGTCGGATGATCGCGACCTGGGCGGTCGCCGTGCCCGCGGCGCTCGTCATCCGC
The DNA here is from genome assembly GCA_964655465.1 of uncultured Actinomycetes bacterium. Taxonomy (GTDB): domain Bacteria; phylum Actinomycetota; class UBA4738; order UBA4738; family HRBIN12; genus AC-51. The sequence continues at coordinate 38,292 of CAZZND010000004.1, forward strand.
ACGGCGATCGCGGGCCAGCTGGGGAACGCCGGTGTCGTGGTCTTCTTCGGCGTCGCGCTCGCGTTCACCTTGCTCTTCCTGGGGATCGGCCGCGCTGTCGCGCTCGCGCTCGGGAGGCTCTGGGGCACCGCGTGAACCGCGTCGACATCCCCGCACCCGGCACCGCGCGCAGCCTCTGGCTCCAAGAGGCGCTCGCCGCCGATCCCGGCTAGCCCTGCCCACCGCTCGACGTCTACGTGAAGGCCGACGTCGCGATCGTGGACGGTGGGTTCGCCGGGTTGTGGGCCGCCGTCGTACTCACCGAACGCGAGCCGGGGATCCGGATCGTCCTGCTCGAGCAGGGAATCGTCGACGGCGGTGGGCGACGCGCCAGTGGTACCGAGACCGGTTGATCACCCGCGAGACGAAGACCCGCCGGGCCTCGCCGTCAGCTCATCAGTAGCGGTCGTCCCGGCCGCTCGGCAGCTGACCGGGGCCGGCGGGGTCATCGGGCGAGCGCTGGGTCTCGCCGATGATGATGGTCGTCGAGGGGTCCGCCGGCATGGAACGCCGCTCGGCCGCGCGGACCTCCCGCTTCAGCGCCCGCCACCCGAGCCAGCCCGCGACGACCACCGCCAGGACGATGGCGCCGATCACGAGCAGGACGGCCTTCAGGACCGTGCCGAGGATGCCCAACACGGCGAGCACGATCAGGACGATCAAGATCCACATGCCGACTAGCTTACGGCGCGACGGACGAACGCCTCGATCCGCCGGCTGACCACGTCGGGTTGCTGGAGCGGCAGGTCGTGGATGCCCTCGATCCAAGACACGCGTGTTGGAGCGCCGATCGCGCGCAGGGTGGCGGCATGGCGGCGCTTGGCCTCGACCCAACCGGCCTCGCCGTCACCGCAGCCGTGGGCGAGCAACGCCTCCGCAGGCACCCGGAGGCGCGTGTGGAGCACGACCGGATCCTGCTCCCAGATCGCTCGGAGGATCCGGAAGTGGTTCGAACGGTGCAAGTGGGGGTGGATCTTCCGTTCGCGGTCGATGCGCATCACCGACAGGACGATCCGCTCGATCTCGGGGGTGACCTCGAGCGCGTCGGCCGTGAAGACGCGGATCATGCCGCGGAACTCCTCGAGCGGCATCCCGTCGAGGTGCGGCGGCGCGAGCCTGTCCTTGGCTTCCGGCCAGGTCATCTCGCTCCCGAGCGACGAGACACCGCCGTCCACCAGGAACGCCCCGTTCACGCGCCGCGGGTGATCCGCCGCGGCCTCGAGGGCGACCATGGCTCCCCAGGAATGTCCCGCGATGACCGGTCGTCGGAGCCGGGTCGCTCTCGCCACCGCGAGGAGGTCGGCGGTGACGGTGGCGAACCCGTACCCGGAGGTTGGCTTCGCGCTCTGACCGTGTCCGCGGGCGTCGTAGGTGACGACCCGGAACCGGCGCGCGAGCCGGGGGAGCATCAGGTCCCAGACCCGCTGTGACGAGGCGAGACCGTGGTGCAGGAGAAGGTGGGGGCCCGCGCCGCCGACGATCCGCGCACGCAGTCGCACGCCGTCGTCGGTTCGCACGTCGATCCAGCGCTCGTCCATACTGCGCACCATGGTAGAGGCCGCTCGGTCGGTGCTCGCGCCCGACGCGCACGCGGGGACGGTCGCCCTCGTCACCGGCGGCGGCACCGGGATCGGACGTGCGACGGCGCGCGCCTTCGTGCGGGCGGGCGGGCAGGTGGCGATCTGCGGTCGTCGCGAGGAACCGCTCGCCGACGCCGCGGCGGAGCTCGGCGATGCGTGTTTCACCCACGTGTGCGATGTGCGCGAGCCCGAGCAGGTGTCTGCGTTCCTCGACGCCGTCGACGCCCGGTTCGGACGGGTCGACCACCTGGTGAACAACGCGGGCGGCCAGTTCGCGGCGCCGCTCGAACAGATCGGCCTCAAGGGCATGCGGGCGGTGCACCGGCTGAACGTCGACGCCGTGTGGGACGTCACGCAGAGGGTCGCCGTGCGATGGCTGATCCCCGCGCGGCACGGGTTCGTGGCGTTCGTGGGGTTCAGTCCGCGCCGCGGCATCCCCCTGATGATCCACTCCTCGACCGCCCGTTCGGCGCTCGAGACGCTCGCGGCGGGGACCTCGCTGGAATGGTCGCGTTACGGGATCCGTGCGGTGTGCATCGCGGCCGGCCTGATCCAGACCGAAGGGGTCACGCGGTACGGCGGGCAGGACCTGGTCGACGCGTACGCCGAGCAGGTGCCGATGAAGCGTCCCGGTACCGCGGACGAGGTCGGCCAGACCATCGCGTTCCTCGCGTCGCCGGGCGGCGGCTACATCACGGGCACGACGGTCGTCGTCGACGGAGGTGCCGACGCCTGGGGAGCCGGGACGCTCCCGCCGCCGCTCGAGGCCTGAGGATCGAACATGAGGGTCAGACCTCTGGGTCAGACCTCGGCCGGCACGCGGTCGCGGGGCGCCCGCAAGCCCGCGATCACGATCCCCGCGGTGCTCGAGACGATCACGGCCATCGCCGCGCGAAGCCCGTAGGCCTGGGCGACCGCGCCGAAGATCGGAGGGCTGATCACGAAGCCGCCATAGCCGAGCGTGGTGACCGCCGTGATGGCGTTCGCCTGGTCGCGCGGGGCGACCTCCTCGACCAGACCGAACCCCGCCGGTGCGACCGCCGAGATCGCGAACCCCATGAGGATGTAGGCGGCGCCCACGACCGCGATGCTTCCCGTGAGCGCGGCGGTTGCGCCGGCGGCGGCCGCGGCGACGCCGGCGATGAGGATCGTGGTCCGGCGGCCCATCGAGAACAGCACCTTCCCCGCGAAGAGGCGGCCGAAGAACAGGGCGAGCGAGAACGCGATGAACACCCACGCGGCTGTCGTGGCGTCGGCGCCGAGCGTCTCCTGGACGTACCGGCCGGCCCACGTGTCCATCGAGCCCTCGACGAGGAACGCGAACAGCACGACCATGCCTGCCGCGAGCAGACCCGGGTGTCGCCGGAACGCCGAGAGCGACAGCCGCCTGCGCTCCACCTCAGGGGTGGAGCGGGGATCGGCGCGGACCGCGTTCCAGGCTGCCGTCGCGAGCAGGGTCGCGGCGGCCGCGAACAGCGCGGTCCGCTCGTCGAGACCTGCCGCAGCCACCACGCCCGCGATCGCGGCGCCGGTCACCCCGCCGAGCGCGTACATCGCGTGGAGCCACTGCAGGACGGGGCGCCCGGTGGCGGCCTCGAGCCGTTGGGCGTCGACGTTCAAGAACACGTCGATGAGCCCGTTGCCGGCGCCGACGACCGCGAACGCGACCCACAGCGTGGACGATCCGACCACCGCCATCACGATCGCGCCCACGGCGAGGACCGCGAGCGCCCCGGGGACCGTGAACGCGAGGGGGAGCCGCGACATCCGAGGTGCCACGACCGCCATCACGATGACGGCAGCGACCGACAGCGAGGCCAGGTACAGGCCGTAGCCGGCATCGTCGACGCCGTGGCGCTCGTTGTACGCCGAGATGGCGATGACCCAGACCCCCCAGAACTGCCCGAACGCCCAGTACCCGGCGAGGAGCGACGGGAGGTGCCGGCGATCGTGAGGATCGCCGGCGCCAGCGGGTTCGGGGTCGGTCATGCCGGCATCATGCCCGGATCGAACGGCGGGCCGAAGTTGACCCATCTCCCCGGCGACGGGATACACTCCGCGATCATGGCTGGCGGAGAGGTGCAGCTCGTCGACCTGGTCAAGCGGTTCGGTGATTTCACGGCCGTCGCCGGGATCACCCTCGAGATGCCTTCGGGCGAGTTCTTCTCGCTCCTCGGTCCATCGGGCTGTGGCAAGACCACGAGCCTGCGCATGATCGCCGGGTTCGAGCGCCCCACCGAAGGGCAGATCCTGCTCGACGGTGAGGACATGGCCCAGACCCCTCCGCACAGGCGCAACGTCAACATGGTGTTCCAGAACTACGCGCTGTTCCCGCACCTGAACGTCGAGCAGAACGTCGGGTTCGGCCTGAAGTACCAGAAGGCGTCGAAGGCCGAGACCACCGAACGGGTGGGCAAGGCGCTCGAGCTCGTGCAGATGAGTCAGTTCACGCAGCGCCGGCCCGCCCAGCTCTCGGGCGGGCAGCAGCAGCGCGTGGCG
>CAZZND010000005.1:0-32755 GCA_964655465.1 uncultured Actinomycetes bacterium
AGTCAAGGTACGCATACATCATGCTACCGCACTATTTCCCAGACAGACCACTAGCGCTGGAGGCGCATCTCACTGGGGACATGTCGTCCGGGGCGGTTCCCCAGTGGATCCGCGCGGCCGCTGACGCGACCGAGGATCTCCTCGCGCGCCGCGACGCCTGGCTCGACCCTGCGTGTGCGCTGCTCGCTGAGGGCCCGGCCACATTCGTGATCGCGCCCGCCGGGCGGCTCTCTTCCGCTGAGCAGGGCGCCTTGATGTTCCGCGTGGGGGGACCAAGTTCGTCATGGTGGCCACGCGCTCGCCGATCGGTCGGTTCATCCTGGACGTGGAGCGCGTGCCAGATCCCGGCTCAGAAGCCGCGATCGCCGTCTGCTGCTTCGAGCGCCTGGCGCCGCACGTCCCTGGGACCCAGGCGATCGTCTACGACACCGCGCTTCGGGGAGTCCATCACCAGAAGATCCTCAGAGAGCTCGGGATCGTGCCCGTGAACAAGGTCGCCGCCGCGGAGACTTTCGCGAGCAAGACCCTCAGGCGCAAGATCAAGCGGCGCGAGAAGACCGTGCATGTCGAGGACAAGGAAGTCAGGCTTCCCGACGGCTCGGCCCTCACGGTCCGGCTCTTCTCCGAGGCGGGAGCGATCGGCCTCATGCGCCCGACAGAGGCGGGTGAACTGGAGTTCACCCCCCTCGCTCGCAAGAGAACGCACCGGATGAAGGCGGCAGACTCAGGCCTGTATCGCTGGTACAGCGATTTTCGGCTGCCCGAGCACCTCGGCGGAGGGCAGATCACGGTGCGCCTCCACCAGAACGACTCCGACCGCAAGCGCAAGTTCAACCGGACCGAGAACGTTCGGCCCATCCCGCCCTCGGACCCGGATTTCCGCCGCCTCTACGGGCGCCGGAACGACTCCGAATCGCTCAACCGGTCCTTGGAGGACACCCTGTTCCTCGGCAGAGCTCACAGCCTGGGATGGCGCCGTCAGCAGGTCGAGATGCTCGGCTGGGCTGTGATGGTCAACGCCCTCACGGATGGCTCGCCACAGAGCTGCTGAGGACGTCGAAGCGGCCGCCTGACTCGCTCCACCCCCGGCACAACCCCGGCAAGGATCCGGGCTGCCCCGAAGGCACCCCTCAGGCCGAGATGGCGTTACCGCGCCCGCCCCCACCTCCACTCGCTACACTTCAACGCGCTGGTAGTGACCTCGGTAGCGATCTCTGCCAGGTTTTCTACCGGCCCGGGCCAGGTAGCTCAGTTGGCAGAGCACGCGGCTGAAAACCGCGGTGTCGGCAGTTCGATTCTGCCCCTGGCCACCACCCCCTAGACTCCGCGCATGTCCGGTGTCGATCCCGTCCGCGTGAAGGCCCTGAAGGACGCCGAGGACGCGCGTTTCCACGACGAACACCCCCGCTCCATCGAGCTCCGCAAGCGCGCCTCGGCCGTCATGCCGAACGGGGTCCCGATGGCGTGGCTCCGCAGCAGCTACCACCACGAGCCGCCGTGGGTCGCGCACGCGGCTGGCGCGCGGTTCACCGACGTCGACGGGCATACGTACAGCGACTTCAACATCGCCGACATGTCGATGTTCTGCGGCTACGCGCCCGAACCGGTCGTTCGCGCGGTCGACGAAGCGATGCGCAACGGCAACCAGTTCCTGCTTCCGACCGAGGATTCGATCGTCGTCTCCGAGGAGCTCGGCCGGCGCTACGGCCTGCCGATGTGGCAGTACACGTCGTCGGCGTCGCAGGCGAACGTCGAGGCGATCCGCGTGGCACGTGTGGTGACCGGGCGGCAGAAGGTGCTGTTCTTCGACGGCAAGTACCACGGGCACTTCGACCAGTCGCTCGTGGAGCTGGGACCGACCGGTGCGCTCGTGCCCGAGGAGCGCGGTCTGCCCGACACCGCCACCGCCCAGTCCGTCATGATCTCGTTCAACGACGTCGAGGCGCTCGCCGGGGCGCTCGGTCACGGCGACATCGCGATCGTGATGACCGAGCCGGCGCTCACGAACGCGGTCGGGCTGCTGCTGCCCGACGACGGCTTCCACGAGGCGCTCCGCCGGCTCACCCGTGAGGCCGGCGCTCTGCTGTGCTACGACGAGACCCACACCCAGGTCTTCGGACCCGGAGGGCTCACCAGGGCCTGGGGGCTCGAGCCCGACGTGGTGACGGTCGGCAAGTCGATCGCCGGCGGTGTGCCGTTCGGCGCCTGGGGGATGACCGAGGCGATCGGCGAGGTCATGGTCCAGCGCAAGGGACCCGACGGGGAGCGATCCGAGCTGATCGCGACCGGTGGGACCCTGTTCGGTAACGCGCTCGCGATGGCCGCTGCGAGGGCCACGATGCTCGAGGTCCTGACCGACCAGGCCTACGCCCACACCCAGATGCTCGGGGCGGAGCTCGCCTACGGGATGCGTGCGGCCGTCGCCCGTGTCGGCCTTCCGTGGTTCATCCATCACCTCGGACCGCGCGCCGGCGCCCACTTCGCGCCGACGCCGCCCCACGACGGGGCGGAGGCCCGCGCGACCTCCGACGACCTGCTCTCGCGGTTGACCCGGATCTGGATGGCGAACCGCGGGGTGTGGGAGGCCATCGTCGGCGCGGGGCCCGTCGTGTCGGTCCCCGCGACGCGCGAGGACGTTACGGCGTACGTGAGCGCGTTCGGCGATCTGCTCGACGAGCTGACACGCTAGTTGAACAGCTCGCGGCTGCGGATCTCGGCCCAGCGCGTCAGCACGTCCTGGTAGACCTGCGCCGCGTGCGCGGTCTCGTGACGCGACAGCGCGTCGAGGGCGTCCTGCACATCGGCGGCGCTGCGGTCGTCGTCCATCTCGTCCCACGTGAGGAAGCCGCAGAGCTCGCCGTAGTCGAGCTCGAGCAGCGACCGGGCGTCGAACGAGGCCATCCACTGGTGCAGGTCCACGAGCATCTCGCCGATCGCACCCAGGTCGGACTTCCTGAGGATCGGGATCGCGTTCTCGGCGCGCCGCATCGCGCGCCGGGTCGTCGTGACGTAGCGCAGATGGTGCTCGCCGTGCTCGTCCTCGGCGAGCGTGCGTTCGTCGTCCTTGAACAGCGTGAACCAGCGGATCGGCACGTGCCAAGGGCTCTGATGCACGAACGCGATCGAGTACGGGTCGCGGCGGCGCTGCCTGCCCAGCTGCCGCCGGGCTTGGCGGGCGAGGCGCTTCGTCACGAACCGGTCCGCGAGCTCCATCTCGCTCGCATCGGTGAACGACAGGACCGAGGCCAGCACCCGCATGCGCATGCGGTCCGGCGCCAGGTACGTGCGACCGTCGACCAGTCGCACCTCGGCGTGCTCACCATCGGCGGGCGCGATCAATCCGAGCCCCTCGGCGGTCACCCGGTCCGCGTACCGCGACGGGCGGGAGCGCCTGGGTCCTTCGATGAGGTAGCGCTCCCAGTGCAGTTGCTCGTCGCGTTCGAAACCGTCGAGCGGTTGGAACACGCGGAGGTACGCACTGGGGACCATGGCGGCTCGCAGTCTAGTCGTGAGCGCTTCCCCTATCCTGTCGGCTCGCCGAGGACCGGAGCTGAGGGGGCCCGTGGACGCACCTGAGCATTGGGGTGGAACGGCACCGAGCCGGATCCTCGCTCCCGACGGCGAGGCCGTGGGCGACACCGACGTCGGCCTGTCCCCCGACGAGCTCCGCGCGGCCCTGCGGTGGGTTATCGTCGCCCGTCGCCTGGATCGCGAGTGCATCGCGCTCCAGCGCCAGGGCGAGCTGACCGTGTACCCCGGGTTCGAGGGGCAGGAGGCCGCCCAGATCGGCAGCGTGCTCGCCCTCGCGCCCCAGGACTTCATCTTCCCGACCTTCCGCGAGCTGGCCGTGGCGCTGGTGCGCGGTGTCGATCCGGTCCGCTACCTCTGGTACCACCGGGGCACGTGGCACGGTGGGCCGTACGACCCGCGGGCGACCCGGTTCGGACCCATCTGCATCCCGATCGCGACGCAGATCGTGCACGGGGTCGGTCACGCGCTGGGGCAGGCGCTCGATGGCTCGGATGGCGTGACCGTTGCGTACTTCGGCGACGGCGCGACGAGCGAAGGCGACTTCCACGAGGCCGCCAACATGGCCGGCGTGTGGAAGGTGCCGCTCGTGCTGTTCTGTCAGAACAACGGGTGGGCGATCAGCGTGCCGACCGCCTCGCAGACGGCGGGTGAGATCTGGCGGCGCGCCGAGGGCTACGGGTTCCCCGGCGTGCGCGTCGACGGCAACGACGTCCTCGCCGTCTACGCCGCGACGCGCGATGCGGTCGCGCGCGCCCGCTCGGGTGAGGGTCCGACGCTGATCGAGGCGCTCACGTACCGGATCGGCGCGCACTCGACGGCAGACGACGCCACGCGCTACCGGGGCGAAGACGACGTCGACAGGGCGCGAGCGTTCGACCCGATCGTGCGCTTCCGCGTGTGGATGCAGGCATCGGGTCATGCGGACGAGGACCTGGTCCGCGGCTACGAGGCCGAAGCCGAGACGTTCGCGCTCGAGGTCCGCGAGGCCCTGATCGCCCAGGGCGCGCCGCCCGCCGAGTGGGCGTTCGACTGGGTCTACGCCGACCCGCCGGGGCCCTTCCTTCGCCAGCGCGAGGAGGCGCTCGGTGGCTGAGTGGACGATGAGCGGTGCGCTGAACCGGGCGCTGTTCGACGCGCTGGCCTCCGATCCCCGCGTGCTGGTGTTCGGCCAGGACGTCGGGGTCTCGGGCGGGGTGTTCCGCGTGACCGACGGCCTCCAGGCGGAGTACGGCGACCGGCGCGTGTTCGACACGCCGATCGCCGAGGCCGGCATCGTCGGAACCGCCGTCGGCCTGTGCTTCGCGGGCTGGCGGCCCGTGATCGAGATGCAGTTCGACGCGTTCAGCTACCCGGGGCTCGAACAGGTCATCGACCACGTCGCGAAGATGCGGATGCGCACCCGCGGCCGGGTCGACATGCCTATCACCATCCGGATCGCGTCCTTCGGCGGCATCAAGGGCAAGGAGCACCACGGCGAGAGCCCCGAGACCTACTACGTGCACACGGCCGGGCTGAAGGTCGTCGTGCCATCGTCGCCGCTCGATGCCTACCGGTTGCTGCGCTACGCCATCGCGGACCCCGACCCGGTGGTCGTGCTCGAGCCGAAAGCGCGCTATTGGGGCAAGGAGTCGGGTGACCTCTCGGCCGAGGGGGCCGGGATCGGCGAGGGCCGGGTGCTGCGCAACGGCAACGACGTCACCTTGATCGCCTACGGCGCGATGGTGGCTAGGGGGTTGGACGCCGCGGCCGTCCTGGCCGACGAGGACGGCCTCGGCGCGCGGGTGGTGGACCTCCGGTCGCTCTCGCCACTGGACGAGGACCTGCTCGCGAGGTGCGCGCGCGAGACCGGCCGCATGGTCGTGATCCACGAGGCCCCGCGCACGCTCGGGATGGGCGCCGAGGTCGCGGCGCGCGTGATGGAGTTGGCCTTCGACTCGCTCGCGGCGCCGGTCGCGAGAGTGACGGGGTGGGACGCGCCCTATCCCCCGGCATCGCTGGAGCAGGGCTACCTGCCGAGCGTGGACCGGATCGTCGAAGCGGCGCGTCGGGTGGTGCGCTACTGATGGCCGAGCGGGTGTTCACGATGCCGGACCTCGGCGAAGGCCTGGAGGAAGGGCGGATCGTCGAGTGGCTCGTGCGCGAGGGCGACGTCGTCGCGCTGAACCAGCCGCTGGTCGAGGTCGAGACGGCGAAGGCCGCGGTCGAGATCCCGTCGCCGTTCGCAGGGGTCGTTCTGACCCTGCATGGCGCCGAGGGTGAGGACGTGCCCGTCGGGGCAGCGTTGGTCACCTTCGACGTGAAAGGTGAACCGGGAACGGCCGGCGACGCCGCACCCGCTCGAGCGACACCGCCCGTGCGGAAGCTCGCGAAGGAGCTGGGGGTGGACCTGTCCGCCGTGTCCGGGAGCGGTCCTGGTGGGCGGGTCACGGAGGATGACGTGCGGGCTCTTGCTGGTGGCGCCCCGGTAAGCACGGTCGAGCTGACGCCCGCGCGGCGGGCGATCGCGGCGAACCTGGAGCGGCAGGCGGCCATCCCGCAGGTCACCACGTTCCGCACGCTGGACTGTTCGGCGCTGGAGACGTTCCGTCGCGAGCTCGAGGTCTCGCCGCTGCCGGTGCTGGTCGCAGCCCTCTGCAAGGCGCTCGCCACCCATCCGATGGCGAACGCCGCGTGGGGCGGGGACCACATCGCGACCCGAGAGACGGTCAACGTCGGTCTCGCCGCCGACACCGAGCGGGGCCTGGTCGTGCCGGTGGTGCACGACGCGCAGGACCGGGGCATCGGTGAGCTCGCCGGCGAGATCCGCCGCCTCGCCGAGGGCGCTCGGACCGGTGGCCTCACGGCGGCGGATCTCGCCGGCGCCACCGTGGCGGTCTCGAACACGGGCTCCTACGGCTCCGAAGCCGGGACGCCGATCCTCTCGCCGGGCACGAGCGTGACGCTCGCGTTCGGGGTGATCGCACCGAGAGCGGTGGTGGTCGACGGCCAGGTCGTGGCGCGGCCGGCCGCGATCCTGTCGCTCACGTTCGATCATCGCGTGCTCGACGGGGCCGCGGCCGGCCGCTTCCTGACCGACCTCGTCGCCGTCTTGCAGTCCCCGGACCGCCTGCGAGACTTGCCGCGATGAAGATCGCGTCGCTCCTGCCGTCGGCCACCGAGATGGTCTACGCCCTCGGGCTCGGCGACGACCTCGTCGGGGTCACCGACGAGTGCGACTACCCCGCCGAGGCGGTCACGAAGCCGGTGATCAGCCGAAGCGCACTCCCCCAGGGCCGGGTCCAGACCGCGCGCCAGATCGACGACGCGGTCCGCGAGCAGGTCGGCCAAGGTCAGCCGTTGTACATCCTCGACACCGAGCTCCTGCGGCGCGAGCAGCCCGAGGTGATCTTGACCCAGGACCTGTGCCGCGTCTGCGCCGTGCCGAGCGGCCAGGTGAAGCAGGCGCTCGACAAGATCGGCCTGCCGGACGCGAAGGTGGTCACCCTCGACCCCAAGACCCTCGACGAGGTGATCGCGCAGCTCGAGATCGTCGGCAAGCTCCTCGGGCGCGCCGAGCAGGGCGCCGAGCTCGCGTCGACGCTCCGCGAGCGCGTGACCGCCGTCAAGGAGACCGCGAAGCGGGTGCCGACGGTGAGCGTCTTCGCGCTCGAATGGTCGGACCCGCCGTTCTCGGCCGGACATTGGATCCCCGAGATGATCGAGATCGTCGGTGGCACACCGGTGCTCGCAGAGAAGGGGCAGCCGAGCCGCGAGACCGCCTGGCACGAGATCCGGTCGGCCGCGCCCGAGGTCATCGTGTTCATGCCATGCGGCTATTACCTGGAAGAGGCCGAGGACGAGGCCGCCGCGTTCCTCGATCACCCGGAGTTCACCGACACCCCGGCGGCCCGCAACGGCCAGGTCTACGCGGTCGACGCGACCTCGTTCTTCAGCCGGCCCGGTCCTCGGATCGTCGACGGGCTCGAGATCTTGGCGTGGGCGGTGCACCCGGACTTCTACCCGGCGCCGCCCGACGGCACGATCGCCAAGCTCGGCTGATGCCGCCGACCGATCCCGCCGACGCGCCGATCCTCGAGTTCGACCCGGCTCCGACGGCCATCATCGAGCCGAACGAGATCATCGACCCGATCGACATCCCGCACCACGTCGTCCTGTGCTTCTTCCAAGACGTGATCGAGAAGGTCGTGGCCGAGCACGACGGCCGCCAGATCGACGTGCTCGTCTCCGAGATCGGGCAGAACCCGGTGTATGAGCTCGAGTACGGCGGCGAGCGGCTGGCCTTGGCGCACCCCGGGGTGGGTGCCCCGCTCGCCGCCGGGTTCACCGAGGAGCTGATCGCACGCGGATGCAGGGCGTTCGTCGCGTGCGGGGGCGCCGGGGTCCTCGTCGCCGATGTCGCGCTCGGCCACGTCGTCGTCCCCACGACGGCGGTCCGCGATGAGGGCACGAGCTACCACTATCTGCCCGCGGGTCGCACGGTCGAGCCGAGCGCCGAGGCGGTCGGCGCGATCGCCGCCACCCTCGAGCAGCACGGCGTGCCGTACGTCCTCGGGACCACGTGGACCACCGACGCCCTCTACCGCGAGACCCGGGGGAAGGCCGAACGCCGTGTGGCCGAGGGTTGTCTGACCGTCGAGATGGAGGCGGCGGCGTTCTTCGCCGTCGCCGCGTTCCGCGGGGTCACGTTCGGCCAGCTCCTGTATGCGGGCGATGACCTGTCGGGCGAGGACTGGGACCAGCGGGGCTGGGACGAGCACGTCGAGGGGCGAGAGCTCCTGTTCCGCCTCGCCGCCGAGGCGGTCCTGCGCCTCTAGTAGTCTCGCGCCCGATGAGAGGGACGAACGCCGTGACGCCCGAGGATCTCGGTAAACGCGTCACGTTCCAGTTCGAGCTGCCCAATGGCTACGTGAGCGAGGCCGTCGGCGTGTTCGAACGCTGGGACGAGGCCGCCGAGACCTACTTCGTGCGCAAGAAGGACGGCACCGAGGTCCGCGTACCGGCCCGCGGTGTGCGCCACGGCAAGATCATCCCCGACCCCGCCCCGTAGACCGGCGCCGACGCGCGACCCCAGGAGGAACCCGTGAGCGACCTGCCCACCTCGCTGATCCGTCTCCGTCTCGGCCAGGAGGACGCCCACTACGGCGGCAACCTGGTCGCCGGCTCCACGCAGCTCAAGATCGTCGGCGACCTGATCACCGAGCTCGCGATGCGCTACGACGGCGACGAGGGCCTGTTCCGCGCCTACGAGACCGTCGAGTTCCTGGCCCCGCTGTACGCCGGGGACTGGATCGAGGCGAGAGCCAAGATCGTGAGCGTCGGCAACTCGAGCCGCCGGTGCGAGTTCGAGATCCACAAGATCGGCGGCGCGCGGACCGACATCAGCGAAAGCGCCGCGGAGTTCCTGGACGAGCCCGTGCTCACCTTGAAGGCGATCGGCACCACGGTCGTGCCGAAGGAGCACCAGCGGTTCGATCACTGACCGCGGGCTCGCACCCCTCAGCCGACGAGCTCGAGGCCGTGGACGATCCGCATCAGCTCGTCGGTGTCGAACGGCTTCGCCACGTACGCCTCGGCGCCGAGTGCCGTGGCGCGCTCACGGTCGTCGGGCGTCGCCAGGGCCGTCACCATGATCACCCGGGGCCGCTCCTCGGGGAGCAGCTGATGCAGTGCCTCGAGGACCGACCATCCGTCCATCCGGGGCATCATCACGTCGAGCACCATGATGGCGGGGTGGTGTCGCTCGATCTGCGACATCGCTTCGAGGCCGTCGTGCGCCGCATAGGTCAGGTACCCGGCGGTGCGGAGGGTGAGCTCGAGGACGGTGACGACCTGCGGCTCGTCGTCGACCACCAACACGCTGATGTGATGACCTGAGGCATCCATACCTTGAGCAACGGCCGACCGATGGCCGAGCTGGATGCGCCCTCCGTCCAGATCGCGCATCGGCCGTCGGACCGACTCCGGCGACCGCTCCGGGTGATGCGTCCATAGCATCGCGTGATCAGACGGCGCTGTGCGCCGGCCATCCTTCGTCGCGAGCGAAGGGCGGTATCCTGGGCCCATGGGAGATGTCCTGATCACCGTGGCGATCTGGAGTGCGCTGGCGATCGGTGCGTGGATGGGCGCTCGGCAGCTCGACCGGGCCTTCCAGCTCCACGGCGACTACCACGCGGGACCGAGGCCGTACCCAGATCAAGACCCGCCGCCGCACGCGACGCAGGACGCCGCGCGGACCGCACTCTAGGCGATCTGGAGGCCGGCGCCGGTGACCACGGTCCCCACGCGCCGGGCGCCGTCCCCGCCGGCGAGCACCCGGTCGGCGTCCTCGGGCCCCACCACCAGCACCATCCCGAGGCCCATGTTGAACGTCGAGAACATGTCGTCGTCGCTCGCCCCGCTCTCACGCTGCACGAGCGCGAAGATCGGGTGCTCGGTCCAGGTTCCTCGCTCGATCGCAGCGCCGAGGCCGGGGGGCAACGCGCGCGGCACGTTCTCGTGGAACCCGCCGCCGGTGATGTGCGCGGCGGCGTGCAGCAGTCCTGAGCGGTGCAGCGCGAGCACCTCGGGTGTGTGGATGCGGCACGGCTCCAGCAGCTCATCGGCGAGTGACCGCCCGAGCTCGGGCGCTGTTGCGTCCAGGTCGCGTCCACCGAGCAGCGACTTGCGCACCAGCGAGTACCCGTTCGCGTGCAGCCCGCTCGACGGCAAACCGATCAGGACGTCACCCTCGCGGACCCGGACGGGGCCGAGCAGCGCGCTCTCGTCCACGATCCCCACGCAGAACCCGGCGAGGTCGAACTGGTCATCGGGCATGACCCCGGGATGCTCGGCGGTCTCGCCGCCCAGCAGGGCGCAACCAGCCAAGCGGCACCCCTCGGCGACACCTTCGACCAGCGCAGCGACGCGTTCGGGCTCCACGCGACCGACCGCGAGGTAGTCGAGGAAGAGCAGCGGCTCGGCGCCGGTGCAGACGACGTCGTCGGCGGACATGGCGACGAGGTCGATCCCCACCGTGGAGAGCCGCCCCGTCATCCGCGCGATCTCGAGCTTCGTGCCGACGCCGTCGGTGGCTGCGGCGAGCAGCTTGCCCTCGCCGATCCGGAACAGTCCGGCGAATCCGCCGACCTCGTCGGCGACCTCGGGCCTGCGGGCGCGCGCGGCGAGGCCGCCGATCAACGCGACGGCCTTCGCGGCGGCCTCGGCGTCCACGCCCGCGGCGCGGTACGCCCCGCTCACCCGGTCGGCAGCTGGAGCTGGTCCTCCAGCAGGAACTTGCCGGCACCCTCGGGGACCGGGATCGGGTACTCGCCGTCGAAGCACGCCCGGCAGAACGACTCCTTCGCCCCGCCGGCCGCTTCGACCATGCCTTCGAGCGAGAGGTAGCCGAGCGAGTCGGCGCCGACGTAGTCGCGGATCTGCTCGACGGTCAGATCGGCCGCGATGAGCTCCTGACGCGTCGGGAAGTCGATCCCGTAGAAGCACGGCCACCGCACCGGAGGACACGTGATCCGGATATGCACCTCGGTGGCGCCCGCCTCGCGGAGCGCCGCGACGACCTGCTTGGTCGTCGTACCGCGCACGATCGAGTCGTCGACGACAACCAGACGCTTCCCGTGGATCGACTCGGGCAGCGGGTTCAGCTTGAGCTTGACGCCGCGGTCGCGGAGCGACTGCGACGGCTGGATGAACGTCCGGCCGACGTAGTTGTTCTTGTAGAGCCCGTCGCCGTAGGGGATACCGGTGACCTCCGAGAACCCCTGCGCGGCGGAGGTCCCGGTCGTCGGCACCGCGATCACCATGTCGGCTTCGGCAGGCGCCTCGCGCGCGAGGATCCGCCCCATCTCTCGACGCGCCTCATGTACGGTGCGCTCGCGCATCCGCGAGTCGGGCCGGGCCAGGTAGACGAACTCGAACACGCAGAGCGAGCGCTTCGGGCTCTCGGCGAACCGCGCGCTGTGCAGCCCGCGGTCGTCGAGCCGGACCAGCTCGCCGGGCTCGACGTCACGCAGGAACGCCGCGCCGACGATGTCGAGCGCGCAGGTCTCCGAGGCGATGACGAACCCGTTGGGCAGCCGGCCGATCGAGAGCGGGCGGACGCCGTGCGGGTCACGCGCCGCGAACACCGAGCGCTCGTCCATGAACACGAAGCAGAACGCCCCGCGAAGCGTCGGCAGGACGCGCATCGCGGCCTCCTCGAGGCCGCCCGCCGCCGGGGACTCGTTCGCGAGCATCGTCGTGACGAGGTCGGAATCGGTCGTCGCGGCGCCGAGGGTGCCAACCGTCTCGGCGATCTCGGCGGTGTTCACCAGGTTGCCGTTGTGACCGAGCGCGACCGAGTGCGCGCCGTCGGTCTTGAACACCGGCTGCGCGTTGTCCCACGTGGTGGACCCCGTGGTCGAATAGCGGGTGTGGCCGATCGCGAGGTCGCCGTGCAGCATGGTCAGCGCTGCCTCGTTGAACACCTGGCTGACCAGCCCGAGATCCTTGAAGACGAGGATGTTGGTGCGGTCGCTGACCGCGATCCCGGCCGACTCCTGGCCGCGGTGCTGCTGGGCGAAGAGACCGAAGTAGGTGAGCCGGGCGACGTCGTCGCCGGGCGCCCATACGCCGAAGAGACCGCACTCCTCCTTGGGTGATTCGGCGCCCATCGAGGGGCTCAGTGTACCGGCCTCCCGAGGGTCTCCATGGTGACGAGGCTCAGACGAGCACGGGCGGCAGCGAGCCCTCGAGACGAAGCAGCGCCTCCTTGCGGTGAAGCCCGCCCGAGTACCCGGTGAGCCGCCCCCCTGCGCCCACGACCCGGTGGCACGGCACCACGATCGGGATGGGGTTGGAGCCGAGCGCCGCGCCCACCGCGCGCGCGGCCTTGGGCTTCCCGATCCGCTTCGCGACCTCGCCGTAGGTGGCGACCTCGCCGTAGCCGACCTTCGCCGTGGCCGCGAGCACGTCGCGAGCGAACGGATGCATCAGCCGGCGGTCGAGCGTGAGGTCGAACACGGTCCGCGATCCCGCGAAGTACTCGTCGATCTCGCGACGGACCTCGTCGGTCCCCTTCGCCGAGCGCAGGATCCGGGGCGAGAGCTGCCTCGCGTACCGCGCGATGAGCTCGTCGCGGTCTTCGTCCTCGAACGCCACGTAGACGAGCCCCCGGGGGGTCACCGCGACCGTCAGCTCGCCGACGGGCGACTCGAACGCGCCGAGCGCGACATCGACGAGCCCATCGGCGGCGGCGGCCTCACGGACCCGCATCGCGGCCTCCCCCGCCAGTCGCTCGGCCTCGGCGCGCGACGCCAGTCTCTTCAGATCGCTCCCGCTCATGCCACCCGCTCCCGCAGCTTCTTCATGCCCGCGTGCACGTTCGCACGCGCGGCCTCCTCGGAACACCCGAGCACCGCCGCGATCTCGTCGTAGGGCCGGTCGAGCACGTGGCGATGGACCACCGCCACGCGCTGTTTCGGCGGCAACCCTGCGACGGCCGCCCAGAGCTCGTCGTCGGGGGGCTCGTTGGGCGCCACGGCCCGCTCGGGCAGGTCGGCGGTGGGCGTCGCGGCGCGCGCAGACCGACGATGGTGATCGATCGCCTTGCGCGACGCGATCTTCAGCACCCACCGGTCCAGATGTCGCGGATCGTCGCACCGCGGGTAGGCCCGGAGCGCCGACAGGTAGGTCTCCTGGAACACATCGTCGGCGTGCTGCGGCCCCGCCGCGACGAGCAGGAAGCGCATCACCATCGGCCCGGTCTCCTCGAGGACGTCGTCGAACGGCGGCAAGACGGCTCGGCTCACACGACCCACCACGTTCCATGAGTCTGCCTCCTTCCGCTCGTCACGTGGGAACAACGCGCCGAGGAGGCCCCGCGTGAGACGGCTCAGACGATCCCGAGTGCGGCGGGCAGGTCGGCGTGGTCGTCGAGCACGTGATCGGCCAGTTCGCCCGGCTCCTGCTCGGGGAGCCACGACGCCAGGTGACGGAGCCCTGTGTACTGCACCGCGACCATCCCGAGCGCCTTCGCCCCCGTGACGTCGGTCCGCTCGTTGTCCCCGACGTGGGCGGCCTCGTGCGGAGCCACCCCGAGACCCTCGAGCGCGGGCATGAACGCCTCAGCCGCGGGCTTGAACCAACCGGTCTCGTCGCTGAAGGCCCACGCGTCGAAGTATCCGAGCAGCCCGAACCCCGCGAGGCGGTGACGGAGCGTCGGCGCGGCCGTCAGCCCCACGTCGCAGACGATCCCGATCCGGAGACCCGCCGCGCGAAGCGTGCGGAGGCAATGCTCGAGATGAGGCGCCGGCGTCAGTTCCGCGAGCTCCCCCACCACGCGGAACCCATCGATGAGCGTGTCCCGCAGGCCGTCGTCGAACCGCAGCCCGAGCCGCTCCCCGACGAAGTCGACCGTCTTCGGGGCGCCCCACTGGCCGCCGAGGGTGCGCCAGCGTTCCTCGAAGACATCCCAGTTCTCGCCGAACGCGGCCTCCAGGCCCTCGCGGGCCCGGGGTTGCCCCGCCTCCGTCAGCGTCGCGACCCATCGGTCGATCTGCAGCTCGCGCATGTGGCCGCGCCGCTCGGCCACGAGCGTCTGCCAGTAGTCGAACGTGACGGCGCGGATCGGCATGGGGCGGATCAGACCGCCTCGCCGAGCAGCCGCGGGATCGCGTTCGACCACGCGTCGGCGAGCGCCTCGACCGGGAGGTCGACGAGCCCGTCGATCATCGCGCGCGGGCCGCCGGTCTCACCCAGGCGCACGCACGGCACCCCGTGCGCGGCCGCGAGCGCCACGAAGCGCTCCTCGTCCGCGGACTCGACCGACACGACGACCCGCGACGCGGACTCGCTGAACAGGGCGACGTGCGCGGGCAGATCGCCCGGTATGTGCACCGCGAACCCGTGCCCGGCGCCGATCGCGCACTCGGCGAGCGCGACCGCGACCCCCCCGTCACCGCAGTCGTGCGCGCTCGCGAGCACCGTCTCGCCTGCGGCCTCGACCAGCAGGTCGATCAACGCCGACTCCCGCGCCAGGTCGAGCGCGGGCGGCCGGCCACCGCCCGCCTCGAGCACCGTCTCGGCGAACTCCGACCCGCCGAGCTCCGCGAACGTCTCCCCCAGCAGGTAGACCGAGAGGCCGCCCCGCGGGAACGCGCTCGGCACCCGGAGGCGGTAGTCGGGCAGCAGGCCGAGCATGCCGATCACGGGGGTCGGGTCGACCGCGCTGTCGCCGGACTCGTTGTAGAAGCTCACGTTGCCGCCGGTCACGGGCGTGCCGAGCGCCGTGCACGCGTCGCGCATGCCCCGGATCGACTCGGTGAACTGCCCCATGACCTCGGGCCGCTCGGGGTTGCCGAAGTTCAGGCAGTTCGTGATCGCGAGCGGCCGGGCGCCGCTGGCTGCCACGTTGCGTGCCGCCTCGGCGACCGCGTGCATCGCACCGAGGTAGGGGTCGAGCCGCCCGTAGCGGCCCTTCCCGTCGGCCGCGAGCGCCAAGCCCTTCAAGGTCCCGTCGACGCGGATCACCGCGGCGTCGGAGCCGGGTCCGTCCACGGTGTTGCTCTGCACCCGCTGGTCGTACTGCTCGAACGCCCACCGCTTGCTCGCGACGTTGGGCGCGGCGAGCACCTGCAGCAGCGCCTTCGACAGATCGCCGTCGAACGGGAGGAAGGTCGGATCGTCCCCGGCGGGTGGTGCCGGCGCGGTCGCCGGACGGTCGTACTCGGGCCCGTCGTCGGCGAGCGACCGCGCCGGCACCCGCGCGACCACCTCGCCCCCGAGCGAGATCTCGAGCTCGCCGCCCTCGGTCAGCTCTGCGATCACCGCGGTCCGCAGTCCCCACTTCGCGCAGACGGCCTCGACATCGGTCAGCTTCGAGGGGTGCACGATCGCGAGCATCCGTTCCTGCGATTCGCTCGTCAGGATCTCGAAGGCCTCCATGCCGGGCTCGCGGAGCGGGACGGCGTCGAGGTTCACCTTCGCGCCCATGCCGGCCCGTGCGGCCGACTCGCTCACCGCACAGGTGATCCCGGCGCCGCCGAGGTCCTGGAGCCCCTCGAGCAGCCCCGCCGCGATCAGCTCGAGCGAGGCCTCGATCAGCAGCTTCTCGGCGAACGGGTCGCCGATCTGCACGCTCGGCCGCGACGCCTCGGCACCCTCGTCGAGCGTGGCGCTCGCGAGCACGCTGACGCCCCCGATCCCGTCGCGTCCGGTCGCCGCGCCGTAGAGCACCATCAGCGAGCCGACCTGCGGGGTGAGCGACGTCGCGGTGACCAGCTCGTCGGCCTTCGCCACGCCGACGCACATCACGTTGATGCACGGATTGGTCGTGTGGGCGTCGGCGAACCGGATCTCGCCGCCGACGGTGGGCACCCCGATGCAGTTGCCGTAGCCGCCGATGCCCGCGATCACGCCCTCGAAGAGCCACCGGTTCCGCTCCTCGGTGAGGGGACCGAACATCAGTGGGTCGAGCAAGGCGACCGGCCGCGCACCCATCGAGATGATGTCGCGGACGATGCCGCCGACTCCGGTCGCGGCGCCCTGGTAGGGCTCGATCGCGCTCGGGTGCGAGTGCGACTCCATCTTGAAGACCACCGCGATGCCGTCGCCCACGTCGACCGCGCCGGCGTCCTGCCCGGGACCGACGAGCACGGCCGGCCCCTCGGTCGGGAGCGTCTTCAGGTGGATCTTCGAGGACTTGTACGAGCAGTGCTCGGACCACATCACGCTGTACATGGCGAGCTCGGCACGGTTGGGCTCGCGGCCGAGCGTGGCGATGATGCGGTCGTACTCGTCGTCCTTGAGCCCGAGCGAGCGGTGCAGCGGCGTGGGGTTGGTCACGCGCGGGCGTCCTCCAGCGCCGCCTCGAGCAGCGACGCGAACAGCGCCTGGCCACCGGTCGGGCCCACGTCGGGGTCGACGGCGTGCTCGGGGTGCGGCATCAAGCCGACGACGTTGCCGGCGTCGTTGCGGACGCCCGCGATGTTGTTGGTGGCACCGTTCGGGTTGGTCGAGGCGTCGACGACACCCTCGGCCGAGGCGTAGCGGAACGCGACCAGCCCGTCGCCTTCCACGCGGGCGAGCTGCTCGTCGGTCGCCACCCACTGGCCCTCGCCGTGCTTCATCACGATCTCGACGACCTCGCCCGGCGTCAACCCGCGCGTCACCGTGCTCTGCGCGGTCTCGACCCGCAGCATCACGTCGCGGCAGATGAACCGCAGCGACCGGTTCCGGATCAGGGCACCCGCCAGCAGCCCTGCCTCGCAGAGAATCTGGAACCCGTTACAGATGCCGAGGACCGGTCCACCTCGCGCGGCGAACGTCACGACCTCGTCCATGATCGGTGCACGCGCGGCGATCGCGCCGGCCCGGAGGTAGTCGCCGTAGGAGAACCCGCCGGGCAAGATCACGGCGTCAACGCCGCGCAGATCGTGCTCGGCGTGCCAGAGCGCGACGGGCTCGCCGCCCATCAACGCGACCGCGCGCCGTGCGTCTCGGTCGTCGAGCGAGCCCGGGAACGTCACCACGCCTACCCGGGGCGCGCGGTCGCTCACTTCGCGGCCACCTCCAGCACCTGGACGTCCTCGATCACCGAGTTGGAGAGCAGCCGCGCTGCCATGTCATCGACCTGGGCGCGCGCCGTGTCCTCGTCGGCGGCCTCGACATCGAGCTTGATGTGCTTGCCGACCTTCACGTTGGTCACGTTGGTCCAGCCGAGCGCCGGCAGCGAGGACTCGACCGCCTTGCCGGCCGGATCGGATAGGCCGGCCTTCAGCGAGACCAGCACCTCGAACGTGTACGTCGTCATGTCGTTGCTCCCATGCGTCGGAGGTAGTCGTCGAACGGCTCGCCGCTCAGTCGTTCATAGGCCTCGCGATAGCGTGCGGCCGTCGCCTCGACGACGTCGGCCGGTAGCCCGGGGGGCGGCGGCTCGTGGTTCCAGCCGCTCGCGTCGAGCCAGTCGCGGACGAACTGCTTATCGAAGCTCGGCTGCGCGTGGCCGGGCTCGTAGACGTCGGCCGGCCAGAACCGTGACGAGTCAGGTGTGCCGACCTCGTCGATCAAAGTGAGGTCGCCGCTCGCCTCATCGAAGCCGAGCTCGAACTTCGTGTCTGCGACGATGATCCCGCGCTCGAGCGCCGCGGCCGCGATCCGCTCGTAGACCGCGATCGCGACCTCCTTCAGGCGCTCGTAGAGGCCGAAACCGACGAGATCGCGGGCTTCGCCAGGGGTGAGGGGCAGGTCGTGGCCCTCAACGGCTTTGGTCGTCGGGGTGAAGATCGGCTCGGTGAGGCGCGCGGACTCGGTCAGTCCTTCCGGCAGGGCGATCCCGCAGACCGCGCTCGACGCCTGGTACTGCCCCCAGCCGCTGCCCGCCAGGTATCCGCGGACCACGCACTCCATCGGGATCACGCGGGCGGTCCGGACGTGCATCGCCCGCCCGGCCACGTCCGGGTCGGCGTCGAACGGCGCCGGGAACGCGGCCCGGTCGGCGCTCACCAGGTGGTTCGGCACGAGGTCGGCGACCTGCCCGTACCAATGAAGCGAGCAGGCGGTCAGGACGCGGCCCTTGTCGGGGATCGGGGTCGGCAAGATCACGTCGAAGGCGCTGATCCGGTCGGTAGCGACGAGCAACAGGTACCCATCACCGGCCTCGAAGACGTCGCGGACCTTGCCCTGGGCGACTGGGACCGCCACCCCGCTCCCCTGGCCATCGGTCGTCCCCACGGCCTCAGTCTACGGAACGCGGTTGCGCCTCAGGCCTGAACCGAGAGCTTCTCCAGGCGATCGAAGACGCCGCCGAGGTTCCGCAGGAAGCGCGACGGGTCGAACACGACATCCAGGTCCAGCTGGCCCGCGACCTCTGGATCGGCCGCGAGCTCCTCACGGAAGGACCCGGCCTCATCCCAGGCCTGCGCCGCGGCCCTCTGCACGATCCGGTACGCGTCGTCGCGAGCGAGCCCCGCATCCACCAGCGCCAGCAACACCGTCTGGCTGAACGCGACGCCACCGAGCGCCATCGCGTTCTCGCGCATGCGTTCGGGGTAGACGACGAGCCCGCCGATCACCCACGCCATGTCGCGGAGCATGAACGCGAGCAGCCCCGTGGCATCCGGCATGATCAACCGCTCGACCGAGGAGTGCGAGATGTCGCGCTCGTGCCAGAGCGTCACGTTCTCCATCCCCACGACCGCGTGCCCGCGCAACACCCGCGCCAACCCGCTCACGCGCTCGCACACCACCGGGTTCCGCTTGTGCGGCATCGCGCTCGAGCCCTTCTGTCCCTCGGCGAACGGCTCCTGCACCTCGCGGACCTCGGTCCGGGCGAGGTGGCGGATCTCGGTCGCGAGCGCATCCAGCGTCGAGCCGCAGAGCGCGATCGCGTTGAGGAGCTCCGCGTGACGGTCACGCTGGATGATCTGGGTCGAGGCCTCGGCGGGACGCAACCCGAGCCGTCCGCATACGATCTCCTCGACGCGCGGATCGACGCTCGCGTACGAGCCGACCACACCGCTGATCGCGCCGACACTCACGACCTCGCGTGCCCTGCGGATCCGTTCACGGTCGCGATCGAGCTGGAACGCGAAGACCGCGAGCTTGTGACCGAACGATGTCGGCTCGGCATGCACGCCGTGCGAGCGCCCGATGCAGATCGTGTCGCGGTGCGCGAGCGCCTGCCGCTTCACGACGCCGAGCAACCGCTCGAGATCCGCAAGCAGCAGGCCGGCCGCCGTGCGGAGCTGGAGCGCGAACCCCGTGTCGAGCACGTCTGACGACGTCATCCCGAAGTGGACCCACCGCCCCTCGTCACCCACCGAGGCCGCGACCACGTCGACGAACGCGGCCACATCGTGGCGGGTGACCGCCTCGCGCTCGAGCACCGCTTCGACCGTGAACGAGGCACGCTCCCTGCACGCGGCGGCATCGGCGGCCGGCACGACCCCCAGCTCGGCCCACGCCTCGACCGCCAGCAGCTCGATCTCGAGCCAGTTGGCCAGGCGCGCCTGGTCCAACCAGATGGCCGCGACCTCGGGCACCTCGTAGCGTGGGATCACAACCGGAGCCCCTCCGCCAGGTCGTCCTTGAACTTCCATAGGGCCGCCTGGAGATCCTCGTCGGCGACGCCGAGGATCTGGCACGCGAGGAGCGCCGCGTTCACGCTCGCGTCGACGCCGACCGTGGCGATCGGCACGCCGGTCGGCATCTGCGCCGTGATCGCGAGGGCCTCGTTGCCGACCATCTGCGGCGCCGAGGAGATGGGCACCCCGATCACGGGCAGCACCGTGCGTGCCGCCACGGCCGCAGCCAGGTGCCCGGACAGCCCCGTCGAGCAGATCACGACCTTGAGGCCGCGTTCGAACGCGGTGCGCGCGTATTCGTCGGCGAGGTCGGGGTTGCGCGAGGACGACATGATCCTGACCTCGTGCGGCACCTCGAACTTCTCGAGGATCAGCCCGGCCTGACGCATGATCGGCAGCTCGGCCGGCGAGGCCGCCAGCACGCCGACCAGCGGCGTCGGGTCGCTCATGGGGTGGCTCCTTCCAGCTCTACCGCGGCGGCGGCGATATCGGTCCGGTAGTGGGCGCCGTCGAAACGGATCCTCGAGACGCCGGCGTAGGCGCCTGCGCGCGCTTCGGCGAGCGTCGAGCCGGTGCCGGTGACGGCGAGCACCCGACCGCCGGCGGTGACGAGCTGGCCCGCGGCGTCGCGCGCCGTCCCCGCGTGGAACACGGTGACCCCGTCCAACGCCTCGGCGCCCTCGACCCCTTCGATCGGCACGCCCGTCTCGTACGAGCCGGGGTAGCCGCCGCTCGCCATCACAACGGTCACCGCCGCGCCGTCGTCGAACCCGGCGTGGCCGGACTCGTAGGCGAGCCGCCCGGTCGCGCACGCGTGCAGCAGCGTGCCGACGCGGTAGGGCATCCGCGGCATCAGCACCTCGGTCTCGGGATCGCCGAACCGGCAGTTGAACTCGAGCACCTTGGGACCGTCGGCGGTGAGCATCAGCCCCGCGAACAGCACCCCGCGGTACGGGCGGAGCTCGTCGTCCACATGGGCCATCACCGTGTCGAGGATGGTGGTGGCCATCGCTTGGTCGACGGCCGGCACCGGCGAGTACGCGCCCATGCCGCCGGTGTTGGGCCCGGTGTCGCCGTCGCCGACGCGCTTGGCGTCCTGCACGACGTCGAGCAGCACACATGAGCCTTTCCCGTCGGTCAGGACGAACACGCTGACCTCGGGGCCTTCGAGGACCTCCTCGATCACGATGGTCCGGCCGGCCTCCCCGAAGGCGCCGTCTGCGAGCGACGCGTGGATCGCGGCGACCGCCGTCGCGCGATCGAGGGCGACCGTGACCCCTTTGCCCGCAGCGAGGCCGTCTGCCTTGACGACGGCCGAGCCGCCGAGCTCGTCGACGAACGCGACCGCCTTGTCGACGTCGTCGAACACGCCGCTCAGCGCCGTGGGGACCCCGCGGCGCGCCATGACCTCCTTCGCGAAGGCCTTCGAGCCTTCGATGCGTGCCGCCGCGGCCGACGGACCGAACACGTTGTGGCCGCGCTTGCGCAGCACGTCTGCGAGCCCCGCGACGAGCGGCGCCTCGGGTCCGACGACCGTGAGGTCGACCCCTTCGCGCTCGACCAGGTCAACGACGGCATCCACGTCGTCGGCGCGGACCTCGGGGTGGCACTCGGCCACCTGCGCGATCCCGGCGTTGCCGGGGGCCGCGAGCACGCACGTGACGGTGGGATCCTGTGCGAGACGCCAGCACAGCGCGTGCTCGCGGCCCCCACCCCCCACGACGAGCACCTTCACGTCGTCACCGGGATGCTCTGCTCGCGGGCCGGGCCGACCCCGATGATCGTGACGGGGACGCCGCCCAGATCCTGGAGGAACTCGACGTAGCGCCGGGCCTCCTTCGGCAGATCCTCGAAGGTCCGCGCATCGCCCAGCTCCTGGTCCCAGCCGAGCAGCTCCTCGTAGACGGGCTCGGCCTGGTGGAACAGCGTCTGGTTGGGCGGCACGTCGTCCCAGACCTGCCCGCCAGCCCGGTAGCCCACGCACACCTTCAGTGTCTCGAACCCGCTCAGCACGTCCAGCTTGGTCAGGCACAGCTCGGTCAGCCCGTTCAGCCGCGCGGCGTAGCGGAGCACCATCCCGTCGAACCAGCCGCAGCGGCGCTTGCGTCCGGTTACGGTCCCGAACTCGTGACCGCGCTCCCCGAGACGCACGCCGTCGTCGTCCAGCGCCTCGGTCGGGAACGGGCCGCTCCCCACCCGCGTCACGTACGCCTTCGTGATGCCGATGACCCGCTCAACGTACCGCGGTCCGATCCCCGCGCTCGCGAGCGCGTAGCCCGTCACCGGCGTCGAGGACGTCACGAACGGATAGGTGCCGTGATCGAGGTCGAGCATCGTGCCCTGTGCCCCCTCGAGCATGATGTGCTTGCCGGCGCGGAGCCCCTCGTCCAACAGCTTCGACGTGTCGGCCACGAACGGCCGCAACCGCTCGGCGTAAGAGAGGTAGTCCTCGACGATCTTCTCGGCGCGGATCGCCATCCGGTTGTAGATCTTCGTGAGGATCTGGTTCTTCTCCCAGAGCACAACCTCGAGCTTCTCGCGCAGGATGTCCTCGTCGTAGAGGTCCTGCACGCGGATCCCGACGCGCGCCGCGCGGTCGGCGTAGGCCGGCCCGATCCCGCGCTTGGTGGTCCCGAGCGCGTTCTTGCCCAGGAACCGCTGCGTCACCTTCTCGAGCTCCAGATGGTAGGGCATGATCAGGTGCGCGTTCAGCGACAGGCGCAACCCCTCCGGATCGACGCCGGCCTCGCGGAGCTGCTCCATCTCTCGCAGCAGCACCGCCGGGTCCACGACCACCCCGTCGGCGATCACGCTCGTGATGTGCGGGTACAGGATGCCCGAGGGGACGAGCTGGAGCTTCAGCAGCCGTCCCTCGGCGATGATCGTGTGGCCCGCGTTGTTCCCGCCCTGGTAGCGGACCACGAAGTCCATCCGGTCGGCGAGGTAGTCGACCGCCTTGCCCTTGCCCTCGTCCCCCCACTGGGTCCCGAGTACGACGGTGGCCGGCATGACGCCGTCAGTCTACGGAGCGGACGGAGGCGGCGAAGCCGTCGACATCGATGAGCGCAACGGGGTGGTCGAGATCCAGGTGGCGCCCACGGACGTGACGGTCGAGGACACACCAGAGGGACCGGTCGCGAGACCCACCCGGGTCGTGCCGCCGTTGACCGACGAGGTGGTCCGCGACGCGCTGGAGCAGACCCGGCGTTGAACGCCGTCGACACCAGCGTCGCAGTGGCTGCGCTCGCGTCCCGGCACGAAGCCAACGACCTGGCTCGCGCGGCAGCCGACGGAGCAGCGATCCCGTCGCACGCGATGCTCGAGACGTACTCGGTGCTCACGCGCCTGCCGTCTCCCCATCGACTGCATCGTGGTCGTCGCCGACCTTCTCGATCGATGGTCCCCGGCCGACGAGATCCGTCGTGCCGACCGAGGACCTCGCGAGAGGGCTCGTCCGGCGATGCCGGGACGCCGGCGTCGACGGCGGGTGCGTCTACGACGCGCTCGTGGGTCTGACGACCGCCGCGGCCGGGATGACGCTGCTCACGAGGGACGAACGGGCGATCCCGACGTACGAGCGGCTCGGCATCGACTTCAACGTCGCCGGGTAGGCCGGCCGAGGGCGCGGCCCCCGCCTGCACCGATCACGCTCGCGCGAGTGAGAAAGTGTGCGGATGCAGATCGACTGGGGCATCGTGCTGGCCGGCGCGTTCGTCGGGTTCACGGTCGGCCTGACCGGGATGGGTGGGGGCGCGCTCATGACCCCCATCCTATTGATCTTCTTCGATATCTCTCCGACCGCGGCCGTCTCGTCCGACCTGATCGCCGCCATGATCATGAAGCCGGTCGGCGGCGGCGTCCACATCCGCCGGAAGACCGTCCGGTGGGGCCTCGTCCGCTGGCTCTGCATCGGATCCATCCCCACGGCGTTCGCCGGCGTGTTCATCCTGAACTCCACGGGAGACAGCGAACAGGTCGAGCACATCACCACGATCTTCCTCGGCGTGACCCTGCTGCTGGCGGCGACCGCCATGGTCGTGAAAGCCTGGATCCAGGGACGTCGCACGGCCCGGGCCCGCCTCGAGGGGCGAGCCACCGGACCCACCGGACCGCTCATGGTCAAGATCATCCCGACCGTGCTGATCGGGATGGTCGGCGGCATGCTGGTGGGACTCACCAGCGTTGGCTCCGGCTCGATCGTGATCATCTGCCTGATGCTGCTCTACCCCGTGCTTCGTGGCGCCGAGCTCGTCGGCACCGACCTGGTCCAGGCCGTCCCCTTGGTCGCGGCCGCCGCGCTCGCCCACATCCTGGTCGGTGACTTCGAGCTCGCACTGACCACATCGATCCTGATCGGATCCATCCCGGCGGTCTGGGTGGGCGCCCGCCTGTCCTCCAGGGCGCCGGACGGCGTGATCCGACCGATCCTGGTCTTCGTGCTGACGGCATCGGCGCTGAAGCTTCTCGGGGTGCCGAACGGGGTCCTCGGCGGGGTGCTGCTCGCGATCGCCTTGATCGGCCTCCCGGCGTGGGGTGCGATCGACGCCGCGTCGCACCCCGAGCGACAGTGGGACGCGACGGGCGCGTCACGCTCGTCGTGGATCAAACGGCAAGCCTGGCTCGCTCCGGTGGGTCTGGGGTTCGCCTACGCCGTCGCGTACTTCGCGAAGATCCGGCCGATGCTGGTGCTCGCCGGGGAGAGGGGCTGAGATGTTCGAGCGGATAGTGGTGGCGGTCGACGGCTCCCGGGAGGGAGGCAAGACGGTTCCCGCGGCGGTGGAGCTCGCGTCGCGTTTCGGATCGGAGGTCACGATCGTCCACGTCCGAGAGCACACGAAGTACGAGGGAGAGGACGTCGACCTCGGCCCCGAGCAAGACGCCGATGCGATCGTCCGCGGCGCCGTCGACGCCTTCCGTGCAGCCGGTGTCACCGCCGAGGCCGTGATCCGCCGGGTATCGCCGGGCGATACTCCGGAGGAGATCGTGGCCGTCGCCGAACAGATCCGCGCCGGGCTGATCGTCATGGGCACCCGCGGGATGACCGAGTTCAAGAGCCTCGTACTGGGCGGCGTGGCCAACAAGGTCGTCCACCACGCGCACTGCCCGGTCCTGCTCGTCCGCTAGGACGCTTGACCCGTCTCCAGACCCTCGGCTACCATCTCCCCTGCATAGCTGACCGGACGACCGGAGGCCGTGGCGCATCGCGCCGCGGCCTTTCCGCATCTCAGGGGAGCCAGATGGGGAAGCAGGCCGAAGAGCTCGAGCGCTACGAACAGCAGCTCGTCGAGGTGGACGGCGAGTTCTGCATCCCTCAAGAGGCTGGTCAGACCCGGCACTACATCGACCTGGGCCCGATCTTCGGCGAGGTCGAGCGTTCGCCGTGGTACCTCGCGAAGAAGCTCCTGTTCTTCATCCCCGCCCTGTTCCTGTTCATCCTCGCCATCCAGCTCATGAAGGAGGGCGCGGCCGCGATCGGGCCGTCGATCGAAGGCGCGTTCCCGTTCGCCAACCCGCTTTCGACCCTGGGCACGGGCTGGCTCGGGGCCTACTTCGTGCTCTCCGGATCGCCGGTGGCTGCCACGTCGATCAGCCTGTTCGGCGCCGATGCGATCACGAAGCTCGAGGCGCTGACGATGCTCTCGGGCTCCCGGCTCGGCGCGTCCTTCATCGTGCTGGTGACGGGGTTCCTCTACACGATCCG
The DNA here is from genome assembly GCA_964655465.1 of uncultured Actinomycetes bacterium. Classification (GTDB taxonomy): domain Bacteria; phylum Actinomycetota; class UBA4738; order UBA4738; family HRBIN12; genus AC-51. The sequence goes on from CAZZND010000005.1 coordinate 25,291, forward strand.
CCACAAGAAGCAGCGGTCCGAGGGCCTGAGCATCGGCATCCAGGCGATGACGATGACCGCCGTCCAGTACATCCCCGGCATGCTGATCGCGTTCGCGATCATGCAGGCGGGATGGCTCGACGGCGTCAACTGGCACGCGTCGGGCAAGCTCGAGTCGTTCTTCGCTCGCCTGTGGGGGCCGATCGTCGACCTCGCGGCGGACAACCTGCCTGGGTGGGCGCTGTTCCTCGCGGGCCTGGCGACGATCCTCGTGTCGTTCAACCTGCTCGACCGGGTGCTGCCGCACGTCGACTCGGACGCGACGGCATCCAAGCGCAGCTCGTGGCTGCGGCACCCGTGGACCATGTTCCTCCTCGGGTGCCTCGTGGCGACCTTGACGCTGTCGGTGTCGGTCGCGCTCACGGTGCTCGTGCCGCTCGCGGTCAAGGGCTACGTGAAGCGCGAGGAGGCGCTCCCCTACATCATGGGCGCGAACATCACGACGCTCGCCGACACGCTGGTGGTCGCGATGCTGCAGCCCGGCCCCGGCGCCGCGCAGGTGGTCCTGGCCGAGGCGATCGGCGTCACGATCGTGTCGGTGTTCATCCTCGCCTTCCTCTACCGGCCCGTGAAGGACGGCGTGCTCGCGTTGGACGACTACCTCGTCACCAGCAACCTGCGGCTGGCCGGGTTCGTGGTCGTGCTGTTCTCGCTGCCGATCCTGTTCATCCTCTCGGGCCTGATCCTCAAGACGTGACCCCGGCGACCAGGGCGTAGCATCCCGGCCATGGCAGGCGCCACCGAACCGACGCCCGATCAGCAGCTCGAGGCCTTGTCGCTCACGGACGAGGAGAAGGCCGTCATGGCGCGCGTCGCCGAGATCCTGCGGCGGGTCCACTTCGGCACGGTGGTGCTGGTGGTGCAGGACGGCAAGGTCGTGCAGATCGAGATGGCCGAGAAGTTCAGGTTGCGCTGATGGCGGACCCGGTCACGACGCTCGTGGCGGATCGGCCGGCACCGGCCGCACCCAAGCTCGCCGTGCGCGAGCTGACGGTGTCGCGCACGCAGGCTTCCGGCGAGGTGGTAACCGCGGCCCACGACGTCACGTTCGAGGTCGCGGCCGGCGAGTTCGTTTGTCTGCTCGGTCCGAGCGGCTGCGGCAAGACCTCCATCCTCAACGTGCTCGCCGGTCTGGACGCGCCGGCCGGCGGTGAGGCGCTTCTCGACGGCCGTCCGATCACGGGCCCGGGGCCGGACCGGGCGGTCCTGTTCCAGGAACCGGCGCTGTTCCCGTGGCTCTCGGTGCGAGCGAACGTGGGGTTGGCGCTGAAGCTCATCGGCGTCGGCGAGCCGGAGCGTTCGGAGCGTGCGGCGGCGTGGCTGGCGAACGTGGGGCTCACGGGATCCGCCGGTGCCCAACCGCACGAGCTGTCGGCCGGCATGCGCCAGCGCGCGGCGCTCGCGCGGGCGCTGGCGTGCGAGCCCGAGGTCCTGCTCGGCGATGAGCCGTTCGGTGCGCTGGATGCGCAGGCCCGCGAGCTGCTGCAGGACGAGGTCCAGCGCGCCTGGATCCGGTCGGAAGGACGCACCACGTTCCTCTTCGTGACCCACAACGTCCGCGAGGCGGTCCTGCTGGCCGATCGCGTCCTGGTGATGAGCGCGCAGCCCGGCCGGCTGCTCGAGGAGTTCCGGATCCACGCGCCTCGGCCGCGCGACCTGGACGACGTCCTGGTCACGCGGGTCGTCTCGGAAGTGCACGAGCTGCTCATGCGGCAGGTGACCCGGTGACCGTCCGGCGGGTCGTGCGCGAGGTGACCCCTCCGCTGGTCGGGGTCGCCGGGGTGATCCTCGTGTGGGGGATCGTCGCCGCCGTCTGGGACTCGCCGTCCCTGCCGTCCCCGGCCGCGGTGTGGTCGGCGTTCGTGGACGGGCTCGGCGACGGGACCCTGCTCGAGGCCGCCGCGCTGACGCTGATCCGCCTGGCGTTCTCGTTCGGCGTCGCCGTCGTCATCGGCGTGCTGCTCGGGGTCGGCCTCGCGCTGAACGAGTTCGCGCGACGGGCCATCCGTCCGCTCGTCGTGGCGTTGCAGATCACCCCGTTCGTCGCCTGGGTCCCGCTCGCCGTGATCTGGTTCGGCGTAACGGAGCGCGCAGTGGTGTTCGTCGCGATCGTGGGCTCGTTCCCGGCCATGACCCTCGCGACCATCCAGGCCATCCGGCAGGTCCCGCCTCTGTACCGCCGGGCCGGGCGCACGCTCGGGGCGGACGGCTGGACCCTGTTCCGGCAGGTGGTGTTCCCCGCCGCGCTCCCCGGTGTGATGGCCGGCCTCCAGCAGGCGTGGGGGTTCGCGTGGAAGGCCCTGATGGCAGGAGAGCTGATCGTGGCCGCGGCGGGCGCGACGGGTCTCGGCCACCTGCTCGCTCGTCAGCAGGCCGACGTCCCGGCGCTCCTCGCGACCCTCGCCGTGATCCTCGTCATCGGGGTCGCGGCCGACTACCTGCTGTTCGGTCTGCTGGACCGGCGGATCCGCCGGCGCCGTGGCCTGATCGTCGAAGGGGCGTGAGGGTCACGGCCGCTCGAACGGGTCCTGCGGCGTCAGCACCTCGACAGGCACGGGCGCGGCCGCGTCGCGGAACCGGTCGGCGTCCGACGGCGAGCCCACGACGAACCCGAAGTGCATCGGCACCGCGAGCTGCGGGCCGATCGCCGTGATCAGGCCTCCGGCCTCCTCGGCGTCCATCGTGTAGGTACCGCCGATCGGCACGAACGCGACGTCGGTCCGGACGTCCTCGAGCTCCGTCAGGTGATCGGTGTCGCCCGCGTGGTAGTACCTGCGCCCTCCGAGCTCGAGCACGTACCCGACCCAGCGGTTCGCGCGAGGGTGCATCTCGAGCCGTTCCTCGCGCACGTTGTACGCGGGCACGGTCATGAATCGGACGCCGGCCACCTCGTAGGACTCGCCCGGCACCACCGGCATGACGTCACCGCCGAGCTCGGACGCAACGTCGTGCGGCGCCACCACCTTGGTCGCCGGCGTGGACAGCCGCGCGATCTCGTCGGGCTGGAAGTGGTCGAAGTGCGCGTGCGTGATCAAGATCAGGTCGGCCGGCGGCGCGTCGTCGGGGGTGCCCCAGGGGTCGATGTAGATCGTGCGTTCGTCGTCTCGCCAGCGCAGCGCCGACTGCCGGAACCACGTGATCCGCTCGAGCATGCCCGCACCTCCGGTCGTTCCGGGACCCGGGCGGTAGTCTCGCAGCTCGTGGCTACCCGCGAGCGCCGAGCCGGCTTCCGCGAAGCGGTCGACCTGCTCGGTCGCAACCGCGACTTCCGCAGGCTCTTCCTCGCCTCGGTCATCTCGCTCGGTGGCGACTGGTTCCTGTTCGTCGCCGTCGGCGCCCTCGTGCTCGACGCGACCGGCACCGCCATCTCCATCGGCCTGCTGGTCTTGGCGCAGGACCTGCCCGTGTTCCTGGCCACCCCGTGGGCGGGCTGGCTGGTGGATCACATGGACCGGCGCCGGTTGATGATCGCGTGCGACGTCGCGCGCGTGGGCATCTGCGCCGCGTTCCTGCTGGTCGGCCCCGACAACCTGTGGCTCGCCTACGGGCTGCTGGCGGCTCTCGCGGTGTTCGCCGCCGTGTTCGACCCGGCGTCGTCCGCGGCGATGCCGAACGTCGTCGACCCCGAGGACCTGCCCGTGGCCAACGCCCTGGGTGGATCGTTGTGGGGCACGATGCTCGCGGTAGGCGCCGCGGTCGGCGGCGTGGTCACGGCCGTGCTCGGCAACGACGCGGCGTTCGTGATCGACGCCGTCTCGTTCGCCGCCTCGGCCCTGCTCCTGGCTGGGGTCCGCCGTCCGTTCTCGGAGTCCGACATCGCCTCGCACGAGCGGGTGGGCGCGCTCGAGGCCGCTCGCGAGACGGTCGAGTACGCGCGGCGCGATCACCGCGTGATGGCGCTGCTCAGCGTGAAGTTCGGGTTCGGGCTCGCCGGGGGCGTCCTCGCGTTGATCGTGGTGCTGGCTGAGTCCGTGTTCGACGCCGGGGCGGTCGGCTTCGGGATCCTGCTCGCCGCCCGCGGGGTGGGGGCGCTGATCGGTCCCTTCGTGGGCCACCGGCTCTCCGGACCGGGGCACCGGCGCCTGCTCCCCGTGATCGCGGGCGCCCTGGCGGTCTTCGGCCTGGGCTACGTGGCGGTCGGCGCCGCGCCCTCGCTCTGGCTCGCCGCGCTCGCGGTGATGGTGGCCCACCTCGGCGGCGGCGCCCAGTGGGTGCTTTCGTCGTTCGGGCTGCAGCGGATCGTCCCGGATCGGATCCGCGGACGGATCTTCTCGTTCGACTTCGCGCTGATCACCCTGACGTTCTCGGTCTCAGCCGTCGTCGCGTCGATCCTCGCCGACCAGATCGGCGCCCGGCAGGCCACGCAGATCGTGGGCGCCGTCGCGTTCGCGTGGGCGGCGGTCTGGTGGCTCCTGACGCGCCGCGTCCGCCACCGCCCGCTGTTCGACGATGCCGGAGACGCGGTCTAGGCCGGGGGCGGCGGGGGGTCGGCGGTCCCGTCGCCGTCGGTGTCGGCGAGCGCACCCGCACCCGCGGCGGGCGGCGCCGGCGCGGCGCCGCCCGAGGATCCGGCGAAGTCGACCTTGGGAACGCCTTCGTCACCCCGGAGCGCGTCGTCGACCTCGAAGAACTCCTCCTCGGTGAACCCGGCGACCTTCGCAACGACCATCGACGGGAACGACTGCACGCGCGTGTTGTACTCGCGCACGTTCGCGTTGTAGAAGCGCCGCGAGGTCTGCAGCCGATCCTCGGTGTTGGCGAGCTCGCCCTGCAGCTGCAGGAACGTCTGGTCGGCCTTCAGGTTCGGATAGGCCTCGGCGACCATCAGCAGCTGGCGGAGCGCCGCGACGAGCGGTCCCTCGGCGGCCGCCTGCTCGGCCGGCGATCCGGTGGCGGCGGTCGCCATGGCGCGGGCCTTCGTGACGGCCTCGAACGTCGCGCGCTCGTGGGACGCGTAGCCCCTCACCGTCTCGACCAGGTTCGGGATCAGGTCGTACCGGCGCCGGAGCTCGGTGTCGATGTTGGCCCAGGCGTCCTTGATCAGGTTCCTCTGGGTGACGAACCGGTTGTAGCTGACGACGCCACCCAGGACGAGCACCACCAGCAGCACGACGATCACGATCAGGGCAGGTTCCACGGTTCCCTCCTTACAGGCTCGTTCGGCAGCTTATCCCGTGCGCGGGTACAGGGAGAACACCACGCGGGGAACGGCCTGACGGAACCCCACGATGGAGGCCAGGAGTTCCTCCAGCATCGCGGCGTCGATCTGACGGCGGATCAGGAGCAGCTTGTCGCCCAGGACCTCGTAGGCGACCCCGTCGCCCTGCTCGAGCATCCACGCGATCATGCGGGCGTCGATGAAAGCGTGGGCGAACGCCAGGTCGTCGCTCTTCACGTTGAAGGCGCGGTTGAACTCCTCGGACTCGAACGGGATGTCGCGCAGCGTGAGCGCGTCCGCGAGCCGCGTCAGGAAGTTCTCCTCGTCGACGGTCAGGTGGTGGCAGGCGGCTTCGATCGGGGCCACCGCGCACGTGAATCGGTAGTAGGTCTTGGAGCTGCCGCCCTTCCCGTCGGAGGAGCGCTCGTAGTACCAGTAGTCGAACGCCCGGACGGGCGCGCCATGCCACTCGCCGTGCAGGACGTTCTCGACCGCCCGGCCGTCGCCCTTGCCGAAGATCTCGAACGGCCAGTCGGCGATCCCGAACGGATCCTCGGGGTAGTAGGTCAGACCGTGGGCGAGACCGAACGCGGAGAACGCCGCCTGCCGCCGCTTCCCAGCCCGATACGAGGCGTAGGCCACCGCGAGCACCGCAGCGATGCCCAGCCCCAGCAGGATCGGGATCAGGTTCTCGTCCACCCTGGGGCAGTATCCGTCACGAGGGCGCCGGCTCGGAGGAGGACGTCGGCTCGGGGGACCAGCGCCCTTGCAGCCAGCGATCCTCATGCGGACCTTCGGCCGGACGCGGCGGGTACAGGCTCGCGACCACCCGGGGCACGGCCCGGGCGAGACCGCGCGCGGCCTCGAGCAGCACCAGCACCTGCCCGGCGGGCAACGTCGGAGCGGCGAGCAGCATCGTCTGCTCGTTGACGTGGACCGTGACCGGGAGCGGCAACGCGAGCAGGGCTCGCATCATCCGTTGGTCCAGGAACGCGGTCGCCGCGCGCGCGTCCTCGGCCAGGACCAGGAACCGCCGGTTGAACGTGTCGAGCTCGAGGGTCACCTCGGCGCCGTGCAACGGCAGCCCCGAGGGGTCCGTCGCACCGCGAGCGAGGACGGTGAGACGCGGACAGGCCGATGACAGCCGGACGATCGCGCACGACAACGAGAGATGGTCGGTGAGGTTCTCCAGACCGCCAGGACGCTCCGACGCCAGGGACCGGACCCGGAGGTCGAACGCGCGGACAGCGTCGTCGCGGCGGTCCCACACCACGTTCGTGACCCGCGCGTGGCGTTCCTGGCCGAACAGCGGGAACGGCAGCCACATCACGTCCGGGAACGGGTTCAGCACCGAGAACCGCAGACCCGACCGCCAGCAGGCCAGCATGATCGCTCGCTGACGCCGGTCGGCCCCACGTGCCCGGAGCGCCCCGACCAGGGCGGACACGAGTGCGGCCAGCGCGGCGACCCACCACATACGAAGAGCGTCGGCGCCGCGAGACGCCGCCTTGACCGCGGTACGCCGAGCGAGCTACACGGTCGTGAGCACCAGCCGACCGTCCCGCACGTCGACCTCGACGGTGTCGCCGTCGTGGACCCGGCCGGCGAGGAGCTCCATCGCGAGCGGATCCTGCAGCTCGCGTTGGATCAGACGTTTCAGCGGACGTGCGCCGAAGGCGGGGTCGTATCCATCCTCGGCCAGCAGGTCCCGGGCGGCGTCGGTCAGTCGCAGCGTCAGCTTGCGCTCGGCCAGGCGCTCGACGAGCTGGCCCACCTGGATGTCGACGATCGCGCGGATGTGCTCGCGGGTGAGCGGCTCGAACACGATGATCTCGTCCACGCGGTTCACGAACTCCGGCCGGAAGAACCCACGGACGTCGGCGAGGATGTCCTCCCGTCGCTCCTCGGGCGAGAGCGATGGATCTGAGAACACGGCCGAGCCCAGGTTCGAGGTCATGATGACGATCGCGTTGCGGAAGTCGACCGTGCGGCCTTGGCCATCGGTCAGGCGGCCGTCGTCGAGCAGCTGGAGCAGCACGTTGAACACGTCCCCGTGTGCTTTCTCCATCTCGTCGAGCAGGACGACGCTGTACGGACGCCGGCGGACGGCCTCGGTGAGCTGCCCGCCCTCCTCGTACCCGACGTACCCGGGAGGCGCACCCAGCAGACGAGAGACCGTGTGACGCTCCTGGTACTCGCTCATGTCGATCCTGACGACCGCGCGCTCGTCGTCGAACAGGTACTCGGCGAGCGCCCGGGCGAGCTCGG
>CAZZND010000005.1:32765-33988 GCA_964655465.1 uncultured Actinomycetes bacterium
TCGGTCTTGCCGACGCCGGTCGGCCCCAGGAACAGGAACGAGCCGATGGGCCGGTTCGGATCCTGCAGGCCGGCGCGCGAGCGGCGGATCGCGTTCGCGACGGCGATCACCGCCTCGTCCTGGCCGACGACGCGTCGATGCAGGTGCTCCTCGAGCAGGACGAGCTTCTGCATCTCGCCTTCCAGCAGCCGCGCGACCGGGATCTTGGTCCACATCGCGACGACCTCGGCGACGTCCTCCTCGGTGACCTCCTCGTTGAGCATCTTCCGCTCGCGCTGGAGGTCTTCGAGTGCGGCGTTGTCGTGCTCGAGCTGCTTGTCGAGCTCGACGAGGGTGCCGAACCGGAGCTCGGCCGCGCGCTCGAGGTCGCCCTCACGTTCGGCGCGGTCGAAGGCGGTGCGGGCCTCCTCGATCTGCTGCTTGCGGTCCCGCAGCGCCTCGATCAGGTCCTTCTCGCGCCGCCAGTGGGCCTTCATGCCGGCGCTCTGCTCCTGCAGGTCCGCGAGCTCCTGCTCGAGCTTCTCGAGGCGCTCGAGCGAAGCGGCGTCGGTCTCCTTCTGCAGGGCCGCGCGTTCGATCTCGAGCTGCCGGATGCGCCGTTCGACCTCGTCGATCTCGACCGGCATCGAGTCGATCTCGATCCGCAGACGGCTGGCGGCCTCGTCGATCAGGTCGATCGCCTTGTCGGGCAGGAACCGGCCCGTGACGTAACGGGCCGACAGGACGGCGGCGCCGACCAGCGCAGGGTCCTGGATGCGGACCCCGTGGTGAACCTCGTAGCGCTCCTTCAGCCCGCGAAGGATGCCGATCGTGTCCTCCACGCTCGGCTCCTGCACGAGCACCGGCTGGAACCGCCGCTCGAGCGCAGGATCCTTCTCGATGCGCTCGCGGTACTCGTCGAGCGTGGTCGCGCCGATCGCGCGGAGCTCACCTCGCGCGAGCATGGGCTTGAGCAGGTTGCCCGCGTCCATCGCACCCTCGGCCGCACCCGCCCCCACGATCGTGTGGAGCTCGTCGATGAACGTGATGATCTGGCCTTCGGAGTCGGCGATCTCCTTGAGCACAGCCTTGAGACGTTCCTCGAACTCGCCCCGGTACTTCGCGCCGGCGAGCATCGCGCCGAGGTCGAGGGCGAAGACCTGCTTGCCCTTCAAGCTCTCAGGGACGTCGCCCGCGACGATCCGTTGCGCGAGGCCTTCGACGATCGCGGTCTTGCCCACGCC
>CAZZND010000005.1:33998-35860 GCA_964655465.1 uncultured Actinomycetes bacterium
GATCAGCACCGGGTTGTTCTTGGTCCTGCGGCTGAGGACCTGGATCGTGCGGCGGATCTCGTCGTCGCGGCCGATCACCGGGTCGAGCTTGCCCTGGCGGGCCGCCTCGGTGAGATCGCGGCCGTACTTCTCGAGCGAGCGGAACGTGTCCTCGGGGTTCTCGTTGGTGACGCGGCGCCGGCCGCGGACCTCGGCGAGCGCCTCGAGCGCGGTCTCGCGCGTGACCCCCGCGTCGTGCAGCAGCTTCGCTGCCCCGCCGCCGTGCTCGCCGAGCAGCGCGAGGAACAGGTGCTCGGTCGAGACGTACTCGTCGGTGAGCTGCTCGGCTTCGTTCGCGGCCGCGGCGAGCATGCGCGTGGTCTGCGGCGCGAACCGCACCTCGGTCTGGCTCCCCGAGAACACCTTCGGCAGCCTCTCGAGGGCCTCGTCGGCGCGGTCACGCAGCTGCTTCGGCTGCACGCCCAGGTGGTGCAGCAGCGGGTAGACCACTCCCTCGGGGTCCGCGAGCAGCGCCGCGAGCACGTGCTCGGTCGTGATGTCCTGGTGGTTGCGTGCGAGCGCCTGTGCATGCGCGGCCTCAAGCGTCTGCCGGGACTTCAGCGTGAGCTTGTTCGGGTCCATCGGGGTCATCCTCGGTGATCGGTTCGGGTGCGGGCGTGCAGCAGGCGGATCACGTGGATCGCTTCCCTTCCCAAGGCGGCAGGAAGACGCTCCGGATCGGCACGATCTGACCTTTGCCCTGCTCGCGGCGCGCTTGCGCCTTCTGGGCGGCACGCCGAGAGGAGCGCAACTGCGCCTCGAGCTCCTCGGTCCGCTCGCGCATGGATCCGAGCTCCGCCTGCATCTGGATGATCATCTTGACTCCGGCCAGGTTGATCCCCCTGTCCTGGGTCAGGTCCTGGATCTGCCGGAGCATCGCGATGTCGCGCTCCGAGTACCGCCGCGTGTTGCCCTGCGTACGCTGGGGCCGCAGGAGACCCTTGCGCTCGTAGATCCTGAGCGTCTGGGGATGCACGCCGGCAAGCTCGGCCGCCACGCTGATGATGTAGACGGCGCGTTCCTCGTCGCGCTCGGTCTCGGATCGCTCGTCGTCGGCCATCGATGGTCCTCTCATGCGACGCCGAGCGACCGGCGCGGCGACTCCTTCTGCGCCTCCTGGAGCTGCTCCAGGAGCTTCTTCTGATCACGGGAGAGCTTGCCCGGCACGTCGACCTGCATGGTGACGAGCAGATCGCCGTGACCGTTCCTGCGGGGGGCGCCCCTGCCCTTGATGCGGAACGTCTTGCCTCCCGGTGTGCCCGCCGGCACCTTGAGGGTCACCGGCCCGTCGAGCGTGGGGACCTGCACTGCGGCGCCGAGCGCCGCCTCGGGGAAGGTGACGGGCAGGGACAGCGTCAAATCGTCACCCTTGCGCCCGAACATCGGATGCTTCGCGACCTGCACCTTCACGTACAGGTCGCCTGCCGGCGCGCCCGAGCCGCCGGACTCGCCCTTGCCGGTGAGCTTGATACGCGCGCCATCGCGCACGCCGGGCGGGATCTTGATCTGGACGGTTCGGGTGCGCCGTTCGGCGCCCGTCCCGCGACAGACCGGGCACGGCGTCTCGACGACACGGCCCGCGCCCCCGCAGTGCGGGCAGGTCTGGTTGAGCTGGAAGAACCCCTGGTTGACGGCGCGCTGTCCCACACCGCCGCAATCGGGGCAGGTGACCGGCTGGGTGCCGGGCGCGGCGCCGCTGCCCTTGCACGCGCTGCAGGTCGCCGGACCGGTCAGGGTGACCGGCACGGTCACGCCCGTCATCGCGTCGTCGAACGAGAGCTTCGCGAGGGTCTCGAGGTCGGCGCCGCGGCGGACCTGCGCCC
>CAZZND010000005.1:35870-42204 GCA_964655465.1 uncultured Actinomycetes bacterium
CGGTCCGCGCGCGCGGCCGCCGAACATCCCGCCCACCAGGTCCTCGAGGTCCACGGTCTGCGCTCCGTACCCGCCGAAGCCGCCGCCGGCGCCCGGGTAGCCCCCCGGGAACCCACCACGGAAGCCTGCGGCGCCCATGTCGCGCACGCGGTCGTAGGCCGTTCGCTTGTCCGCGTCACCGAGCACGTCGTAAGCGGCCGAGATCTCTTTGAACCGCTCCTCGGCGGCCGGGTTGCCCGCGTTCGTGTCCGGGTGGTGCTGCTGGGCGAGCTTGCGGTAGGCCTTCTTGATGTCGGCCGCGGGCGCGTTCTTGGGCACGCCGAGGACGGCGTAGTAGTCCCTCTCGAACCACTCGCGTCTGATCTCGTCCTCGGCCGGCATGCAGGCTCACGCCTTCTCGACGCGGACGCCCGCCGGCCGCAGGACACGCCCCTTCAGGGTGTAGCCGGTCCTGAAGACCTCGGCCACGTGCGGCTCACCCTCGCCGCCGCCGGTCTGCATCAGGGCTTCGTGCAGCTCGGGGTTGAAAGGCGCCCCCTCTGCCGCGATCTTCTCGAGCCCCTCGGCCGCGAGCGCGTCGGCGAGCTTCGCGTACACGAGCTCCACACCCTTCAAGAACGTGCCGAAGTCGGGCTGCGATCCCGCCGCGATCAAGGCGAGCTCGAAGTCGTCCAGCACCTCGAGGAGTCGCCGCACCACGGGCTCGGCCGCGAGCTCCAGCGAGGCGGTCTGCTCGCGCATCACCCGCTTGCGGTAATTGTCGAACTCAGCCTGGAGTCGCTGCAGGTGCGCGAGGTACTCCTGGGCGTCTGACCGGGTCTGCGACAGCTCGTCGGCCACGCCGGCACCCTCGCCCTCGAGCGAGCCGGCCTCCTCGTCGGAGGCCGGCTCGGATCGGCCGAGCGACGCGAAACGGCGCTTGTCCGTCACCTTGATGATGGGCGTCTCGCGATCACGGTCGTCGCTCACGTGGCCTCGACCTCGATCCTCCGGTCGCGGAACCGGTCGTATCTCGCGAGCGACGTCACGATGCGTCCCCTTCCTCGACGATCTCGCCCTCGACGACCTCGTCGTCGTTCGAGGTTTCCGCCTCGGAAGCGTCCGCAGTGCCGGCCGCGCCGCCTGAAGCCTGCGACTGCTCATGCATGGCCTGGCCGACCCGGCTGAAGACGCCCATGACCTTCTCGGTCGCTGCCTTCAGCGCGTCGGCGTCGGCGTCGGCTTGCGCCAGCACCTGCTTCAGCTCGGCGTTTGCGGCGGTGAGCTCGTCCCTCTCGGCCGCCGGCACGGCATCCCCCCATTCGCCGAGCGACCTGTCGACGGTGTAGGCGAGCTGATCAGCCTGGTTGCGAACCTCGGCGGCTTCGCGGCGCTTGTGGTCCTCGGCCGCGAACGCCTCGGCCTCCTTCACCATGCGGTCGATCTCGTCTTTGGACAACCCGGTGCCGCCCGTGATCGTCATGGCCTGCTCCTTGCCCGTGGACAGGTCCTTCGCACTCACGTTCACGATGCCGTTCGCGTCGATGTCGAAGCTGACCTCGATCTGGGGCATGCCACGCGGCGCCGGCGGGATCCCGACCAGATTGAACCGGCCGATGGACTTCACGCCAGGCGACATCACGGTCTCGCCCTCGCCCTGCAAGACGTTGATCTCGACCTGCGTCTGGTTGTCGGCAGCCGTCGTGAACGTCTCGGTCTTCTTGTACGGGATGGTCGTGTTGCGCTCGACCATCTTCTGCACGATCCCTCCGAGGGTCTCGACGCCGAGCGACAAGGGAGTCACGTCCAGGAGCAGGATGTCCTTCACGTCGCCCTTGAGCACGCCCGCCTGGATGGCGGCGCCCACCGCCACCACCTCGTCGGGGTTCACGCCCTTGTGGGGCTCCTTGCCTCCGGTCAGCTTCTTGACCAGCTCCTGGATCATGGGCATCCGCGTCGAACCGCCCACCAAGATGATGTGGTCGATCTCGCTCGCCGGCTTGCCCCAGTCCTTGACCGCGAGGTCGAACGGCACGCGGCAACGCTCGACGAGGTCTTCGGTCATGCGCTCGAGCTCCGCGCGCGTGAGCTTCTGATCGAGGTGCAGCGGCCCCTCGGCCGTCGCGGTGACGAACGGCAGATTGATCGTGGTCTCGGCGACCTGCGACAGCTCGATCTTGGCCTTCTCGGCGGCTTCCTTCAGCCGCTGCAACGCCATCTTGTCGGTGGACAGATCGACCCGGTGGCCGTCCTTGAAGGTCTTCACGAGCCAGTCGATGACCCGTTGGTCCCAGTCGTCGCCTCCGAGGTGGGTGTCGCCGTGGGTGGCCTTGACCTCGAAGACTCCCTCGCCGATCTCGAGCAACGAGACGTCGAACGTGCCGCCTCCCAGGTCGAACACGAGCACGGTGTGGTCCTTGTCGCTCTTGTCGAGTCCGTAGGCGAGCGCCGCCGCGGTGGGCTCGTTGATGATCCGGAGGACCTCGAGGCCCGCGATCTGTCCGGCCTCTTTGGTGGCCTGACGCTGGGCGTCGTCGAAGTACGCGGGAACGGTGACGACCGCCTCGGTCACGGTGTCGCCGAGGTACGCCTCGGCGTCGCGCTTGAGCTTCAGCAGGATCTGGGCGCTGACCTCTTGCGGCGTCCAGCCCTTCCCATCGATGTCGAGGGTCCAGTCCTTCTCGCCCATATGCCGCTTGACCGAGCGCACGGTGCGGTCCGGGTTGGTGATGGCCTGACGCTTGGCGACCTCGCCGACGAGGATCTCGCCGTTCTTCGAGTAGCCGACCACGGACGGGGTCGTGCGAGCGCCTTCGCTGTTGGGGATGACCGCGTGCTCCCCCGCTTCGAGCACGGAGACCACAGAGTTGGTGGTGCCGAGGTCGATACCTACGGCTCGGGACATGTTCTGTTGCCTCCTCCGGGCCTCGGCCCGTTCGATGATCGTCGTCAGCACACCGTACGGGCTTGAGTGCAGGATCGACAAGTTTGCTGCGCCCTTCGTATGGAGGAAGGCCGGATCTCGGAGATCCGATCGCTCCCTCGCAAGGGGCGGGGTGGGGCAGCCCCTGCTGCCTGCTTGTGGCCCTCCGGGCCGCACGCGACCACCAACCTTCGCCGAATGAGACCCCCGCCGGGATCAAGCCGGTCGGACTTCCGTCCGAAAACGGTCTAGTACCGACGGCCATGCTCTGACCGCCGACGACCACGATCGGCCACGAGCGGAGAGGAACGGACGGACCAGTGGGCGTCTCGAACGCACGCACGCACGAACGCACCGCCGGCGGTCACCCGACCGTCCGCCATGCGGTCGAGTCCATGCTCCTCGAGGAGCGGACCCGCTGGGCCATGCAGATCCACGACGGCCTGACCCAATCGGTCACCTCCGCCGTGCTGGAGCTGCAGACGCTGCGTCACCGCATCCAGACCGACCCCGACGCCGCGATCGCGTCGCTGCGCGCCGTCGAGGACGAGATCCGCGACGATCTCCGGCGGATCCGGGAGCTCCTGTTCGAGATGACGAGCGCCGAGCCCGGACAGGCCGAGCCCGCTCTCGTCGCGCTCGTGCGCGACGCGATGGACCGCTGGCATCTTCAGGCGACGGTGGACGTCGACGGCGACGTCGACCGGGCCGGCGAGCGCGTGCTCGAGGCGGCCTACGCGATCGTCTCCGAAGGTCTCGCGAACGCCGCGAAGCACTCGGGCGCCGCCGAGGCGGCGGTTCGGGTGCACGGCGGCCACGATGACCTCCGGGTGGAGATCGAAGATCGAGGCCGCGGGATCGCCGCGGTCGGCGACGACGACCCCCACTTCGGACTGCGCATCATGCGCGCCCGCGCCGAGGCCCTCGGCGGAACCCTGGAAGTGCGATCGACCCCCGGACACGGAACCACCGTGGTGGCCGTGCTCCCCGTCGGAGGACGAGGTGAAGGAAGATGAAGATCCTGATCGTGGACGACCACGCGCTCGTGCGCCGTGGTCTGAGCTACGTCGTGAAAGAGGGTTTCCCCGACGCTGAGGTCGTCGAGGCGGATGGCTCCGCTTCGGCGCTGGACGGCATGCGCACGGGCGGGGTCGACATCGCCCTGGTGGATGTGCGCATGCCCGACCTGGACGGCCTCGAGCTGCTGAAGGCGATCAAGACCGAGTGGGCGGACGTGCCCGTGGTCATGCTCTCGACGTACGAGAACGCGCCCTACGTGAGGCGGGCGCTCGCTGACGGAGCCTCGGGCTACCTGCTCAAGGACGCGACCCCCGAGGATCTGGCGCAGGCGATCAAGGTCGCCCTGTCGGGCAGCGGCAACGTGCTCAGCCCTCGAGTGATCCAGAATCTGTTCGAGGATCAGGAAGCGAGCGGCTCGTCGCACGGCGGCGGTGGAAGGCGGAACGACTACCGCCTCACGCAGCGTGAGCACGACATCTTGGCCAGGGTCGCAGAGGGACTGTCGAACCGCGAGATCGCCCAGGGCCTGTTCCTGTCGGAGAAGACCGTGAAGGCGCACCTGGCCGCGATCTTCCGGAAGCTCGGCGTCACCAACCGGACACAGGCCGCGATGATGGCCGTGCAGATGGGCGTCGGCCCCATCCCGGGCGTGCTCGTGAACGAGTAGCTCAGGCGAAGTCGCGGTAGAACCGGCTGGGCGTCGGGCCGCGCTGCCCTTGGTACTTGTTGCCGGCCTGGCCGTAGAGCCTCTCGGCGGGCGACGTCACCTTAAAAAAAGAAATCTGCCCGAACTTCATCCCGGGATACAGGGTGATCGGCAGGTTCGCCACGTTGCTGAGCTCGAGCGTCAGATAGCCGTCCCAGCCGGGGTCGACGTAGCCGGCGGTCGAGTGGATGAGCAATCCGAGCCGCCCGAGCGACGACTTGCCCTCGAGCCGGGCCACCAGATCGTCGGGCAACGCCACGCGCTCGAGGGTCGACCCCAGGACGAACTCCCCCGGATGCAGGATGAACGCCTCGTCGGGCTTCACCTCGACCAGCTCGGTCAGATCCGGCTGCTCCTGGTGGACGTCGATGTAGGGGTAGCGCGAGTTCGCGAAGACCCGGAACTGGCTGTCCACGTGCAGATCGACCGACGACGGCTGCACGCACTGGGGGTCGAACGGGTCGATGACCACCCGGCCGGACTCGATCTGCACGCGGATGTCGCGGTCGGACAAGATCATGGCGCGCCGATGCTACCTGCTCGGCCGGCCGTTGGAGACCGCGACCCAGCGGGCGAGCACCCGGGCGGCATCACCGTCGTCGATCGACCGCGCGGCCGTCGCCATGCCCTCGCGCAGGTCGGCCGCGAACCCCGCGACCTCGAACGCCGCGCCGGCGTTCAGCAGGACCACGTCGCGTCGCGGACCCGGCTCGCCGTCGAGGATCGCGCGAGCGATCGCTGCGGACTCGGCCGCGTCGCCGCCGGCGAGATCCGCCGGCTTCGCGCGGGCGAGATCGAGGCCGCTCGGATCCAGGTGCGTCTCGCGCACCGAGCCGTTCTTCACGTCGTAGACGGCGCTGATCCCGGTCGTGGTCAGCTCGTCCAGGCCGTCCTCTCCACGGAAGAGCTTCGCTCGGACGCCGCGCCGCGCGAGGACCTCGGCCATCAGCGGCAGCATCCGCTCGTCGGAGACCCCCACGACCTGCGCGTAAGGCTTGGCCGGGTTGGTCAGGGGCCCGAGGAAGTTGAAGACCGTCGGGACGCGCAGCTCGCGGCGCACCGGTGCGGCGTGCGCCATGGCGGGGTGGAAGTTCGGCGCGAACATGAACGCGATGCCGGCCTCGGCGAGGCACCGCTCGACGCCGGCCGGGCCGAGGTCGATCTTGACGCCGAGCGCCTCGAGGAGGTCGGCCGAGCCGCAATGGCTCGAGACGGCTCGGTTGCCATGCTTGGCAACGGGGACGCCGGCCCCCGCCACGACGATCGCCGCGATCGTCGAGATGTTGAAGGTGCCGCTGCGGTCCCCGCCCGTGCCGCAGGTGTCGATCACGGGCTCGTGCGGGGTGACGGGGTTGGCGAACGCGAGCATCGTCCGCGCGAGGCCGTCGACCTCGTCCACGGTCTCGCCTTTGGTCCGAAGGGCCATCAGGAAGGCGCCGATCTGCCCGGGCGTCGCTTCGCCCTCCATGATCTGCTGCATCGCATCCGAGGCCTCGTCGGCGGACAACGCCTCACGCCCGGCGAGGCGCGTGAGCAGGTGGGGCCACAGATCCGGCTCGTTCATGAGGCTCGGCAGGCTAGCAGCGGCCGGGATGCGCGGGCCCCAAGTGGCTCGCTAGACTGTCGGACCACGCGGGTGTGGTTCAATGGTAGAACGCAAGCTTCCCAAGCTTGAAACGGGGGTTCGATTCCCCTCACCCGCTCTC
>CAZZND010000006.1:0-266 GCA_964655465.1 uncultured Actinomycetes bacterium
GCTGGTTCCTCGCGTCGTTCGCATCGGTGAAGCAGAAGCTGAGCAGCTCCTCGTCGATGAACTGGCGCGGCGTCCAGGTGAACACGTCGACGCCCTCGAGGCGTCCGCCCGTGTCGGGGATGAGGACGTCATCGGCAGCCCGGCGTCGCGGCGGGGCCCAGAAGCGCACGCTCGGGAACGGGGCCGGGTCGACCCCGAGGGCCGCCCATCCTTCGCGCGCGTCGTCGTCGAACGCGGCGTTGGGCCGGTCCAACCACAGCAGGTCC
>CAZZND010000006.1:276-23290 GCA_964655465.1 uncultured Actinomycetes bacterium
TCCTCGCCCTTGACGTTGAAGACGAGCACCCGCAGGTTGGCCGCGCCCTCGCCGAGCACGGCGGGCGAAGCCGTCAGCATCCGGAGGAAGAACAGGGCGAACGAGGTCTTGGTCGCGACGCCACTGATCCCCGAGATCGACATGTGGCCGCCCTTGCGGCCGTCGAAGAAGTCGAGGTCGACGTGGACCGGTCCGCCATCGCGGCCGAGCCCGATAGCGAGCGGCCGGGCCATCTCATCGGCGTAGAGGGCCTTGGCCCTTTCCTCGCCGGTGGCGCGGTCGACCGGCTGGCCGGGGTCGGGGGAGACCCAGACCTCGGGGTCGACCCGCGTGACCGCGACGCGTGCCGTGCGAACCTTGGCCCCCGGCATGATCCCCAGCTCCGCGATGCGGTGCGTGTCGGACTCGAACGAGGCGCCCTCGAACACGGCCTCGGCCTCGGTGACCACTCCGTAGGTCCGGACCTCGCCCGCCTTGGGAACTTGCGTGCGGACGACGACCAGGTCGTCGAGCTGCAGGTATTCGGCCTCATCGAGGACGACCCGGAAGGCGGCCGTTGTCGTGTGCTCGGACCCGAGGACCCTTCCGACCTGCTCGTCGTTCACGAGGCCCTCCGCTCTGCGACGGCTTCGCGCAGGCGGCGCACGACGATCCCCGGATCGCCCATGCGGTGACGCAGCGCGCGCTCGAGCCCCGCGATGGGCACCAGGTTCTGCGGGGCCCTCGGGTCGACGTGCGGCTCGCTCGCCACGATCGGGAGGAGCGCCGCCGTGCGATCGGCGATCGTGATCACCTCGGCGGTCGGCAGGCTGTTCGAGGCCTCGCATCGGACCACGCCGGACCACGAGTGGCCACCCCGCACGCGGGCGAGCCGGACGTACCACGAGTACCGCGCGTAGCCGCCGAACGTGAACAACGGCGTGCGTTGCCCGGGGCCGAGCGCCGCGACCACCTGGTTGCGTTCCGGTGACAGGTAGGCGACACGGTGCGACTTCACGTACCCCACGACCGGACGGGGGCCCAGTTCCGCGAGGGGGCCATCGGCGATGACGAACCCGTCGGCGCCGAGGGAGCTCGAGAGCTCGCCCTCGGCGGCGCGCATCGCCGAGTGCAGGGCGCGCAGCGTCGCCGAGGGGTCGGGGTCGGTGGTCGTCACCGTGCCGTAGCCGGGCTCGAGGTCGACGGGTGGGAACATCTCGGCCCGTCCGCCCGCGAGCACCGCCCACCGCTCGACGCGTTCCGCCGTGATCTCGGTCCGCGGCGCGCGCCGGTCCCACACGGCCGCACCGACGGCGAACGTGCCGCACAGGCCCGGGACGGGCCCTGCCTCGGGATCGTCCAGCGTGAGCCGGGCGTCAACGCGGCGGACGCCGTCGATGAACCGTACGATCTCGATGCCGTCGTCACGTCCGTCGATGGGGGCCCAGTCGTCGGTCTCGACGGTGTCGTCGATGGTGCCTTCGCCCGGCGCCAGCGCGTCGTCGATATCGAGAGGCGATCCGTACTCAGACGACCAGCTCTCGACGAAGATGCGCGCCATGCGCCGGATACTAGCCGGGTGCGCCGACCCGACCCCGCGGATGCTCAGAGGTCGGTGACCTGCTCGTCGACGACGGCCCACTCCTGGCCGCCGGCGTAGCGCAGCGTAGCGGTCCGCAGCTGGCTCGGGCAGCAATGCGGATCGCCCTCGGCGTAGACCGCTTCGGTGACGACGAGCCCCTGGCCACCAGGACCCGGAACGATCTGCGCGTCACAGACCTCGGGTCGCGAGAAGACGACGGTGCCGGTGGCGAGGTCGACACCGGTCGAGGAACCGCACGACCCCGAGCCGCCGATCGCGGCGAACAGCAACACATCGTCGGAACCGTCACCGGTGATGTCGGACACGGTGCCGTCGACCCCGAGGGTCCGGCTTCGCTTCGTCATACCCACACCCCAGACCGGCCGCCACGGATCACCGTCGTCGTCGAAACGCCGCCACGCCGCGACCCCCCGGTCGAGCCGCAGCGGGTCGTCGCCCGGGAACGCCCACGCCACGACGATCGCTTCTCCGGCCGACGTGACGCCGTACCACGCCCCCGTCACCTCGGCACGGAGCGGGATGAGCGCGGCGACGGGCACGTCCGCGGCGGGGACGTCTTCCTCGAAGCTCGGAGGGAGGCCCTCGGGCACGGTGGGGACGCTCGACGTCGGAGGTGACGGGGTCAAGGTCGTGCCGGGCTCGATCGGAACGGTCGCGCTCGCGGACGCCGTCGCCGACGGGCTCGTGGCGGTCGATGACGAGCACGACGCGTTCGTCAGGGTCAACGTCACCGTGATCGCCGCGGCGGCGAGAAGGAGGGGATGTCGCACCGAACGATCGTAAAGGGCGGGAACAACGTTGGGCGCCTCCTCCGGCTCGCACGGTAGGGCACCGGGAGGGTTGGAAGGGGATCCCCCGCTGGAGCGGAAGACGCGTCCGAACGTTGCCGCAACCCGGGTAGGCCCGGGCGACGGCGCTAGGATGCCGCCGTGATAGAGCCACGCCGCGCCGCCTCCTCTCACGTGACGCTGACTCAGCTGATGGAGGTCACCGACGCCAACATCCTGGGCAACGTGCACGGCGGCGTGCTGATGCGCCTCGCCGACACCGCGGCGGGGCTCGCCGCGTTCCGGCACGCTCAAGGGCCGTGCGTCACCGTCTCGATGGACGAGATGGTCTTCCTCGAACCGGTGCACGTCGGAGATGTGGTCACCGTCCGTGCCGCGGTGAACGACGTGGGGACCACCTCGCTCGAATGCGGCGTGCGGATCGATGCGGAGGATCCCATCGACGGCCGGCGGCTCCACGCCTCGAGCGCCTACTTCGTCTTCGTGGCGCTCGATGAAGAAGGCCGGCCGCGGCCCGTGCCTCCGATCGCGGCCGAGAGCGACGATGAGCGCCGCCGCCAGCAGGAGGCGAGGCTCCGCCGGCAGAAACGGATGGATCACAAGGCCGCGCTCGAGGCATCCCGCGCCACGGGCGGCGACTGACGATCGCGTCTGGCGCGCGTGGGAGGATGAGGTCGTGAACCTCACGCGAAGGGACCTCCCGCGCCCATGACCCCCTCCGATCTCGCCGGCGCCGGCGGCCGTCTGGGGACGGCGGCGGGCGACGTGTCCTTCCACCCGCTCGGGTCCCTCGCCGCGCACGGCGCGGGTGACGTCAGCGGGCTCCCGCACACCATCAAGATCTTGCTCGAGAACCTGCTCCGCCGGGCCGGCACGCGCGACGTCACCGACGACGACGTCCTCGCGCTCGCGGCGTGGCCCGGCCCCGCGCGCGATGTCGCGTTCATGCCTGCGCGCGTGCTGATGCAGGACTTCACGGGCGTCCCTGCGGTCGTGGACCTCGCGGCGATGCGGAGCGCCGTCGCCCGCGCCGGCGGCGATCCGACGTCGGTGAACCCGCTCGTGCCGGTCGACCTCGTGATCGATCATTCGGTCCAGGTCGATCTGTTCCGTTCCGCCGACGCCTACGAGGCCAACATCGACTTGGAGTACGGCCGCAACGGCGAGCGTTACCAGCTACTGCGCTGGGCCCAGCAGGCCTTCGACGGCGTTCGGGTCGTGCCACCGGGCGCCGGCATCTGCCACCAGGTGAACCTCGAACATCTGGGGCGCGTGGTGAGCGTGCGCGAGGGCGTCGCGTTCCCCGACACGCTGGTCGGGA
This sequence comes from uncultured Actinomycetes bacterium, assembly GCA_964655465.1. Lineage (GTDB taxonomy): Bacteria > Actinomycetota > UBA4738 > UBA4738 > HRBIN12 > AC-51. The sequence continues at coordinate 3,968 of CAZZND010000006.1, forward strand.
CCGACTCGCACACAACGATGGTCAACGGGCTGGGCGTGCTCGGGTGGGGAGTCGGGGGGATCGAAGCCGAGGCGGCGATGCTCGGGCAGCCGATGTTCCTACCGCAGCCCGTCGTGATCGGCGTCCGGGTCACCGGCGCCCTGCCGGCCGGTACGACCGCCACCGACCTGGTGCTCACGCTCACGCAGATGCTCCGCGCGCACGGCGTCGTCGGGCGGTTCGTCGAGTTCTTCGGAGACGGCTTGTCGACGCTGCCCGTCGCCGATCGCGCGACCCTGTCCAATATGTGTCCGGAGTACGGCGCCACCTCGGCGTATTTCCCTGTCGACGACGAGACGCTCGCGTACCTGCGGTTCACCGACCGAGCGGATCTGGTGCCGCTCGTCGAGGCATACACGAAGGAGCAAGGTCTCTTCCGCCGCGACGGCGACGACGAGCCGGACTTCTCCGAGACGCTCGATGCGGACCTCTCGTCGGTCGTGCCCTCGCTCGCGGGGCCGACGCGCCCGCAGGACCGCGTGTCGCTCTCCGGGGTGTGGCCGTCTTTCGTCCAGGCCTTCCGCGACCGGATCGAGCTCGAACCGAAGCCGGCGGAGATCGCCAGGTTCGTCGCCGAAGGGGGCAATCCGGAGGTGTCGGTCGATGTGCAGGCCCGCGTCGAGCCGGGTTCCGAGGAACCCGTGCCCGTCGTGGGGAACGGCGTCGTGCGGCACGGCTCGGTCGTCATCGCCGCGATCACGTCGTGCACGAACACGTCCAACCCGTCCGTGATGCTCGCGGCCGGGCTGCTCGCCAAGCGGGCCGTCGAGGCTGGCCTCACGGCGCAACCGTGGGTGAAGACCTCGCTCGCGCCCGGCTCACGGGTGGTCACCGACTACCTCGATCGCGCCGGTCTCACGCCGTACCTGGAGAAGCTGGGGTTCGCCCTTGTCGGGTACGGGTGCACCACGTGCATCGGGAACTCCGGTCCGCTGCCCGACGAGGTCGCGGCCGCGGTCGAGGAAGGCGGACTCGCCGTGGCGGCGGTGCTCTCCGGGAACCGCAACTTCGAGGGGCGGGTCCACCCGCTGGTTCGCGCCGCCTACCTGGCCTCGCCGCCGCTCGTCGTTGCCTACGCGCTCGCGGGCCGGATCGACGTGGATCTCTCGACCGAGCCCCTGGCGCAAGGGCCGAACGGTCCCGTGTACCTGGCCGATCTCTGGCCGGCGCCCGACGAGGTCGCAGCGGCGATCGTAGGGGCCGTCACGGCGGAGCAGTTCCAACGTGAGTATGCCGCGATCTGGGACGGCGACGATCGCTGGCGGGCGCTGCCGACGCCGACCGGCCCCGTCTACGCGTGGGATCCGGCATCGACCTACGTGCAGGAACCGCCCTTCTTCGCCGACCGTAGCGAGCGGACCATCGACGACATCGAGGGCGCACGTGTCCTCGTGAAGGTGGGGGATTCGATCACGACCGACCACATCTCGCCCGCCGGGTCCATCGCCGCGGACTCGCCGGCAGGCCGGTACTTGGTCGAGCGTGGTGTCGAGCGCCCGGCGTTCAACTCCTACGGCGCCCGCCGCGGGAACCACGAGGTGATGGTGCGCGGCACGTTCGCGAACATCCGTCTGAGCAACGACCTCGCGGCCGGGACCGAGGGGCCGTGGACGACGCATCTGCCGAGCGGTGAGGTCGTGTCGATCTTCGACGCCGCCGAACGGTACGCGAGAGAGGGCACGCCCCTGGCCGTGATCGCGGGCAAGGAGTACGGCAGCGGCTCGAGCCGGGACTGGGCGGCCAAAGGGCCGTCGCTGCTCGGGGTCCGGTTCGTGCTCGCCGAGAGCTACGAGCGGATCCACCGTCGGGATGGGCATCCTGCCCCTGCAGTTCGCAGCGGGGGAGTCGCCGGCGTCGCTCGGCATCGACGGCACGGAGGTCCTCGCGGTGCGCGGGCTGGCCGGCGGCATCACGCCCAGCCAGCAGGTGCAGGTCGAGGCGACGAGGCCCGACGGATCGGTGATCGCCTTCACCGCAACCCTGCGGGTCGACGGCGACGCCGAGGTCGCCTACGTCGAGGCCGGTGGGGTGCTCAACCTGGTGCTGGCGGCCATGCTCGTGGGCCGGTAGAGGCGCCGAACGCGCGGAAGGCGGGGGCCTGGGGGCTCCCGCCTTCCGCGCGTTCGGGGGTACTCAGTACAGCCAGGTTCGGTTGCTGACGAACCCGACCCGCTGCCACACCTTCCCGAGTCCGTAGTAGCGACCTGCGTTGGCCAGGATCAGACCGACCAGCACGACCGCGTAGACGACGTGGTCGTTCAGGAACGGGTTGAACGCCGGCCAGATCGCCACCGCCGTGTAGAAGATCGCCATCCAGATGATCCCGCCGACCGCGGCGAGCCGGGTCATGATCCCCAGCATCAGCCCGAGGCCGATCAACAGCATGGCGCCCATGTACACGACGTCGATCCACGCCGGCGGCGCCGCCGCCGGGCCCTGGGCCGTCATCGTGACGTTCCCGATGCTCTCGTAGAAGCCCTGGAACGGCCCCGCGTTCAACGCGTACGCGAACACGCCCTCGGTGGGGCTTCCGCCGTTGAACCAAGCCTCGTTCTCGCCGAAGAACACGATCGCGCCCGTCGCCGGGTCGCGTCCGGTCGAGAAGCCGAGCCCGAAGGCCTTGTCCAAGAACGCCCACAAGAACGTCCATCCCAGCGTGAGGCGCAGCACGCCGAACACGGCCTGCAAACCCTTCGTGTGGATCGGCTCCAGCCGCTCGATCTCGGGCATCTGCACCGAGGTCCTCTCGTCGGTCTCCATCGATCCCACCTCCCCTTCTTCCTGAACGCCTTCATCCTGGACGCGCGGGACGGTTCCATGCAGCGGCGAGGGACCCTGTCCGGATGGGACCAACGACCCGCCGGTGGTTACTCGCTGACCGAGCCCGGGGTGGTGGTGTGACGGGCGAGGTACGCCGCGGCCTCGGCACGGCGCGCGACCTCGAGCTTGGACAAGATGCTCGAGACGTAGTTCTTCACCGTCTTCTCGGCGAGGTGGAGCTCGTCGCCGATCTCGCGGTTGGTGCGGCCCCCGGCCACCAGCTGCAGGATGCGCTCCTCCTGGGGCGACAACCGTGCGAGCTTCTCGTCCTTCATCAGGTGCTTGCCCCTGCGCAGCCGGTCGAGCACGGCGCTGGTCACGCTCGGGTCGAGCAGCGAGTCACCAGCGGCCACCGCGCGGATGGCGCGGAGGAGGTCGCCGGACTTCACCTGCTTCAGGACGTAGCCGGAGGCGCCGGCCATGATCGAGGCGAACAACGCCTCGTCGTCCGCGAACGAGGTGAGCATCAGCACGTTGATCTCGGGATGCGCGGCGCGGATCTCGCGCGTGGCTTCGATGCCACTCCCGTCGGCGAGACGGACGTCCATGACCACCACGTCGGGCTTCGTCCGGATGGCCTCGGAGACCGCGTCGCGCACCGTCCCTGCCTCGGACGTCACGACGATGTCGTCTTCGGCATCGAGCATGGCCCGGATGCCGTCGCGGACGATCTCGTGGTCGTCCACGAGCATCACGCGCAGAAGCGGGATCGCAGGCACGACCAGATGCTACCCCTGTGGGCGGATGCTTCCATCCGGCGAGGGCGCCGGCACACGCTCCAGCAACGAGGCGCGCAGCCGGTCCATGAAGTCCTTCAGCGTGGCTTCGGCGACGCGGTGCAGCAGCGCGCGATCGATCGCGCGGCCCACGACGCCCAACGGGGGCGTGTAGCGTGCGCTCACGGCCAGCTGTGTCATCTGAGGTCCGAGCGGCGCGATCTCGAGGTCGGCGTCCATCGTCGGGAAGAGCCCGTGCGCGCCGACGGCCGTCCAGCGCAGCGGGATGACGACCTTCGTCGCCATCCGAACCGGCGCCCCGAGCTCGATCTCGACCTGTCGGACGAGGCGTAGGTCCTGCCCGAACCCCACCTCACCTAGGAGCTCGCTCCCGTGACCGCTCGCGTGCTCCGCGAGGCCCGGGAGCCACGCTGAGGAGCCCTGCGTCAGCCGACTCTCGACCGCCTCGGCCTCGAGCGGTAACTCGATGTAATAACGTGCGAACACGCCGGAAGCATGACGGCGCCCGGCATGCGCCCCCAGGGTCGGGAGACCCCGCCGAGGCGGGACCCTTGGCACCCCCAAGATGACCGATCGGGGGCGAGACTTCCCCGGATGACGTTGGACCTGAGGAAGGAGCGTTCGATGCGAAGGATCCCGTGGATCGCCGTGGTGTTCGGCCTGGCTTTCATCGTGGGGGGATGCACCTCGGCGGGGAGCGCCGAGGACGGAGGCGGCGGGGGGGAGCAGGCCGCAGGGGCACCGACGGCGGTGTCCATCTCGCTGACGGACTTCGCGATCGATCCGGACATGGCGGAGGCACCGGCCGACGTGCCGATCACGTTCAACGTGACGAACGACGGCCAGGCACCGCACACGTTCGGCGTCGTCGTCGGGGACCAGACCTACGAGACGCCGACGATCGACGCCGGCGGGACGGCGGTCCTGGATGTCCCGGCCCTCCCGGCGGGGGACTACGAGACGCTCTGCACCGTGCCCGGCCACTCCGATCTGGGGATGATCGGCATGCTCCATGTCTTGGCGGAGGGCGCGACCGCGTCGCCGGGCGCCACCACGGGTGGCCAAAGCACCATGACCGCCGAGGAGATGGCGGCCGGCCACGAGGCCGGCGTCGTGGCGTTCGCGGGTCAGCTCGAGGACGGCCCGCTCACCCCCGATCACGGCAACCAGCCCCTGAAGCCGCGCATCGAGGACGGTGTGAAGGTGTTCGACCTCGTGACCTCCGAGGTGCAGTGGGAGATCACGCCCGGCGAGATGGTCGAGGCGATGGCATTCAACGGCCAGGTCCCCGGTCCCGAGATCAGGGTGCAGACGGGTGACCAGGTCCGGTTCGTCGTCGAGAACCAGATGTCGCAGCCCTTCGTGCTGCACTTCCACGGCCTGACGGTGCCGAACGACATGGACGGGGTGCCTTACGTCACGCAGCCGCCGATCATGCCGGGTGAGAGCTGGATCTACGAGTTCGAGATCGTCGACCCGCCGGGGTTCTACGTCTACCACTCGCACTTCAATGCCGCGGAGCAGGTCGACCGGGGCCTGTACGGCGCGATCATCGTCGAGCCTCCGAAGGGCGGCTGGCAGAGCGTCTACGGGGTCGAGCCCGACGTCGAGACCACGATGTTCATCGGTGACGGCACCCTGGGCTACAACCTGAACGCGAAGGGGTTCCCGGCGACGTTGCCGACGATCGCGAAGGACGGGCAGGACGTCCTGTACCACATCGCGAACGAGGGCCAGCTGCTGCATCCGATGCACATGCATGGCTTCCACTTCGAGGTCGTCGGCATCGACGGGTTCCCATTGGATCCCGACGACCGGTACATGCTCGACACCCTGGTGATCGCGCCGGGGGCCAGGTACGACTTCATCGTGCGAGCCGACCAGCCCGGGATCTGGGCCTTCCACTGCCACATCCTCCCTCACGTGGAAGGTCCCGGGGGCATGTTCGGGATGGTGACCGCGCTGATCGTGCAGTGAGCTAGAGCGGGAGGCGGGCCGTGATCGTCGAGCCCTCGCCGGGCACGGACGCGATCTCGAGCTCGCCTCCCATCGACTCCGTGCGGGCACGGAGGTTCGCGAGGCCCATGCCGGTGCTGGGGTCGGCGGGATCGAACCCGGCGCCGTCGTCGTCGATCACGAGCGCCGCGCCGCCGTCCGCGCCGGCGCGGAGCTCGACGCGGCAGGTGACGGCCTGCGCGTGCCGCCCGACGTTCGCGAGCGATTCCCGGATCAGCTGCACCACATCGTTGGCGACCGATGCCAAGCGCGCCGCGACGTTGGGATCCACGTCGACCACGGTCACGACGCCCGCACGTTCCTCGAACTCCGCGCACAGGTCGCGGATCGCCTCGTCGAGCTGCCGGTCCGCGAGGATGCCGGGCCGCAGGCCGAAGATGTAGTTGCGGAGGTCACGGATCGTCCGGTCGATGTCGTCGACCGCGTTCTCGACGCGGCGCGTGAGGTCGTCCTCGCGCGAAGCGGCCGCCACGCCTTGGAGCCCCATCCCGACCGCGAACAAGGCCTGGATCACCCCGTCGTGGAGCTCCTTCGCGATCCGTTCGCGATCCTCTAGGACCTCGAGGCGCCGCAGCTCCCGCTCGGCGACCGCCATGTCGGCGACCAGCTGGGCGTTCTCGATCGCGACGCCGGCTTGGGCGGCGAGCACCTCGATCGAGGCTTGGTCGTCCTCGTCGAACGCCGCGGCGCCCCGCTTCTCGGTGAGGTAGAGGTTGCCGTACACCCGCCCCCGCGACGAGACGGGCACCCCCAGGAACGACCGCATCGGCGGGTGGTTCGGCGGGAACCCGTACGAGCGGGGGTCCTGCGTGAGGTCAGAGAGCCGGATCGGCATGGCGTGGTCGACCAGCACGCCCAAGATCCCGTGCCCGGTCGGTGGGTCCCCGATCGCGGCCCGTTCCTCGTCGGTCACCCCGACGGTGATGAACCGCGCGATCCGGCGATCGGGGTCGAGGACGCCGAGCGCGCCGTAACGCGCCCCCGTGATCTCGGTGGCGAGCTCGACGATCCGCTGCAACAGCGCGTCGAGGTCGATCTCGGACGCCAGCGCGAGACCCGCCTCGATCAGCATCCGCTCGCGATCGCGTTGCTCGTGCCGGCTGGCCCGCGTGGTCACGCGGGCCAGCCTAGCCGAGCGAGGGTGGACCGGTGGAGGCCCAACCGGGTGGAGCGTCAGTGCTGGTTCGAGTCGTGGTCCTCGTCCTCGGCGTTCCCGTGGCCGGAGTCGTCGTCGTCCGAGTCATCGCCGCTGTCGTGGCCGGAGCTGTCCTCGTCCGAGTCATCGTGATCGTCCTCGGCGTTGCCGGGACCTGAGCTGTCGTCGTCTGAGTCCTCGTCGCCCTCGGCGTTGCCGGGGCCCGAGCTGTCCTCGTCGTCGCCGTGGTCATCCGGCGTCGCGTCGTCCGAAGGGCTCTGGTCGTCGTGCGGCGTCGCCTCGTCGTCCGGCGTCGCCTCGTCGTGCGGCGTCGCCTCGCTGTTCGGGGTCGGGTCGTCGCTCGGCGACATGGTGGCCGTCGGGGCCGGTGTCGCCGAGCCGTCGTCCGAGCCGCTCGCGAACGCGGCGGCCGCGAGCATCAGCACCACCAGAGCGGCGATCGCGGCGATAGTCGTCCTGCGCATCTTGTCCTCCTCCTGGTCGGGGGTCGTGAGACCACCGTAGGGAGGTGCGAGCCAGGACTTCGGCAACCCTCGGTTAAGGGGACACCAAGTGTTCGCGGACGTGTTCTCAGACGAGCGGGACGCTCAGCACCACGTCGCCGGTGGGGGCGTCGGGACAGACCTCGGGCTCCAGCGTCACGGCCATGAGCTCCGCTTCGCTGACGTTCGCATCGACGAACAGCGCGACCCGCCCGTCGGTGGGAGTCACGCAGCCGCCGGAGACCGGCGTCTCGCCTTGGATCATCCAGATCTCGTAGGTCTGCCCGGCGCCAGGGTCCGGCAGGTCGTCGCCCCAGAAGACCGCCCCGCTCTGGCCGGGGACGTATGCCATGGCCAACTCGGCGTCGCCCTCGCCGTCGAACGTCACCACCCGTTGCGCCCAGCTCACGGACGACGGCGACGTCGATCGGCTCCGCACGAAGGCGATCGAACCGACGACGAGCACGACGACCGCGGCGACCGCGACGGCGGTCACCCAACCACGACCGGCGCGACGGGCGCGCCGTTCACCGACCTCATCACGTGCCATGGGAGCGGTCTGGGCGGGGGTCTCGCTGAGGATCCGGTCGACCATCGTCGGGTCGACCTCGACCGGGTCGAGCGCGAGCGCGAGATCGGCGGCCGTCCCCGCGAACCCGGACTCCAACCGGCGGCACTCGGCGCAGTCGCCGTGCGCGGCGAGCAGGCGATCGAGCGTCGCCACGTCGTCGCCATCGAGGCCACCGAGTGAGCGGACCGCGAGCAGCTCCTCGATCGCGTCGTGTTCGCGCGTCATCGTTCCATCTCCTGCAGGGCCGCCCGGAGCTTGCGCATCCCCAGCAGCGTTCGGGACTTCACCGTCCCGAGCGGCAGGCCGGTGGCCTCGGCGATCTGCGTCTGCGACTCGCCGGCGTAGTACATCCGTTCCAAGATCTCGCGCTGCTCGGCGGGGAGATCCCCGAGCGCCGCGAGGACCGCTCGCCGTTCCTGCGGTCGCGCCACGGCCTCGACGACCTCGTCGGCGTGATCGCTCACCTCGTCGCGGATACCCACCGAGGCGTTGTCGGCGCGCCGGCGCTGCGACTCCTCTCTGCGCACGGTGTCAACCGCGCGGTGATGCACCATGCCTAGCAACCACGCGCGGACGGACCCCCGGCTAGGGTCGTACCCGCTGGGGTTCCTCCACACCGATAGGAACGCTTCCTGCACGATCTCCTCCGCCATGTGCGGTTGGCGAACGACACGGATGGCCAACGCCTTCGCCGTCGAGGCGTAGCGCCCGAACAGGCTGCGGAAGGCGTCCTCGTCCCCGCCGGCCACCGCCTCGATCATGCGGCGGTCTTGCGCGTCCGAGAGGTCAGCCGTGCCCACGGAGCAGCTCCTGGGCACCCTGACCTCGACCGGTCGCGACATCCGTCCACTCGAGCTCCATGGGGCATCCGCAGCTCGGGCCCCGCCGGATCACTCGCGTCGCCACACGTCAACCACCGGACGACAGACCTCGGAAGGCGGAGGACAAGATATCGGCGAGGCCTCCCGACGAGCCGGGTTCGTACCGGGCGGTGCCGACCGACATGGCCAGGGAGCGCGGGGAGGTCCTCGCGGCATCGTGGACGGCCATCGATTCGACCAGACGGGACAGCACCACGGACTCGGAGCCCTCGGTCGCCCCCGCCAACAGGACCACGATGGTGTCCGGCGCGATCCGCGCGGGGACGTCGGCGTCGCGGACCGCCTCGAGCACCACGGCCGCCGCGTCGCGAGCGAGCTCGTCGGCCGCGGCCGCATCGGTGGTTCGGAGGGCGTCGTGGTCGTCCAGCCGCACGAACACGAAGATCACGGGCTGCCCGGTCCGGTCGGCCATCCGGAGGTGGTGCTCGGCGATGGGCGCGAACCCGCGGAGGTTGGGCAGCTCGGTCACCTCGTCGCTGGTCGCGAGCTCGCGGCGGATCTGCCGGAGCGCGACGGCGTAGCGCACGGCGCGCGGCAGGAGCATCGCGAACATCCCGTCGCGGACGAGGTGGTCCTCGGCCCCGGCGTGCAAGGCGATGGCGCCGTCAGCTTCACGGGCCGCCTCGGTGATGACGATCACGGCCGCGCTCGGCGCGTGCGCCCTGGCCTCCTTCAAACGCTCGAGCGGTCCCACCCCGTCGAGCGTCACGACGACGGCGTCTTCCTCGACCGGCGCCGCCTCGGCGAACGTGGTCGCACGGCGAACGCTGAACGCGTCGTCGATCGTGAGCTCGCTCGCGTCGGCCTCATCGAGACCGACGAGGAGCACGGATAGGGGACCGCCGATCACCTCGCTCCTTCCTCGGGCCGCCGGCGTGTGCGTCCGGCGGGCGCATCTTGTCACACCCCTCGTGGCAGCAGGCTATCGAGGGCTGACACAGGACCGCAACGGGAAGCGCACAGGTCCTCCGGTCACCCCGCCAAGGGTCACAGGTAGGCTCATCGTGGATGGAGCCCTCCACCGCACCCCGTTCCGGCCGCCTCGGGCGCGCGCTCGTCGCCGTGTCGGCAAGCTTCGCGCTCGTGCTCGGCTTGGGCATCGGCGCGTTCGGGCTGCAGTGGTACGACCTCCGTACCATCGGCACGATCCCCTTCCCGAACGGGGTCAACTCGTCGGAGGGTGCGAACGCACCCGAGCTTGGCTCGTGCTCCCGCCGACCGTGCAACTACCTCCTTCTCGGCAGCGATTCCCGCGAGGGCCTGACGCCGGAGGAACAGGTGCAGTTCGGCACGAACGATGACATCGGCGGGGAGCAGCGCGCCGACACGATCATGCTCATCCACACCGACCCGGACCGGGCGAAGGCCATCGTCCTGTCGTTCCCCAGGGACCTGTGGGTCACGGTCCCCGGTCGCGGCGAGGACAAGATCAACGCCGCGTTCGAGGGTGGCGTGAACGGGGGCGGTCCGCAGCTGATGGCGCAGACCGTGGCGGACCTGACCGGCCTCCGCATCGATCATTTCCTCTACGTGGACCTCGCCGGGTTCCAGGATGTGGTCGACACGCTCGGCGGCGTTGAGATGTGCCCGCCCGCGTACCTCGCGAACGAGACAGGCAGGATCCAGGATCCGAAGACCGCGCTGGATGTCGAGCCCGGTTGCCAGATCATGGACGGCGCGACAGCGCTCGCCTTCGTTCGGACCCGCGACCTCCCCTGCGACAACATCCCCGACTTCTCCCGGATCGGGCGCCAACAGCAGTTCCTCCGAGCGCTGTTCACGCAGATGCTCCGACCGGCGAAGATCGCGCAGGCGCCAGGGCTCGTCCGCCCGGTCTTGCGTAGCCTCCGACGCGACGAGAGGCTCCTCCCGGCGGACCTCGCGTACCTGGTCGGCGAGATGCGTGGATTGACCACCGGGGCGGCGGAGTTCCGCGCCGTGCCCGGGGTCGCTGGTTGGGAAGGCTCACTCTCCGTCGTGCACATGGATCAGAGCGCAGAGCAGATCTTCGACGCGATCGGGCGCGGCGAGGCGATCGAAGGGGTCGGCGACGAGCTCGTCGGCGTGCCGCCGTCGCCGGCCAACATCCCCGTCGCGGTCGTCGACGCGAACTCCAGCGGGAAGGCCCTCGGCGTCCAGACGACGCTCGGCAGCGCCGGCTTCGACATCTCTCCGGGCGTCTGGACCGGCGACCGGGCACCCGAGGGCGTGAAGGGCACCGCGATCGTGTACGCGCCCGGGTACGGCGCGGAGGTCTCGGTGCTCGCCGCCTACCTGCCCGGGGTCAAGGTGGTCGAGTCGAAGGCGCTCGGCGACGTGCCGGTCGCGGTCGTCGTGACCGGTGCCTACGCACCCCCCGTCCCCGGCGACGGCGGTGGCGGCGTGACGACGGAGTGCCCCGAGAACGCGACGTAGACTCCGCGGATGCGCGCGCTCGTCCTCTCCGGCGGTGAGGGCTCGCGTCTCCGACCGCTCACACACACCAACGCGAAGCAGCTGATCCCGGTCGCGGGCACGCCGATCCTTTTCCGCGCGATCGCCTCGATCGCCGAGGCGGGCATCACCGAGGTCGGCGTCGTGACCGGCGCGACCGGCGCCGAGGTCCGGGAGGCGGTAGGCGACGGATCGCGGTGGGGCGTCCAGATCACCTACATCGCGCAGTCCGCGCCGCTCGGGCTCGCCCACGCGGTCCTCGAGGCGCAGGATTTCGTCCGGGGCGAGCCGTTCCTCATGTACCTGGGCGACAACGTGCTCGTCGAAGGCGTTGCCCGGTTCGTGGAGGCGTTCGAACGCACGCGGCCCGACGCGCAGATCCTGCTCACGCATGTCGCCGAGCCTGAGCACTTCGGCGTCGCGGTCCTCGAGGGCGAGCAGGTCGTGAAGCTGGTCGAGAAGCCACGGGAGTTCATCTCCGACGTCGCGCTCGTCGGCGTGTACCTCTTCGACGACTCGATCCTCGAGGCCTGCGCGTCGCTCGAGCCGTCGTGGCGCGGCGAGCTCGAGATCACCGAGGCCATCCAGTGGCTCATCGATCGCGGCCGCACGGTCCGCGCGACGATGGTCGAGGGTTGGTGGAAGGACACCGGCCGGCCCGAGGACCTGCTCGAGGCGAACCGGGTCCTGCTCGCGGCGACGCCGGCAAGGATCGATGGTGAGGTCGATGCCTCGACGGTCATCGACGGCGAGGTCGTCGTCGAGGCCGGGGCGCTCGTGCGCGGCGGGAAGCTGGTCGGTCCGGTGTTCATCGGCCGCGACTGCGTCGTCGAGGGATCCGTGCTCGGTCCCGATGTCTCGCTCGAGCCGGGGTGCACGGTCCGCGACAGCGGGGTGTCGGACTCGATCCTGATGGCCGGGTGCACGGTCGAAGGGGTCGACGCGCTTACTGGGTCGATCCTCGGCCGCAACGTCGAGGTTCGTCACGCCGGCAGGCCGGGTGGCCATCGGCTCGTGGTCGGGGACCAGAGCGTCGTCGAGGTCGACTGAGCGTGCGTGCGCTCGTTGACGCGCGACCGGCGCTCGATCCTCGTCCGACGGGGGTCGGCGTCTACACCGATCGGCTGCTGAGGCACCTTCCCGCCGCCGATCCCTCGGCGACCTACGGTGCCTGGTACCTGCACGCGCGGGGGGCGCTCCACCCGAGCCGGTTCTTCGCCGACGTCGAGGGGCTGCGCGAGTTCCCATCGCGGTTCCCCTCGCGCGTGTTCGGCCCGCTCAGCTCGCGGCTGGGGTGGCCAGGCGTCCGCGTCGCCTCCGACGTGTTCGTGGCGACCAACTTCGTCGCGCCGCCGCTGCCCCGGGCCACCCGGGTGGTCCTGGTCGTGCACGACCTGGCCTTCGAGCGGCACCCCGAGACCGCCCCGCACATGCACGACGGGTGGAGGCGGCGGTTCGCAGCGCAGCTGCGAACCGCCGCCGGGGTGATCGTGCCGTCCGAGGCCGTACGCGCTGACCTGGAGGCGCTGCACGACGTGGACCCGGTACGGGTCCACGTCGTGGCCCACGGTGTGGATCCCTTCGAGGCGCCGCCGCCGGGCCTCGCGGACGACGCCCGCCGCCGCTTCCAGATCGGGGGGCCCTACGCCCTGTTCGTCGGCGGGCTCGAGCCGAGGAAGAACCTGATCGCCCTGATCCGGGGGTTCGGCGCGGCCCGGGGCGATGGCTGGCTCGTCATCGGCGGCGGCGGCGTTCCGTGGTTCCCCGGGTTCGAGGCGATCATCGACGAGGCGATCGCCGGCGTGCCGGGACCTGCCCGGGCCCGGATCGTGCGAACGGGGTACCTGCGAGCCGGCGACAAGCGCGCCCTCATGGCGGGCGCGAGCTTCCTCGCGTATCCGTCGCTGGCAGAGGGGTTCGGCCTGCCGGTGCTCGAGGGGTTCGCGGCCGGGGTCCCGGTCCTCACGTCGAACGTGTCGTCGCTCCCGGAGGTGGCCGGCGAGGCCGCGCTCCTGATCGATCCCGACGAGGCCTCGATCGCCCAGGGGATGGGCCTCCTGTTCTCAGACGACGTGCTGCGCACGCGTCTCGTGGCCGCCGGCACCGAGCGCGTTCGCACCTACACGTGGGAGCGGTGCGCTCAGGTGACCGCGGCCGTGCTGCACCGGGCGGCCGGGGACGACGACTAGACTCGGCCGAGGCCGCAGGTCCGCGGCCACCTCCGACATGACCGTTGCCGATCACGTTCTCGTCACCGGCGGGGCCGGGTTCATCGGCTCGCACCTGGTGGACCTGCTCCTGGAACAGGGGAGGCGGGTCACGGTGCTCGACCGTCTGTCGCACGGGGGCTCGCGCCGGAACCTCGAGGCACACGACGCGGACCCGCGGCTGCGTTTCGTCGAGGCCGACGTGAACGACGCCACGGTGGTGCGCGAGATCCTCGGCGGCGTGGACGCGGTCGTCCACGCCGCAGCCGAGTCCCACGTCGACCGCTCGATCGAGGACCCCCGGCCGTTCTTCGAGTCGAACCTGATGGGGACCCAGACCGTGCTCGAGGCGGTCCGGGCCCACGGCACGCGCATGCTGATGATCTCGACCGACGAGGTCTACGGTCCGGGCGACCCCGGCGGCGGGCTGTTCGACGAGGACGCGCCGCTACGCCCCCGATCCCCGTACGCGGCGTCGAAGGCGGCCGCGGACCTCGCCTGCCAGGCCTACGTCACGACCTTCGGCGTCGACGTCACCGTGGTCCGCGCGACCAACGCGTTCGGCCCCCGGCAGATCGAGCGCGTGATCCCGACCTACGCGATCAACGCGCTCGAGGGACGGCCGGTCCCGGTCTACGGCGAGGGCCGCGAGCGCCGTGAGCTCCTGTTCGTCCGCGATTGGGTCGTCGCGGCCGCGATCGTCCTGGACCGGGGCGAGGCGGGGGTGCTCTACAACATCGGAGCCGGTCACGAGCTCGAGAACGCCGAGCTGGCTTCGCGGGTGGTGACGCTCGCCGAGGCCGACCCCGCGCTCATCACGTTCGTGCCGGATCGGCCGGGCCACGACTTCCGCTACGGCGTGACCGCCGACCGCGTGCTCGCGCTCGGTTGGCGTCCCGAGACGACGTTCGAGGATGGGCTCGCCGAGACGGTCGCGTGGTACGCGGAGCACCTGGACTGGCTCCGCGACGCGCACGACGTCGAGATCGTGACGGCGCCGCGCGCCGTGGAGCCGGCGCCGTGAGGATCGTCCTCACCGGCGCCGGCGGGGGACTGGGTCGGACCTTCATGGAGATCGCGCCCCCGCATCACGAGGTCGTCGCGCTGACGCGCGACGACCTCGACGTCGGCGACCACGACGCGGTCATGGGGACCATCCCGGCGCTCCGGCCGGACCTGATCGTGAACGCAGCCGGGTTCACGAAGGTCGACGCGAACGAGGCCGATCCCGCGCGGGCCTTCCGTGACAACGGGCAAGGACCGCAGTCGCTCGCGCTCGCCGCTCGCGACACCGGCGCGACCTTGCTGCACGTCTCGACCGACTACGTCTTCGACGGCGAGAAGGACACCCCGTACGACGAGTCCGACGACCCCCGCCCGATCAGCGTGTACGGGCGGTCGAAGCTCCTGGGGGAGCGACACGTCCGCGCGTGCCTTCCCGCGCACTTCATCGTCAGGACCGCGTTCGTGTTCGGGGGCGGCACCGATCACCTCAGCACCCAGCTCGCGAGGCTGCGCGCGGGGCAGGACGCGGCCGCCATCGCCGATCGCGTCGGCTCGCCGACCTACGTCCGGCACCTCGCCGAGCGCCTGGTGCCGCTCGCGCTCACGGGCCGCAACGGCACGTACCACCTGGCGGGTCCAGAGCCGACCACCTGGTACGACCTGGTCCTTCGCGGCAAGCGGCTCGGCGGACTCGACGGCGACGTGACACCGCAGCGTGCCGACGACCTCAAGCTGCCGGCATCCCGGCCCCGCCAGAGCGCGCTCACGAGCGTGCTCATGGAGAACCTGTCGATCTCGGCGATGCCCCCGCTGGACGACGCTCTGCGCGATCTGCTCGGCCGGTAGTCTTGGCGCCCATGCGACGACCCCGCCGCAGGATCCCCGCGCCCCTCACGCTCGTCCTCGCCCTGGCCGTGATGGCCGCGGCGTGCACCGCCGCCGCCTCGGCGCAGGAGAGCCCGTCCGCATCCCCGACGTCCACGCCGGCCGAAGCCGCGAAGGGGGTGGTCGATCTCGAGACCGGGCAGGCCCTGTTCGAGCCCCCCAACCCGGTAACCGCCCCGCTGCCCGCGGCGGTCGACGCCGACGCGTTCGACACGGCCACGCCGATCAAGCACGTGGTCTTCCTGATCATGGAGAACCGCAGCTACGACAACATCTTCGGCGCGTACCCGGTGGGCGACGGCGCCGCCTTCGCGATGGACGGCGACGTGCGCCGCAAGCTGACCCCCGCGCCGCTGCAGCGGGCCCACGACCTGCCGCACTGCTACAACTGCAACCTCGCGTCGATCAACGACGGTGAGATGAACGGCTTCAACCAGAGCGAGTCGGCCGACGAGTACGCGTTCACCCGGTACGGCGGCGACGACGTGACCGCGTACTGGAACTGGGCGAAGCGCTACGCCCTCGCCGACCGGTTCTTCGCCTCCGCGGTCGGGCCTTCGTTCCCGAACCACCTCTACACGATCGCAGCGACCTCCGGCGGTGCCCTGGACAACTCCTGGCAGCCCAACCCGAACCTGTCGGCCATGCAGCGTCTCGGCTACGCGAAGTCGTGGGGCTGCGACATCGCCGAGGACGGCTACGTCGAGGTCGTCGACCCCGAGGGGTACCTGGTCAAGGTGCACCCGTGCTTCGACTTCCAGACCGAGGGCGACCTGCTGAACGCGAAGGGCATCCCGTGGGCGTACTACGCTGCAACCAACACGCAGCTCGGCTACATCTGGTCCGCGTACGCGGCGGTGGACCGCTACCGCAACGACCCCGAGCTGTGGGGCGCGCACATCCGCCCGATCGACGACGTGATCCGCGACGCTCGCAAGGACCGGCTGCCGCCCGTGACCTGGGTCACGCCGCGGTTCGAGCTGTCGCAGCACCCTGAATACAACTTCTGCTGGGGGCAGAACTGGAGCATCGAGCTCGTGAACGCGATCATGGGCTCCGAGGCGTGGGAGGACACGCTCATCGTCCTCACGTGGGACGACTTCGGCGGGTTCTACGACCACGTGCCGCCGGTGCCGCTCGACGACTTCGGGCTCGGTGTGCGCGTGCCGACGCTCTTGATCAGCCCCTACGCGAAGGCCGGGTACGTCGACTCGACGATGTATGAGTTCTCGAGCGTGCTCCGGTTCATCGAGGACAACTGGGGACTGACGCAGCTGACGCGCCGTGACCGCATCGCGGACAACCTCACGAACGCGCTGGACTTCGGCCAGGAGCCGCTCGCGCCGGCACCGCAGCCGCTCCGGACCGACTGCCGCGGTGCGATCTGGGACGCCCCCGAAGGACCGGGGGACTGACGTGGGGCGGTCGATCGCCGCGCTCCTGGTGGTCGTCGGCGTCGTCGCGTGCACCAGCTCGTCCACGCCGTCGACCGAGCAGCCCTCCACACGGTTCACGCCCGACATCTCGGCCACGCCCACGGTGGCGCCGTCCGAGGCACCGTTGGTCGACGCCGGCCGCTACGAGACCACCACCCCGATCAAGCACGTGGTGTTCCTCATCAAGGAGAACCGCACGTTCGACCAGCTGTTCGGGACGTTCCAGGGTGCGAACGGGGTGACGAGGGCGATGGACCACGGCGAGCCACGGCCGCTCCGCCGTGGGACCGAGGGCGCGACGCCCGGCGACATCCCGCACTGCTACTGGTGCTCCATCCTCGCGTGGAACGGCGGCGCGATGGACGGGTTCGACCAAGGCGACCACGGCGAATGGGCCTACACCCAGCTCCGCAAGCACCAGCTGCCCAACTACTGGCACTGGGCCGAGCGGAACGTGCTGTTCGACAACTTCTTCGCCTCGGCGTGGGGACCGTCGTTCCCGAACCACCTGTACACGATCGCCGCGCAGTCCGGAGGCGCGCGCGACAACCCGCGGCGCAGGAACTTCTTCTCGAACACGTTCGGGTGCGACGCTCCGGAGGAGCAGCTCGTGGAGGTCTACGACGCCGAAGGCAACATCGTGAAGGTTCCGCCGTGCTTCGACTTCCGGACCGAAGGCGATCTGCTGAACGAGGCCGGCATCCCGTGGGCGTACTACGCCGCGACCGAGCAGCAGCGCGGGTACATCTGGAACGCGTACTCGTCCATCCGCCGCTATCGCGAGCGTCCGAACAGCTGGGCGCGGCACATCCGCCCGGTCGACGAGGTCGTCGCCGACATCGATGCGGGGACGCTGCCGCCCGTCACCTGGGTCACGCCTCGGTTCGAGCTGTCCGAGCATCCCGAGTACTCGTTCTGCCACGGCGAGAACTGGTCGACCAGCGTGATCAACGCGCTGATGAGCGCTCCCACGTGGGAGTCGACCGCGATCTTCCTGACCTGGGATGACTACGGCGGCTTCTACGACCATGTCCCACCGCCCGACATCGACACGATGGGGTTCGGCTTCCGCGTGCCGATGGTCGTGATCAGCCCGTACTCGAGGCAGGGCGAGATCTCGGGCGAGCTCGGTGAGTTCTCGAGCGTCCTTCGCTTCATCGAAGACAACTGGAAGCTCCGCCCCTTCCTGACCGACCGGGACCGGGACGCCACCCCGCTTGTGTCGGCGTTCGACTTCGACCAGGATCCTCGCCCGCCCGATCCGCTGCCTCTTCGGACCGACTGCGAGGGCCCGAAGTTCCCCGAGGACTGAGCCGTGTGCGCGGATGGTGACGGGGTCGCTGCTACGCTTGCCGTTCCGATGGCCGACCAGCGCGAAGGTGACGCTCTCGAGGCGCTGCGACGCAGCCTGTATTGGGCGCGAGGCGCCGGTATGCACGAGCCCGCGACCACGCAGCACGTCCGCAGCAAGCTCATGGAGCGCATCACCCATCTGCGCGACGACGAGAGGCGGTTCATCCCCTACGACGAGCCGATGCTCAGCGCGCGCAGCAAGTCCCGTCGCCGAGTCAAGCGATCCATCTTCAAGATCCTCCGCTACATGACCTGGCGCTACGATCGCCTCCTGCGGGAGCAGGCGGCGCTCACCGTGTCCCTCGCCGACCGTGTGATCGCGCTCGAGGCCGAGCTCGCGGCGCTTCGCGAGCGGGTCGACCCTCCGGAGGACCCGTCGTGAGGATCGCGGTCCTGCATCCGCAGACGTCGTTCGTGCGGGGCGGCGCGGAGACCCATACCGAGTCCCTCGTGAAGGCGCTCCGCGATGCGGGTCACGAGGCCGACTTGGTCTCGATCGCCGTGAAGTGGTACCCGGCCGACGAGCTCGCCCATCAGATGGCGGTGTGGCGGAGCTTCGACATCAGCGAGTCCAACGGCTTGATCGTTGACGCCGCGATCGCGCTGAAGTTCCCCGCGTACCTCGCGCCGCACGACCGCAAGATCGTGTGGCTCATCCACCAGCACCGTACGGCTTACGAGCTGTACGACCATCCGGAGTACGGCGACCTCGTGAAGCAGGAGAGCGGCCCCGGGGTCCGCGACCTCATCCACCGCGCCGATCGCATCGGGCTCGGCGAGGCGAAACGGATCTTCACGAACTCCCGCAACGTGAAGGACCGGCTGTGGTCGTCGCTCCGGATCCCCGCCGAGGTGCTGTACCCGCCGTCGCCCGTCGCCGAGGCGTTGCTCACCCAGGAGCCTGCCGGCTACGGCGACCACATCCTGTTCCCGAGCCGGTTCGAGTCTCTGAAGCGCCAGGCCCTGGCCATCGAGGCGATGCGCCATGTCGGCACCGACGTGCGTCTGGTGCTGGTCGGCAAGGGGCCCGACGAGGAGCAGCTGCGCGAGCAGGTCCGTGATCTGGGGCTCGAGTCCAAGGTCCGGTTCGAGATCGCGGCGCCCGACGCCCGGCTCTTCGAGCTGTACCGGACGGCCGCCGGCGTGTACTACGGGCCGTTCGACGAGGACTACGGGTACGTGACGATCGAGGGTATGGCGGCCGAGCGGCCGGTCATCACCGTCACGGACGCGGGGGGCCCGCTCGAGTTCATCGAAGAGGGCGAGACGATCCGGGTCGATACGGCTAGCGGCAAGTACGTC
>CAZZND010000006.1:23300-24261 GCA_964655465.1 uncultured Actinomycetes bacterium
GAGGGCGAGACCGGGATCGTCGCCGAACCCAAGCCGCGCGCGATCGCCGAGGCGTTCGACCGCCTGTACCGCGACCGCGACGCGGCCGCGCGGATGGGCCGGGCCGGCAACGCCTTGGTCCGTGAGGCCGTGCCCACCTGGCCGGAGGTCGTCGCCCGGCTGCTGGACTGATGCGGAGACGACGCCGCCCGGCCACGGGTCGCCGTGACGCCATCGCCTCGGTCGGACCCGTACCACCCGAGGGCGGTACCGTCGGCCTGGTGCACGGGGCCCTGCTCGCGTCGCTCCGCGGCCGCGCCGCGGGCTTGCCGGTCGAGGCGCGGTGGCCGCTCGCTGAGAACGACATCCCCACCATGCGGTACCGGTGGCGGATGGGTGTCTTCCACCTCGGCGGCGAGGTCGACGACGCGCAGCCCGTCTACCGCGCGGCTTGGGGGATGCCGGGGATGCTCGTGCTGCATGCCTTCGCGCTCGATGACGTCGTGCGGTCGCTCGCCGCCGTCGACCAGCCCATCTCCTGGGCCACCCACCGCGAGATCGTCGAGACCCGCTCGGCGCTCGGTCGTGACGCGATCGCGAGGTTCGTGCCGTCGGTCTCGCCGTCGGTAGCGGCTGTGGCACGCCGGGCGCGCGGCATCGTGGTGTTCGCCGACGCCGGGCGCGCCTACCTCGAGGCGATCGGATGCCGGACCCCGGCCTACGTGGTCGCGCCGCCCGCGGTGGACGCCTCGGCCGATGTGGCGAGCGCGGCGGCGACGGCGACGGCCCTGCGGGACCGGCTCGCCGGTTGCCGTCACCTGATCGTCGCGCCGACCGATCGCGCCGAAGCCGCCGATATCGAGCACGTGCTGAGCGCCGCCGCCTCGATGGCTCCCGACGTGCACGTTGCGCTGGTCGGGATGGCCGATCCGGGCCGCGACACGCTCGGCCTCGGTGCCGGCGCGGGGCTCGGGGACCGGCT
>CAZZND010000006.1:24271-38487 GCA_964655465.1 uncultured Actinomycetes bacterium
TGCCGGCCCGCCACCTCGGAACGCTTGGCGCGCGGCTGCACGTGCAGCACGATCTGCCGTTGGCCGATCTTCTGGCGTGGCTCGCCGCCGCCGACCTCATCGTCGACCTGCGACGTCCGCATCACGTCGACGTGAGCCTCGGGCTTCTGCGGTGTCTGCAGGGGGGGCGGGCGGTGGTGACGACCGTGGACTCGATCACGCCAGGGGCACCGTCCGATGCCGCCGTGCTCTTGCAGCCCTCGCCGGAAGCGGCCGAGGTTGCCCGGGTGGTGCACGGTCTCCTGGATGACTCGGACCGTCGGGCCGCCCTCGGCGCGGCGGCCGGCGCCTTCGTCGAACAGGAGCGTCGCCGCGGGCCGGTCGCCTTCGCGGCGGCGCTGGAGGCCTGCGTGCTGACGGCGCGCGACCCCGTCGGTCCCGCCATGGACCGCTGGGCCGGCGCGCTCGCCGACCTGGGCGTCGACGAGGAGTACCTCGAGGCCGGGTACTTCCTGCGGTACGCCCGCGCGCTCACGAGTTTCGCGGGAACGCCACAGGAGCGTCCCGAACCGCCCGGGACCTCGTTGCTAGACTCGCCCTGACCAGCGGGTTCGTCTGCATACCCGCCATCTCGGCTTGCCAGCGAAGGAGCGCCACGATCGCCGCCAGCGAACTCATCGAACGCACGTCCGAGCCACCTCGGCTGCGCATCGGCGCCCGCATCCGCGAGCTCGCGGCCACGCGCGAGATCTTGTTCAACCTGGTCCGCAAGGAGCTCAAGGTCAAGTACACGGCCTCGGTGCTGGGCACCATCTGGTCGCTGCTCAACCCGGTCGTGTTCCTCGCGGTGTTCACCTTCGTCGCGAAGGTGCTCCGCAGCGGCGTCCAGGACTACCCCGTGTTCCTGCTCGCCGGTCTGCTGGGTTGGAACCTGTTCTCGGTCGCGTTGTCGAACGGCTCGACGTCGGTGGTCTCGAACGCGAACCTCGTGAAGAAGGTCTACTTCCCGCGCGAGATCTTGCCGCTGGCCACCGTGGGCGTGGCGCTCGTTGACTTCGTGCTGCAGTCGGCGGTGTTCTTCGCCTTCATCATGGTCTTCGGCTACGGCTTCTCGATCGCGGTCGTGTGGCTGTACCCGATCGCGTTCGTCGCGCTCCTGGTCTTCAGCGTGGCGGTGGCTTTCTGGGTCTCGGCGCTGAACGTTCGCTACCGCGACGTGCAGCACCTCATCGGGCTCGGGCTGCTCGTGTGGTTCTGGCTCACGCCCATCGTGTACGCGGCGGGGGCGGTCAACGACAACCTGGTCGAGTTCGCCGGCGGCAGTCCATGGATCTGGTACGCGTTCCTGCTGAACCCGATGGCCTGGATCGTGTTCGGCTTCCAAGGCGCCCTGTACCACTCGCCGAACGCGAGCGAGGTGCTTGCGCCGCTCTCGTCGGGCGAGCTGGCGCTCGGTCTGGGTGTGGTCATCGCGCTGTCGCTGCTGCTGCTCTACGGGACCTGGCACCTGTTCTTCCGGCTGTCCGGCGACTTCGCCGAGGAGCTGTAGATGCCGGGCTCGATCGAGGTCGCCGACGTCTCGAAGCGCTTCCGCATCTATCGCGAGAAGCCGTCGTCGCTGAAGCAGCGGCTGCTGTCGGGCAGGGTGCGCGCCGACGACTTCTGGGCGCTCCGCGACGTGTCGTTCCAGGTCAAAGGTGGTGAGGCGCTGGCGCTCATCGGGCACAACGGCTCGGGCAAGAGCACCATGCTGAAGGTGATCGCGGGCATCCTGCGCCCCTCCGATGGCGTCGTGCGGCTGCGGGGCCGGCTCGCCGGTCTGCTCGAGTTGGGGGCCGGGTTCCACCAGGAGCTCACGGGACGGGAGAACGTGTACCTGAACGCGGCGTTCCTGGGCCTGTCGCGCAAGGACACCGACCGCGTGTACGACGACATCGTTGCGTTCGCCGAGCTCGAGGACTTCATGGGGACGGCGGTCAAGTTCTACTCCTCGGGGATGCTGGTGCGGCTCGGCTTCGCGTGCGCGGTCCACGTCGACCCCGAGGTCGTGCTGATCGACGAGGTCCTCGCCGTGGGTGACGAGGCGTTCCAGGCACGCTGCCTCGACCGCATCCGCACCTTCCAGCGCGAAGGCCGAACCATCGTCCTCGTGACGCACGCGCTCGACCTCGTCCGCCAGTTCTGCACCCAAGCCGTGATGCTCGATCACGGCGTCGTGCACGCGACGGGCGACCCCGACGTCGTCGTCCGCGAGTTGCGGATGACGATCCTCAAGCAGCATCTCGAGTTCGCCCACGAAGAGGGGTCGAAAGAGATCGAGATCGTCTCGACCCGACTGCTCCGCGACGATGAGGCCGTCGAAGGTCCGTTTCGCCCCGGTGACGTCCTCGTGCTCGAGGTCAACCTCGAGGGGCATCGCCCCGTCGAGGACCCCGTCGTGTCGGTCGCGCTGCACGACGGCACGAACAACTTCGTGTTCGGCGCGGACACCGCGCGCGAGCAGCTATCGCTCGAGACGTTCAGCGGTCCGCAGACCTTGCGGTTCCGGATGGGCCCGCTCCCGTTCACGGGCGGCAAGTACTGGATCACGGTCGGGGTGCACTCCCGTGACAACCAGCGCGTCTACCACGTCCAGGACCAGCGCTACTCGTTCGAGGTCCATCGCCTCGAGGGACGACGCGATCAGTTCTTCATGCCGGTCGAGGTCGAGGTGGTGGCGCCGTGAGCGCCCCCGCCGACCCTGCGCCGGTCACCACGAAGGAGACCCGACTGCCCATGCTCATCCCGTTGATCCTGCTGTCCGTATGCCTGGCTGCTGTCGCGCAGATCGCCCTGAAGGCCGGCATGAACCAGGTGACCGAGGCCTCGGGGACCGCCTCTCTCACCATGTCGTCGCTGAAGGCGATCGCGTCGAACCCGGTGGTGTGGCTGGGGCTCGTGCTCTTCGGTTTCTCGGCCCTGGCCTGGCTCTTCGTCCTGTCGCGCGTGTCGCTCTCGTTCGCCTACCCGTTCGCGTCGCTGTCCTACTTGCTGATCGTGCTGGCGGGCCGTTTCGTGTTCCACGAGGCCATCCCGCCCGCCCGTTGGGCGGGCGTCGCCTTGATCATGAGCGGGATCGTGCTGGTCGCTCGTGGGGGCGCATGAGCGTCGCGGTCGACCCCGATCTCGCGGTGATCATCGTCAACTACGACTCGGGCCCATGGCTCGCGCGGTGCCTCGATAGCCTCGAGGCGCACCGCGGAGGCCTGCCGACCGAGGTCGTGGTCGTGGACAACGCATCGCGCGACGGTTCCGAGTGGGCGGCCGCGCGCCGTGACGGCGTGCGGCTCGTCCGCAACCCTCGAAACGTCTACCTCTCACCGGCCTGGAACCAAGGCGCCGCCCTGACCCGCGCGTCGTGGCTGCTGTTCCTCAACCCGGACACCGAGTGGTGGCACGGCACGCTCGCCGGCTACGTGGCCGAGGCCGCGGCCGCGACGCGCGCGGGGATCGTCGGCCCGATGGTCCGCAACACCGACGGGACGGTGTACGCGAGCGGTCGGACGTTCCCGAGCGTGGTCGACGCGCTCGGGCATGCGTTCATCACCCCGTTCACCCGCGACAACCGGTTCACGCGCCGCATCGAGATGGGCGGGTGGGACCGGAGCACGCCACGCGACGTCGACTGGGTGAGCGGATGCTGCATGCTCATGCCTCGGGCAGCGTTCGATGAGGTCGGCGGCTTCGACGAGGCGTTCCCCCTCTACGCCGAAGAGCTCGACATCTCCGCCCGGCTGCACGACGCGGGCTGGACGGTGCGGTTCACGCCGGCGGTCGAGATCATCCACGGGATCGGCGTGTCGACCGGGGGACGGCGACGGCCGCACCGCGTCGTCGTGATGCATTCGACGAGCCTGTACCGCTACTACGCCAAGCACCGGGCGAGGGGGTGGTGGCGCGCCACCCTGCCGTTCGCATGGGTGGCGTTGCGCGTCCGGGCCGAGCTCGCGTGGGTCGTCGAACGGGTGCGCTCTCGATGAAGGCCGTCGTGCTCGTGGGGGGCGAGGGCACACGCCTCCGCCCGCTCACCGAGACCACCCCCAAGCCGCTGATCCCGTTGGTGGATCGGCCGGGCCTCGACCACGTGCTCGACCATCTCGCGCGCCACGGTGCCCACGAGGTGGTCCTGTCCTCGCCCTACCTCGAGGAGACCTTCCACCCGTTCATCGAGGCGCGCCGGGGCGATCCGGCGATCACATGGATCACCGAGCGCGAGCCGCTCGGCACCGGCGGTGCGATCATCCACGCGCTCGAGACGCTCGGCGACGAGCCGTTCTTCGCGTTGAACGGCGACATCCTCACGGACCTGGACCTGACCGCGATGTACGCGTTCCACCGCGCGAAGGAGGCCGCGGTGACGATCGCCTTGCACCACGTCGAGGACGCACGCGCGTTCGGGCTCGTCGAGACCGGCGATGACGGCCGGGTCCTCGCGTTCCGTGAGAAACCGGAGGATCCCGTGCCCGGCGACGTGAACGCGGGCACATACCTGCTCGACCCCGCGGCCCTCGGTGCCTGGACCTCAGACCGTTCCATCTCGATCGAACGCGAGATCTTCCCGGCGGTGATCGATGCCGGGCACCGGGTGGTCGGGTTCGTCGCGCCCGCCTACTGGATCGATCTCGGTACGCCCGAGAAGTACCTCCAGGCGCACGCCGACCTGCTGGCGGGCGCGGTCCGCGGGGTTTCGTACCCCTCGCCGTGGATCCACCCGGGTGCCGACGTGGCGGACGACGCGATCCTCTCCCGCGACGTGGCCGTGGGGGACCGGGCACGGATCGGCCCGGGCGCCGACGTCGCGGGCAGCGTGCTGCACCCAGGGTCATCCATCGGCGCTGGCGCGCGCGTACGGGCCAGCATCCTCGGGCCGGACGCGCGCGTCGGCGCCGGCGCACGGGTCAGCGAGAGCGTGCTGGGGGAGGGCGCCGTCGTTCCCGACGGCCTCGTGCTCGAGGGCGCGCGGGTCTCCGCCGGCACCACCGTGTCGTAGCTCGACCGACCCGTGCCCCCGACCTTGGTCCCGCCTCAATGCGGGACCACCCTTCGCCGATGAGAGGGTGACGGTGGGCTGGCCACCGGGGGATGGTCGTTGGATCGATGACATCGTGGAAGGCGAGAGCGTTCGTGGTCGTGGTCGTGGCCGCGTCCCTGCTGCCGGCGGCGGTCGCCGCGCCGGCGACCGCAGCTTCCTCGTTCACGTTCCACGGCAGCGGTAACGGGCACGGCCTCGGGATGTCGCAGTGGGGTGCTTACGGCTTGGCGAAGATGGGCTGGTCGTTCACCCGGATCCTCACGCACTTCTATCAAGGCACCGAGGTCCGCTCGCCCGCGCTCCCGGCCCGGGGGCGCGTCGGCCTCACCGACGACCGCGACCTGATCCACATCACGGCCGAGGGGGGCCGGGTGGAGATCTGGGAAGGGGAGCCGGCCGGAGCCGTTCTCGTCGGCGAGATAAGGAGTGGGGACACCTGGACCCTCGAGCCCGGCTCGAGTGAGATCGCGGTCCGCGACGCCCACGGGGCGCTCGTGGGGGATCGGCGATGGGGGAGCCCGTCACGGCCTCTCGTCCTCGCGTACGAGTCTCTCGGCGCGCGGGTCGTGATCCCCGAGGCTGGCGACTCCGGCGATGGCTCCTACGGGCGAGGCACGATCGAGGCGCAGGTCTACGGCTGCGGAGACGGCTGTCAGCTCCGTCTGATCGCCCGGCTCGGGCTCGACGAGTATCTGTACGGGCTCGGAGAGGTGCCATCGTCCTGGCCGGCTGCGGCGCTGCGCGCCCAAGTCGTCGCGGCGCGGAGCTACGCGGTGGTTCTGATGCGGCGAGGCCTGCGCCGTTCCTGCGACTGTCACCTGACCGACGGCACGGTCGATCAGGTCTACGTCGGGTGGTCGAAGGAGTCGGGGGTCGACGGCGAGCGGTGGGTCGCGGCGGTAGACGACACGTCCGGCCGCGCCGTGACCTACGACGGCGAGGTCATCCAGGCGTTCTACGCCTCGTCGGACGGCGGGCACTCCGAGGACGTCGAGGACGTGTGGCACGAGGGCAACCCCGCCTACGCGATCCCCTGGCTCCGGGGGGTCTGTGACCCGGGCGAGTCGACGAACGCGAACTCGTGGACGGACTGGGATCGCACGTTCGACGAGGCCAGCCTGACGTCCAGGATCGCGCCGTACACCGGCGATATCGGCACGATCCGGTCGTTGTCGGGGGCCGAGCGTGGTGAGTCGGGGCGCGTCATCACGATCCGCGCGGTCGGAGCGAACGGCAGCGCAGCGATCGAAGGGTCCGAGCTCCGCGCGGCGCTCGGTCTGCCGGACACGCGTGTCTGGGTCAACGCCGACCGCAACATCGCCGGGCCGATCCGCGAGCGCTACGACCGGCTCGGGTGCGCGCCGGGTCTCGCCACCTCGGCCCAGCGCAAGGTGCCCGGCGGCGCGCAGCAGCTCTTCGAGGACGGCGGGCTCTACCGCAACGTCGATCGGTTGGTGGTGGTCTGGCTTCGCGGTTCGATCGACGACGAGTACCGGTCGGTCGGCGCGGGGCAGGGGGTCCTCGGGCTCCCGCTGCGCGAGCCGGTCACGTTCGGGAGGGCTCGGGCTGGTTGCACGGACTGCAAGCGGGTCGACCTGACCGGGGGGCGCATCTACTGGAAGGCGGGCATCGGGGCCCACGCCCTGTGGGGTCGCGTGCTCACGGCCTATGTCGACGAGGGTGGGGCGACCGGTGCGCTCGGATCCCCACTCACCCGCGTGGAGCCCGTGACCGGCGGCGGTGACAAGGCCCGCTTCGAGCACGGAACCATCGCGTGCCCGGCTGGCGAGGCGTGCACGGTCACGCGCTGACCGAGGGTCGTCGGCTCAGCAGCCGTCACCGTTCTTCGGCTCCGGGGAGTTGGACGTGCAGGCGAACGACGCGGCGAACCCCGACGCGATCGTCGCCGCCTGATCGGCCGTCGTCCCTGCTGGGCAGAGCATGCGCTGGTTCCACGCCGTGTACGCGAGCGCCTGGCCCTCGGGCAGGCCGGGGTAGGGCATCAGATAGGTCGCCCGTTCGCCCTCCACCGTGTCCGACAGGCGCTCGATCACCTCTTGGGAGACCCCCCCGTCACCCGGCGGGCGGTAGTACACGATCACGGACCCGTGCTCGAGCGTGTGCACGGCTCGGGTCTCCTCCTGTGGTTCGGTGTAGACGCGAGGCTTGGGGGGCAACCCCCCGGGCGCGTGCGGCCCCGAGGTCCCGGGAAGGTCGGTGTAGGTGAAGCGCTCGCCCTCGTCGAGGTGCTGTCCCCCGGGCGCGCTCGTCTCGGGGCGCTCGAGCGAGGTGCACCCCGCGGACTCGGCCGCGGCGACGGCGGCGTCGGACAGCGCGGCGGGTGAGGCCGCGCGGCCGATGAGGTAGATGGCGCCGTACCCGACCACCACGATCACGCCGATGGTGAGGAGACGGCGGGCGGTCCCACGCCGCGCCTGCCGCTTGCGCTCGGCCTCGCGCGAGGCCCGCGCCTGTTCCTTGCGCTCGCGGCGGGCCTCGTTCGCACCGCCCGGCTTCGTCGGCCCCTGCCCGCCGTAGGGCCGGTTGGTCTTCCGCTTCCTGTTGGCCACGGGTACGGTCAGCCCTCGGGGACGAACGACGAGGGGACCGGGTCGGGCAGCTCGTCGGGCGTGCCGTACGCGACGACGACCACCGACAGATCGTCGACCGGGACGTCCCGAGGATCGCCCTCGACCGGCTCGCCGTCGACGAACACCCGCACCTGCTTGTTGCCCTCGGTGCAGTACGCGCCGAGGCAGTCCTCGGCGAGGCGCAGGCCCCACACGTCGAACAGCGTGCCCAGGTCGGTTGTGAAGTTCGGGTCGTCGGACTCGGTGTGGACCGTGCCCGAGGTGTCGTGCGTGTGCAGCGGCGAGACCACCCGCGCCGGCTCGTTCCACCCGATGTTCGCCGGCACCTCGACGGGCTGGCCGTTCACGTAGATCTCGAGCCGGGTGTGGTGGTGCAAGATCTCCTCGCTCACCCCCGGCAGACCGAGCGCCGACAGCCTCGCGCCCAGGTCGTCGGTGTTGGGGCCCCACGGGGCAGTGGAGGTCATCATCCCCGGCAGGCCGCTGGGCGTGCCCGAGGCTTGATCGTCCTTGCCGCTCGAGGACAGCACGGCCGCGCCGATGGCGACGACCGCTGCCACCACGGCCAGGACGAGGACCACGGTCCGTGTGCGGCGCCTCTTGGCCATCTGGCGATGGATGGCCTCACGCTCCAGGCGGGCCTCCTCCTTGCGCTCCGCCTTCGTCACGCGTTCGCCCGTGCTCACGGATGTTCGCTCCTTCGATCGTGTCCGGAAGTCCCACAAGGGTAACGGACGCTCGGGGGTTGCCCAGGGACCGGCTTGCACCGCGGATATGACGTTCCTATGCTCGCGCTGCCTTCCCCCGAGTCGCCGGGTGCCCGCCCCGGCTCGTCGAGAGGAGAGCTATGGCGAAGACCGAGCCTGATCAGGTCGTGTCCGTCCCTGAAGCGCCGCAGAGCGGCCTCGATCGCTACTTCAAGATCTCCGAGCGCGGCTCGACCGTGCGGATCGAGCTGCTGGCCGGACTGACGACCTGGCTGACGATGGCCTACATCCTGTTCCTGAACCCCGCCATCCTCGGCGCCGTCACGGACAACCAGGGGACCTCGCTCGCGTTCCCGCAGGTCCTCACCGTGACCGCTCTCGCGGCCGGCGTGATGACGATCCTGATGGGGGTGATCGGGCGGTACCCGTTCGCCATCGCGGCGGGACTCGGGCTGAACGCCTTCGTCGCCTTCACGCTGGTCGGAACCCTAGGCCTGACCTGGCCGCAGGCCATGGGCGTGATCGTGATCGAGGGCCTCGTCATCTCGGCGCTCGTGCTGACCGGCGCGCGCGAGGCGATCATGAACGCGATCCCCATGGACCTGAAGCGGGCGATCGGCATCGGCATCGGCCTGTTCCTGGCCATCATCGGGTTCGTCAACGGCGGCATCGTCGTCGCAGGGGCCGGCACGGTCGTCGCCATCAACCCCGACCTGACGACGCTCCGTGTGCTCGTGTTCCTGGTCACCCTCGGGCTCACCGGCGCGCTCGTCGCGCGGAAGGTCCGGGGCGGGCTGCTGATGGGGATCGCGGCCGGGACCGTGTTCGCTGGCATCCTGAACTACGGCTGGGGGAGCGAGGCGATCTGGGATGTCGTCGCCCCCGGGATCGCGCAGTGGCCGGGCTCGATCGTGGACACGCCCGACTTCGCCCTCGTCGGCAACTTCAGCTTCGGCGTGTTCGGCGTGCTGGGCTTCTGGACCGCGACCGCGGCGATCGTGTCCGTCATGCTGTCGGACTTCTTCGACACGATGGGCACGGCCGTAGGGCTGGGCGCCGAGGCTGGGCTGCTCGATCGTGACGGCAAGCTCCCGGGTATCCGCAACGTGCTGCTGGTCGACGGTCTCGCGGCCGCGGCCGGCGGCGCTGTCTCCGCGTCCTCGAACACGACGTTCATCGAGTCGGGGTCGGGCATCGGCGAAGGGGGACGCACCGGGCTCGCCGTCGTCGTCGTCGGAGTGCTGTTCCTGCTGTCGATGTTCTTCTCGCCGATCGCGGGGATCGTGCCTCCCGAGGCGACGGCGCCGATCCTTGTGATCGTCGGCTACTTCATGATGAAGAGCGTCGGCGAGATCGACTGGAAGGACCCCGCGATCGGGATCCCGGCGCTCCTGACGATGACCCTGATGCCGTTCACCTACTCGATCACGAACGGTGTCGCGGCGGGCTTCGTCTCGTACACCGTTATCAAGGTCCTGCAGGGCAAGGCCCGCGACGTGCACCTGCTCATGTACCTGGTGTCCGTGCTTTTCGTCGGGTACTTCGTCCGGGGGTTGCTCGCTTAGGACCAGCGCCTAGAGCCACGACAGGAACCCGTCGAGCTCGATCGGAGGGCGGGGCCGCGGAGCGGCCCCGCCCTCCGGAGCCCGGCCACAGGCGACCGTCCCGAGCGCGTACCAGCCCTCGCCCATGCCGAGGGCGGCGCGGGTCTCCTCCTGACAGAACAGCGTCGATGAGATCCAGCAGCCCGCGTAACCCTGCGCGTGCAGCCCGAGGAGCAGGTTCTGGATCGCGGCGCCGCCCGACAGCAGGAACATCTCTCGTTCGGCCCCCCCGCGCTCGTCGTCGGGGTAGGGGTGGGCGCCGTCGAAGCGGACGAACGGCACGATCAGGGTCGGAGCGGCGCCGAGCACCTCGTCGCTACGGGCGACCCGGCGCTCGATCACGTCCGCGGGTGTTCCGTCGCCTCGGAGGTCCTCCCGCCACGCTGACGCGATCGCCGCGAGCAGGGCGCGTTTGGCCGGCGGCTCGTCCAGCGCGACGAAGGCCCAGGGCCGCGTGTGGTGCGGGGCCGGCGCGGTGCACGCGGCCGTCACGGCCTCCTCGATCACCGAGCGAGGCACCGCCCCCGCCCCGAACGAGCGTATGGTCCGCCGCGCGTGCAGCGCCTGCAGCGGTGACTCCCGGAACAGGTCGTCCTCGGCGGCGCGCACCAGGTCCGCACCGCGGCCGCCGGCGCCGTCCCACGTCAGGCCCCGCGCGAGCGCCACCGGGACGCGCGCGTCCTTGCCCATGACGGCGCCGGCGGCCGCGGCCACCTGATCGGCGAGCGCGACGATCGTCGCCTCGAGCTCGCGCCCGTGGTGATCGGCACCGCCGCGGAGGTCGACGACGGCCGGCATGCCGGCCACCCCGATCGCGACATCGACGAGGCCCTCGCGCCACGGCCTGCCGAAGGTGTCGGTGATCACGACCCCCAGGCGGTCCAACCCGAACGCGGCCGCGAGCGAGTCGCGGAGCGCCGCGGCGCTCGCGTCGGGATCGGCCGGCAGCAAGGTCAGCAGCCCCGGTTCGACGTTGGAGGCGTCCACGCCCGCATTCGCGCAGACGAACCCGTGACGCGTCTCGGTGATGACGAGGTCGCCACGGCGCGCGACGACGCGCGCCGTCTCGGCGGCCACCGCGGCGTCGTGATCGGCGCCCGGCACGATCCGGCCCTCCGCCTTCGACACGATCTTCTGGGTCACGACGACGACATCGCCCTCCCGCGCACCGGCTGCACCGAGCGCGTCCCTCAGCAGGCCGGCGAGGTCGTCGCCCGGAGCGATCTCGGGGAGCCCCTCGACGGGTTCGATGGTCAGGGTCACGACACGAGCTCCAGCGCCGCGCGCGCCACCGCTTCGGCCCGGTCGTCGTCGGTCATCACGGTGTCGGTGAGCCCGCACCGGATCCCCATCGCTTCGACCTCGCCGCGCATGGCGGCGTCGCGGGTGTCCATCAGCCAGGCCGCGAGCATCCCGCGGTAGTGGGCGGCCACACCTGCCGCGCTCACCTCGATGCCGGCGGCCGGCATGAGCTTGTCGGCCATGCCGGAGACCGGCGCCCCGCCGACGATCCCGCTCACGCCCACCGTGGCCTCGCGACGCGCCGTCACCGCGTCACGGATCCCCGGGATCGCGAGGATCGGTCCGATCGAGACGACGGGGTTCGACGGGCAGAACACCACGACGTCGGCATCGGCGATCGCGTCGAGCACGCCCGGGGCAGGCGAGGCGTCGCCGGCCCCGGCGTACCGCACACCCACGACCGGGTCCGCGGCCCGCCGCTTCACCCAGTACTCCTGGAAGTGCAGGTCGAGGGGTGCGCCCGTCTCATCGGTCACGTCGATCCGGGTCCGGATGGGGTCCTCGCTCGCCGGGAGCAGGCGCGTCGACACGCCGAACCGTTCCGCGACCGCGTGGGTGACCTGCGACAGGGTCCACCCCTGCGCGAGACGATCGGTCCGGAACAGATGCGTCGCCATGTCGAGGTCGCCGAGACCGAACCACGCATCGTCCGCACCGAGCGACGCCAGCTCGGTGGTGGCCCGGAACGTCTCGCCGCGCCGCCCCCACCCGCGCTCGCGGTCGAACACGTCGCCCAGCCAGTAGGTGACCGAGTCGGGATCGGGCGAGACGTGGAGGCCGTGGATCTCGACGTCGTCGGCGACGTTCACGATCGCGGTGAGGTCGGGGCCGGACACGACCCGCGCCAGCCCGCGCAGGAACTTGCCCGCGCCGACCCCGCCGGCGAGCGCGGCGACCTTCATGCGGACCGGTCCATCCGCATAGTGTCGGGGCGCCGCGCGGGACCGACAAGCGTTCACGAGGGCGGTGGTACGCTCGCGAACCATGGCCGACGGGACCCCTGCGACCCCGCACGCGATCGGCCGAGCGGTGGCTCGGGCCGAGCACGGCAGGACTCTCTCGATCGCGGAAGCGGCCTCGCTGCTCGAGGCGCGCGGTGATGATCTGGACCGTCTGATGACCATCGCGGGGGATCTACGCGACCTCGGCTGGGGCACCACGGTGACGTACTCGCGCAAGGTGTTCGTGCCCCTCACCATGCTGTGCCGGGACCGGTGCCACTACTGCACGTTCGCGAAGCCCCCGGCACGCCTCGACGCGCCGTTCCTCACGACCGAGGAGGTCCTCGAGATCGCGTCCTCCGGTCGTGACGCGGGGTGCAAGGAAGCACTGTTCACCCTGGGGGACCGCCCCGAGGACCGCTACCCGGAAGCCGCCCGATGGCTCGCTGAGCGAGGGTACGCGAGCACGCTCGACTACGTGCGGGCGATCTCGGTCATGGTGATCGAGGAGACGGGGCTGCTCCCGCACCTGAACCCCGGCGTCATGAGCTACGCCGAGATGGCGCGCCTGAAACACGTGAGCGCGTCGATGGGGATGATGCTCGAGACGTCGTCCCCGCGCCTGTCCGAGCCGGGGATGGCCCACGCCGGCTCGCCGGACAAGGTGCCCGCGGTCCGGCTGCGCACGATCGAGGACGCGGGGCGGCTCGCGGTGCCGTTCACGACGGGCATCCTCGTGGGGATCGGCGAGACCGCCCGGGAGCGCGCCGAGAGCCTGTTCGCGATCCGCGACCTCCATCGGCGCTACCACCACGTGCAGGAGGTGATCGTTCAGAACTTCCGCGCGAAGCCGCGCACGGTCATGCACGAGGCGCCCGAGCCCGGCGACGAGGAGTTCCTCGCTGCCGTGGCGACGGCGCGCGTCGTCCTCGGCCCCCACGTGAGCCTGCAGGCCCCGCCGAACCTTTCCGACCCTGAGCAACGTCTGCGTCTGCTCGACGCCGGCATCAACGATTGGGGCGGCGTCTCGCCGATCACCCCCGATCACGTGAACCCCGAACGGCCCTGGCCCCAGATCGAGGCGCTCGCGGCGACCACGGCCGCACGAGGCCTCGTCCTCCGCGAGCGCCTCGCCGTCTACCCGCGCTACGCGGCCGAGCCTGATCAGTGGATCGCCGGCAAGATGCGCGGACCCGTCACCGCGCTGCTCGGACCCGACGGCTGGGCGATCGAGGGGCAGCGCCCCGTGCCGATCGCGTGGCAGGACCCCGACGTCGGCTGGAAGCCCCGCACGATCGATCTGACGTTCGCGAAGGCTGACGGTGCCGGCCTCCGCGCCGACGCCGACGCCGTGTACGGATCCTTCGACCAGATCGAGAACGAGGTCACGCGCGCTTGGGCGGCCGATCGCGTCGCGCCCAAGCGCGTCGACGCGCAGGTGCGCGACGTCCTCGTGAAGGCCGCGGCGCACCGTGAGATCAGCGACGACGACGCGCTCACCCTGTTCCGCGCCGAGGGCGCGTCTCTCGAGGCCCTGTGTCGTGCCGCCGATGACCTGCGCGCCGAGGCCGTCGGCGCCGAGGTCACCTACGTCGTCAACCGGAACATCAACTTCACGAACGTGTGCTACGTCGGGTGCCGTTTCTGCGCGTTCGCGCAACGCGAAGTGGACCCCGAGTCCTACACGCTGACCTTGACCGAGGTGGCGGATCGGGCGGAGGAAGCCTGGCTCAAGGGCGCCACCGAGGTCTGCATGCAGGGCGGGATCCACCCCGACCTGCCGGGCACCTTCTATTTCGACCTCCTCGATGCCGTGAGGGCTCGGGTGCCCGGCATGCACATCCACGCCTTCAGCCCGATGGAGGTCCTCAACGGGGCTACGCGCCTGGGCATCTCCTACGGCGAGTTCCTCGAGGAGGCGAAGGCCCACGGGTTGGGCACCATCCCCGGTACGGCCGCCGAGATCCTCGACGACGACGTCCGCTGGACCCTCACGAAGGGCAAGCTCCCGGCCGACGAAT
>CAZZND010000006.1:38511-39742 GCA_964655465.1 uncultured Actinomycetes bacterium
GTGCGAACAGCGCACGGTCTGGGCATCCGCAGTTCGAGCACGATCATGTTCGGCCACGTCGACGCGCCACCCCACTGGGTCGCTCATATGCACCGCCTCGCTCGGATCCAACGCGACACGGGCGGTTTCACAGAGTTCGTGCCGCTGCCGTTCGTCCACCGCAACGCCCCGATCTATCTCGCGGGGAAGGCCCGCGCGGGCGCGAGCACGGAGGAGTCGTTGCGCATGCACGCGGTCGCTCGGATCATGTTCGACGGGCTTATCGACAACGTTCAGGTGTCGTGGGTCAAGCTCGGCGTCGACGCATGTCAGAGGATCCTCGAGGCCGGCGCGAACGATTTCGGCGGCACGCTGATGGAAGAGACGATAAGCCGGATGGCTGGCGCGGAATGGGGCATCGAGATGACACCCGCCGGTTTCGACGACGCGATCCGCGCGATCGGGCGTGTCCCTGCCGTGCGAACGACCACCTACGACCACGTCGTGCGCGTCTGAACGTCGACGATGGTCGATCTGGTTGACGATTTCCGTCAACCAGGTTGACCACCGTATTTCCTGTCGCACAGGCTTGCATCGGTCGCGCATGCCTCCCACGATGGTGCAGACGGACGAGGGATGAGGCAGGAGATTTCCTTGGACGACCTCTTGTCACCAGGGGCATCTTTCCTTCAGAATCACACCGATGTGATTTCGGGGGGAGCGAAGAGATGCACCACTACATCCCTTGGCAAGAGCGAGCGAGGTGCCGTGACTACGACCCGGAGGTCTTCTTCCCCGAGAAGGGAGGCTCATCGAGGGAGGCCAAGCGGATCTGCAGCGAATGCTCGGTTCGTATCGAATGCCTCAACTACGCCTTGCGGCGCGACGAGCGATACGGCGTGTGGGGCGGTATGAGCGAGCGTGAGCGTCGGCGCCTGAAGCGGATGGCGTCCTGAGATCGACCCGAGCGAGCAACCAGGAAAGGGAAGGGGGCAGCATGGCAGCAGCCAAGAAGACGGCGGCCCGCAAGAAGACCGCCGCTCGTAAGCCCGCCGCCAAGAAGGCGACGGCACGCAAGAAGACCGCGGCTCGCAAGCCGGCCGCACGCAAGAAGACGGCGGCGCGCAGGAAGCCCGCCGCCAAGAAGGCGACCGCGCGCAAGAAGGCGACCGCGCGCAAGAAGGCGACCGCGCGCAAGAAGCCCGCCGCCAAGAAGGCGACGGCGCGCAAGAAGACCGCGGCTCGCAAGCCG
>CAZZND010000007.1:0-11985 GCA_964655465.1 uncultured Actinomycetes bacterium
GCGCGAACGCCACCTCCGCCCGCTCGTCGCTCTCGCCGGCCCACGGACCCGCCTGGACCTGGGCCGCCGCCCCGAAGCCCTCCGGCGGCTCGCCGCCCTCGCCGACGTCCTCGAGCGCGGTCCTGAAGCGCGACAGGCGGAACGCGCGGACCTGCTCGTGCTCGTGGTCGAGCCCGACCAGGTACCAGCGACCCCGCTGGCACACCACGGCGTAGGCGTCGATCTCGCGCTCCTTCGCCACCCCCTGCGCGTTGCGGTAGCCGCAACGGATCCGCCGCCGCCCCGCCGCCGCGCTCGCGGCCGCGCTCACGAGCTCGCCGCTCACGTCCGAGCCCACGACCAGCGGCCCCGCCCCGACGCCGGTCAGCACGCCTCCCTCAGCGCCGTACAGCAGCTTGCGCACCCCCGCCGAGGCCCCGGTGGCCTCGGTCCCGCTCTGGGCGGCGACGAACAGGGCGGTGATCTCCTCGGGCGTGAACGCGATCTCGGGCAGGTAGTAGGCATCCCTGCGGATCACGTACCCCAGCTCGGCGGCCCACACGTCCGTGTCCACGAGCTCGATGGGCACGCCGTACTCGCGCAGGACGTCTTTGTCGCGCTCGAATTTCCGTTTGACGGAGTCCTTGTTGTCCCCTTGGTACCCCTCGATGGCCTCCGCGATCTCTTCGAAGGTCATCGGCCGGTCGCGGTCCAGGAGCAGCGCCACGAGGTTCAGGAGGCGCTCGAGCGGGTCGATCGCGTCGGCGGGAGCCATCATCGTCGGGCATCATAGACGGGCCATGTTCCGCCCTTGGAAAACCGCGTGATCACCTTCGAACGAGACGCCGAGGGGTGGACGGCAAGCGCCGACGTGGTGGTCGGGGTCGATCATCGGCGGATGCAGGCCGCGGGTATCCTGGCCGGGCGCCTGGCGGCCGCGAACCGCCGTTGGCGTGCGGACTGAGCGTCACATATGAGCGATGAGCTGCTCGACCCGCTCGTCGGTATGCCGGAACGGGTCCTTGCACAGCACGGTGCGCTGGGCCTGGTCGTTGAGCTTCAGGTGGACCCAGTCCACCGTGTAGTCGCGGCGCTTCAGCTTCGCCTGGCGGATGAAGTCTCCGCGAAGCTTCGCGCGCGTGGATTGCGGAGGTTCCCGCGTCGCGACCGAGATGGCGTCTTCGCTGACCACCCGCTCGACCTTTCCCGCGCGCTCGAGCAGGTAGTACAGCCCACGCGAGCGGTTGACGTCGTGATAGGCGAGGTCGAGCAACGCCACCTTCGGTGATCCGAGCGGCAGGTCATGCTTCGCCATGTACCGCTCGATCATCACGCGTTTCGTCACCCAGTCGATCTTGCGCACGAGCCGGCCCGGGTCGTCCTCGCGGAGGGCCTCGAGCGCGTCGCCCCACTCCCGAAGCAGCAGCGACGAGGTCTCGTCGCCACCGCGGCGCTCCACGAACCGCGCTGTCTTCTCGAAGTACTCGGTCTGGACCTCGAGCGCCGAGAGCTCGCGCCCGTTCGACAGGCGGACCTTCCGTGTGCAGGTGAGGTCGTGGCTGATCTCGCGGATCGCGCGGATAGGGTTCTCGAGCGAGAGGTCGCGCATGACGGTGTTCGCTTCGACCATGCGAAGGATGAGGTCGGTGATCCCGACCTTCATGAAGGTCGTCCACTCGCTCATGTTCGAATCGCCGACGATCACGTGCAGGCGCCGGTACCGCTCGGCGTCGGCGTGCGGCTCGTCGCGGGTGTTGATGATCGGGCGCGAGCGGGTCGTCGCGCTCGACACCCCTTCCCAGATGTGCTCCGCGCGCTGCGCGAGGCAGTACTGCGCCCCGCGCGGCCCGTGCAGCACCTTCCCGGCGCCGCACCAGATCTGCCGAGTCACGAAGAAGGGGATCAAGACGTCGGCCATCCGGGCGAACTCACCTTGGCGGGACACGAGGTAGTTCTCGTGGCACCCGTAGGAGTTCCCCGCCGAGTCGGTGTTGTTCTTGAACAGGTAAACGTCGCCGGAGATCCCCTCCTCGTGAAGACGGAGCTCGGCCGCGGCCACGAGGTGCTCCAGGATCCGCTCCCCCGCCTTGTCGTGCGCCACCAGCTCCGTCACCGAGTCGCACTCGGGGGTCGCGTACTCGGGGTGCGAGCCGACGTCCAGGTACAATCGCGCACCGTTCTCGAGGAACACGTTGGATGACCGGCCCCAGTGCACCACGCGCCGGAACAGGTAGCGGGCCACCTCATCCGGGGATAGGCGGCGCTGTCCGCGGAAGGTGCAGGTGACCCCGTACTCGTTCTCGAGCCCGAAGATCCGCCGGTCCACGTGGGACAGCCTATGCTCGGGCGCGACGAACGCCGGGACGCTCAGCCGGCGAGCGCGGCCTCGATCTCTTCGATCGTGAGCCGCCGGAAGGTGCGCCGCTGCCCGCGCGTGCGATCGAGCACGCCGGCCTCGATCTGGTCGGCGTCGAGGGTCCGGGGCTCGGGCGTGGCTGCCAGGGCCTCGACGGCCGTCCGCACGGCGGTCGGCAGATCCCAGCCCTCGGCGAAGCGGTCGCGCAACGCGTCGGTCAGCTCCTCCGCGTGCCCGCCCATCGCGACGAACGCCTTCTCGTCGGAGACCGAGCCGTCGAACAGGACGTGATAGATGGCGATCCCACCCACCTCGTCGTCGACCTCGCCGACCAGCAGCTCGATCTCGTAGGGCTTCATCTGCTGGGTGAATATGGTTGAAAGGGCCTGCGAATACGCGTTCGCGAGGTCACGCGCCTTCACGTCCTCGCGCCCGTACTGATAGCCACGCATGTCGGCCAGCCGGATCCCTGCGATCCGGAGCTCCTCGAACTCGCTGTACTTGCCGACCCCCGCGAACGCGATCCGGTCGTAGACCTCGCTGATCTTGTGCAGGGTGGCGCTCGGGTTCTCGGCGAGGAGCAACAGGCCGTCGGCGTACTCGAGCCCAACCACCGAACGACCGCGGGCTATGCCCTTGTGCGCGTACTCGGACCGGTCCTTCATGAGCTGCTCGGGTGCGACGTACGGCATGAAGCTCATCGAGCACCGCGTTCCGCCAAGACGGCCTCGACGGCCATCGAGACCCGGGCCTCGTCCACGTCGTCGGCACCGGTCGCGGTCACCGTCATGACGATCGGCCAGATCCCTCGCACGGCGTCGGGACCGCCGGTCGCCGCGTCGTCCTCGGCCGCGTCGATCAACGCCTCGACCGCCACGCGGAGTGCCTCGTCCTCGGAGAGCCCCGCTTTCCAGCGCTTCTTCAACGAGTTCTTCGCCGGCTGACCCCCCGAGCCCGTGGTCTGGAAGTCGTCCTCCTCCCAGCGTCCGCCGGTGGCGTCGTAGTAGAAGATCCGGCCTTCGTTCCGGCGGAGGTCGAACCCCCCGAATATCGGTACGACGATCAGGCCTTGCAGGGCCATCGGGAAGTTGGCCCGGATCATCTGGGCGAGCCTGTTCGCCTTGCCTTCGAGCGACAGGCGGTCACCGGTGATCTTCTCGTAGTGCTCGAGCTCGAGCTGGAAGAGCTTGACCATCTCGACGGCCTGCCCTGCGGCGCCGGCGATCGCGATAGCGCTGTGGTCGTCCGCGGCGAACACCTTGCGCATCTTGGGATCGGCGATCTGATTGCCGGCCGTCGCCCGGCGGTCACCGGCGACCACGATCCCGCCCGCGTACTTGAGCCCGAGCACGGTGGTGCCGTGGGGGATCCGCAATGCCTCGGTCTGCGACGTCGTGAGCGCCACCGGCATCGCTTCGGGCCGCTCGCGGCGGAGCAGATCGACGAAGCTAGGGCTGGCCCCGAAGGGCGCGCCGGTGACCGGCAGCTCGATCCGGTCGCTCACTGCCCGCCCTTCTGGACGTAGGACTTCACGAACTCCTCGGCGTTCTCCTCGAGCACCGAGTCGATCTCGTCGAGGATCTCGTCCATCTCGTCCTTGAGCTCGGCGGCCTTGCCGGACGAGGTCACCTGACCGGCGTCGTCGGCCCCGTCGCCATCGCCGCCGCCCTTCTTCTGGATCCGCTTCCGTTCCTGCTCGGGCACGTGGCTGCTCCTTTCCCGGGCGCCATCCTACCCCGGGCCGCTCACACGGCAGGTCAGTCTCGGAGCTTGGCCACGAGCTCGGCGGCATCCTCCACGGCTTCGAGCAGGTCCTCGACATGGGCCCGGGTGCCACGGAGCGGCTCGCGCATCGGGACTCGCTGCAGCGCGTCGTCGCCGGTGTCGAGGATCAGGGAGTCCCAAGACGCCGCCGCGATGGCCTCGGGGAATCGGGCGATGCAGCGGCCGCGGAAGTACGCCCGGGTGTCCTCGGGCGGGTTCATCACGGCCCGTTCGACCTCGTCATCCGTCGTCAGTCGCTCGATCTTCCCGGTGCGCTCGAGACGGTGGTACAGCCCCCGGTCTCGTCGCACGTCGTGGTACTGCAGGTCGATGGCCCGGAGCTTGGGGTCGCCCCAACTCAGCCCGTCGCGCTCACGGTACCCCTCGACGAGGCGGCGCTTGGCGACCCAGTCGAGCTGCCCTGCAAGGCTCATGGGGTCGGACCCGAGCGCGATCAGGACGGCCTCCCATCGCTCGAGGACCTCGCGATTCTCGGGGGTATCGTCCTCGCGATCGACGTACTTCCTGGCGAGCTCGAGGTACTCGCCCTGCATCTGCAGCGCGGTCATCCGCCGGCCGTCGGACAGGTTCAGCTCCGTGCCGAGCCCGACGTCGCGTGAAACAGCGTGCAACGCCGCCACCGGGTTGTCGATCACGAGGTCCGGCAGGAACGCGTCCTCGATCATCTTGAGCACGATACCCGTGGTGCCGACCTTCAGGAACGTCGCGACCTCGCAGAGGTTGGCGTCGCCTACGATCACGTGCAGCCGGCGGTACTTCTCGGGGTCGGCGTGCGGCTCGTCCCGGGTGTTGATGATGGGGCGCTTCAGCGTGGTCTCGAGCCCGACCTCGGTCTCGAAGAAATCCGCGCGCTGGGTCAGTTGGTAGCCGTGGCGTCCTCGGTCGTCCCACTGGGCTTCGAACCCGACCTTCCCGGCGCCCGTGAAGACCTGCCGGGTGACGAAGAACGGGGTCAGGTCGCGCACGATGTCGCCGAACGGGACCGCTCGGTCGACCAGGTAGTTCTCGTGCGTCCCGTAGGAGTTGCCCTTGCCGTCGGAGTTGTTCTTGTAGATGGACAGGGCCGGCGCCGACGGGATCTCCTGCGCGACCACGCCGAGCGAGCGTTCCAAGATCCGCTCCCCCGCCTTGTCGTGAACCACCAGGTCGCGCGGCGTCAGGCACTCCGGCGTGGAGTACTCGGGGTGCGCGTGGTCGACGTAGTACCGCGCCCCGTTCGGCAAGATCACGTTCGCGAGGCCGAGATCCTCGTCGGTCCCGTCGCGCATCGGCGCGGGCTCGAAGCCTCGGGCGTCACGCAGCGGCGACTCGTCCTCGTAGTCCCATCGGATCCTACGCAGCGCCCCGGCGAAGGACGAGATGAGCATCGAGGAAGACAGGACCGGATTGAACTCGGGTTGTCCGGCCGCCGCGATGCCGTATTCGGTCTCGGTCCCGATGACCTTCGGGATGGCCATGCGGGCACTCTACCCCGAGCCGGAGGCTAGAGGTACTGCCCTGCGTTCACGCGCTCGACCTGCCGCCCGTCGCCGTCGTGGCCCAGGAGCGTTCGAACGTAGACGATCCGCTCGCCCTTCTTGCCCGAGATCCGCGCCCAGTCGTCGGGGTTGGTCGTGTTGGGCAGGTCCTCGTTCTCTTTGAACTCGTCGCGGATCGCGTGCTGCAGGTCCTCGCCCTTGATGCCCTTCTCGCCCTTCGACAGGAAGCGCTTGATGGCGTCCTTCTTCGCGCGCCGCACGATGTTCTCGACCATGGCGCCGGAGTTGAAGTCCTTGAAGAACAGGATCTCTTTGTCGCCGCTGGCGTACGTGACCTCGAGGAACCGGTTCTCGTCGCTCGGCGCGTACATCCGGTCTACCGTCTTCTCGATCATGCGCCGGCACGCGGTTTGCACGTCGCCGCTATGGCGCTCGACCTCGTCAGGGTGGATCGGGACCGAGGGGTCCAGGTACTTCGACATGATGTGCATCGCCTGGGGCGCGTCGGGGCGCTCGATCTTGATCTTCACGTCGAGGCGGCCGGGACGCAAGATCGCGGGGTCGATCAGATCCTCGCGGTTGGACGCGCCGATCACGATGACGTTCTTGAGGGTCTCGACCCCGTCGAGCTCCGACAGGAGCTGCGGCACGATCGTGGACTCGACGTCGGATGAGATCCCCGTGCCACGGGTCCGGAAGAGCGAGTCCATCTCGTCGAAGAAGACGATGACGG
Source organism: uncultured Actinomycetes bacterium (assembly GCA_964655465.1). Taxonomy (GTDB): domain Bacteria; phylum Actinomycetota; class UBA4738; order UBA4738; family HRBIN12; genus AC-51. Next base: position 6,332 of record CAZZND010000007.1, read on the forward strand.
GCAGGCCTTCCTCGGACCGCTCCTTCGCACGCTTGAAGATCTCGCGGATCTGCCGCTCGGTCTCGCCGACGTACTTGTTGAGCAGCTCCGGTCCCTTGACGTTCAGGAAGTACGAACGCGCGTCGTCGCGGCCGGTGCGCTCGCGCACCTTGTCGGCGAGGGACTTCGCCACGGCTTTCGCGATGAGCGTCTTGCCGCACCCCGGAGGGCCGTACAACAGCACCCCCTTCGGCGGCTCGAGCTGGTGCTCATTGAAGAGCTCGGCATACAGGAACGGCAGCTCCACGGCGTCGCGGATGTTCTCGATCTGTCCCTCGAGCCCGCCGATGTCGTCGTAGCCGACGTCGGGGATCTCCTCCAGGATGAGCTCCTCGACCTCCTCGCGGGGCAGGAGCTCGGACACGACGACCGAGCGCGGGTCGAACAGCAGGGCGTCGCCGGCCCTGGGCGGCGCCCCGAGCAACGGCCCGGCAAGGTAGGCGACATGTTGCTCTTCGCCATGGCCCATCACGATGACCCGGTCTTCGCCCAGACGGTCCTTGACCTTGACGACCTCACCCGCGCGGTCGGGGTCGAGGATCTCGACCACGTTGAGGCTCTCGTTGAGCACGACCTGGGCGCCCGGGGCGACGTGCTCGACGTCGAGGTCGGGAGCCGGCAGGACCCGCATCTTGCGGCCGGCGGTGACCACGTCCAGGGAGCCGTCGTCGTTCGTCTGCAGGTACACGCCGTAGGTGGCCGGCGGCTGGCTGAGCTTCTCGACCTCCTCGGCCAAGGCCTCGATGCGGTCCTTCTCGCCGTGCAGGGCGTCGGCGAGCTTCTGATTCTGCCCCATCGCGCGGGCGAGCTGCTCTCGGGTCTCGACGAGCTTCTCTTCGAGGACCGTGACCTGACGAGGCGCGTTGGAGACCCGCCGCCGCAGCAGGCCGACCTCTTCCTCGAGGAACTTGACCTGCGACTGCAGCTCGTGGACCTGCTGCTCGTACCGCTCCGTCTGGTCGGCCATCTGGTTACCTCCCGGCGAGGGCCGGAGTCTATCCCGGGTCACCGACGCCCCCGTGGAGGCTTCGCCCCTGTCCTGCAAGTATCTACGGCACGAAGCGCTGGAAGGCTTAGGACCTTCTTCCGGGTAGTTCGCAGGAACCTCACGCGGCCAGGCGCCGGGCGATGGTGAGGAAGCCCGTGTGACCCACCATCCGGTGGTCGGGCCTGACGCTCCGCTCGGTCACGTGCCAGCTCCGCCGCAGCACCTCGAAGGTCTCGACGTGATGGAACCCGGCCGGCGCGAGCGCGAGCACCAGCTGCTGCACCTGGATCGTCGTCGGGAGGTAGGCGCAGATCACTCCCCCGGGCTCGAGGACACGGTGCAGGGCCCCGAGCGGGGCCCACGGCTCGGGAAGGTCGAGGACGCACCGGTCGTACCGGTCGGTCCCCTCCCCGACTTCCGTCACGTCGCCGGCCCGGAGCTCGAGCTGGTCCGGGATCTTCCCGAACAGGCCCTCGATGTTCGCCACGGCTCGCTCGCGGTGCTCGTCCCGGAGCTCGTAGGACACGACGTGCCCCTCGGGACCGACCGCCCGGAGCAGGGCGATCGTGAGGGCGCCGGAGCCGGTGCCCGCCTCCAGCACCCTGGAGCCGGGGCCGACGTCGGCGTAGGTCACGATGGCGCCGAGGTCCTTCGGGTAGACGACCTGGGCGCCCCGCTTCATCTTCAAGGCGTAGTCGGCGAACCGCGGCCGGAACGCGAGGAAGACCATGCCGCTCGAGGTGGTGACGCGCGTGCCTTCTGGGTGCCCGAGCAGCTCGTCGTGGCCGAGCGTGCCGGAATGGGTGTGGAAGGTGCCGCCCGTCTGCAGCTTCACGAGGTAGGGCCGATCGCGCTGATCGATGAGCAAGATCCGTTCACCAGGTTCGAACGGCGCGGTCACGTCGACCTCGCGTCGTCGTAGATCTCGGCCGGCAGCACCTCGTCGGCGATCTCCTCGGCAACCTGGCGGTCGTCGGGCGGCTCGAGTCGCTCCCCCAGGATCTGCGCCTGGGCGCGGCAGAACGCACAGTACGTACCCGTGGTCGGCTGTCCGCACCTGCGACACGCGACGACCTCGGCTCGGTCCTCCGACAGGAACAGCGGTCGCCCGCGCTCCAGGTAGCCGAGGAAGAACTGCGACTTCGTTCCGGGCGAGCGGGACTCGATGGCGTTCATCGCCGCCTTGTAGCGGAGCTGGGTGTTGCCCGCGACGAGAGGGCACTCCTCGACGACGTAGTCGATGCCGCGCAGGAACGCGTACGCGGCTGTCTCGAGCTCGGACAGGCGGTGCAAGGGCTTGACCTTCTTCGCCATGCCGTCGGACGCGGGGAGCACGGGCGACTGCCGGGCGATGTAGTCGGTGTTCCACCGGAGGGTGTTGCCGAGCAACGTGGCGGCTTCGTCGTCGAGGTTGTGGCCGGTCGCGACCACGTCGTACCCGCCGTCGACCGCCGCCTTGTTGAAGACGTACCGCTTCGAGAGCCCGCAGACGGCGCACGTCGACCGCGACCCTTCGCGGCCGGCCGTCGGGATGTCGAACCCGTAGACCGAGTCGAGATCGACACGGACGAGGGTGGCGTCGCGATCAGCCACGAACCGCTCGGTCGCCCGGAGGGACCGATCCGAGTAGTCCCCGATGCCGAGACCCAGGTACAGACCGTCCGCGCGATAGCCGCGTGCGAGGAGGACGTCCCACAGGGCGAGGGAGTCCTTGCCCCCCGACACCGCGACCAGCACCCGATCCTCGGCCCGGATCATGTCCCAGGTCTCGATGGTCTTGAGGACCTGGTTGGTGAAGACCTCGAGGAAGCAGTCCTTGCAGTACGCGACGTTGTGCCGGCGGACCTCGATGACCGCGGGCTCGCGGCAGCGTTTGCACCTCACGGCCGCGCTCCCCCGCTGATGACCGGCCGGATCTCGAGCGCGTCGGCGTCCTCGACGCGGGTCTCGCGCGTGATCAGCTCGCCGTCGCGGATCACCAGGACGGTGTCGACGTCGACGCCCAGCTGTTGCAACACCACTCGGAGGGGCCGGCCGCCGGGGACGTCGAGATCGCGGTCGGGGTTGCGCAGCCGTACCCTCATGGGCCCCAGGCTAGCGCAGCCCCGACCGCCAAGCGCTACGGGAGCTGTGCGGGAAGTGGCCGGGTCCCGAGCGTGAGCGAGAGCTCCTCCCGTTGCCCGCTGCTTCGCACGACCGTGACGGTGACTTCGTCGCCCGCCTCCAGGCTCTCCATGACCGTCGCCAGATCATCACCCGAGGTGACCGGCTCACCTGCCAACCCGACGATCACGTCACCCTGGCGGATGCCCGCGCCGGCCGCGGGGCCGTCGGTGGTCGTGGCGACCACGTACGCACCGCTGTCCACGCTGAGCCCGAGCTGGAAGGCGGCGTCGGTGGTCACGCTCTGCAGCGAGACGCCCAGGTACGGGGCCGCGCCCAGCGGGTCGTTGAGGGCCTGGGTGATGGTGTCCTTCGCCGCGTCGATCGCGATCGCGAAGCCGATGTTCTCGGCACCGTCGGAGCCGGCCGAGTTGATGCCGACGACGTGTCCAGCCATGTCGAGCAGCGGACCACCGGAGTTGCCGTGGTTGATCGCCGCGTCGGTCTGCACGACGTCGGTGTAGGTGCGCACGCCGTTCTGGCAGACCTCGCACTGCGGGTCCTGCGCCTCGATCGTCCGGTCGAGCGACGACACGATCCCGCTCGTCACCGAGGGGCCACCCTCGAGCGCGAGGGCGTAGCCGATGGCGATCACCCGCTGCCCGAGACGGAGCGTTGACGAGTCGCCGAGCTCGACCGTCGGCAGGTCCGTGGCGTCGACCTTCAGGACGGCCAGGTCGTGCAGACAGTCGCCCCCGATCACACGGGCGTCATAGCGGGTGGGCTCCTCGTCGCTCGTGAAGACCGAGATGCGCGAGGCGCCCTCGACGACGTGGCAGTTGGTCACGATCACGCCGTCGGAGCGAACGATGAAACCGGTCCCGACGCCTTGGCCCTCCTGGGCGTTGCCGAACTGGTCGGTGCGGAAGACGTCGGTGGTGACGTTCACGACGGCCGGGAGGACCCGGTCGACGACGGCGGCGACGGGCTCCTTGCCCTGCTCGAGTGGCGTCGAACGGGTGATGGCGGGGTCGCCGGAGCTGCTGCCTTGGACCGTGCAAGCCGAGAGCACGAGGGCGGCGGCGACCGCGCCGAAGACGATCTTGCGCATAGGAAGGGTCCTCCCTGGAAGGGTTGCGGTTTCAGCCCGTTCGGCGCGGCCGCCGCGGCGGTTCGCTACGCATCGCCGGCCGCGTACACGCGCTCGCCGCCGACATAGGTCATGAGACAGCGGGCCGAGGCGATCTCGTCCGCCGGGTGGGCGAACAGGTTCCGGTCGATGACCGCGAGGTCCGCGAGCTTGCCCACCTCGATGGAACCGGTCTCGCGCTCGGCATGGTTCACGTAGGCCGTGCCCATCGTGAAGCCGTGGATCGCCGACGCGAGGTCGATCCGTTCATCGGGCAGGAACACGTCCCGGTTGTCGACGCGGTACGTGTAGTCCGCGGGCATCTGGCGGTTCACCGCGACGTGCATCTCCTCCAGCGGGTCGGGCGTGGAGACCGGCCAGTCGCTCCCCATCGCGAGGCGCGCCCCATGGCGCTGCAGGCTCGCGAAGGGGTACTGCCACGTCCACCGAGGCTCACCCAGGAACGGGATGGTCAGCTCGTCCATCTGGGCCTCGTGCGCGGCCCACAGCGGCTGCGCGTTCGCGATGGCACCGAGCTCTCGGAACCGAGGCAGGTCGTCGGGGTGGACGACCTGGATGTGTGCCAGGTGATGCCGCCCGTCGGCCCACCCGTTCGCGCGTCGGGCGGCCTCGATCGCATCGAGCGCCTCGCGGACGGCCCTCTCGGCGAGCGCGTGGTAGTGGACCTGGAACCCGAGCGCGTCGAGCCTCGTGACGGCCTCGTTCAGCACCTCGGGGTCGACGAACGAGATCCCCCGGTTCTCGGTGGGGTGGCCGTGCTCGTCGAGGTAGGGGTCCAGCACCGCGGCGGTGAAGTTCTCGCACACGCCGTCCTGCATGATCTTCACGCTCGTGGCGCGGAACCGGCCCGCGGTGCCGCCTTCGCGGAGCGCCACCAGGTCGTCGATCTGCTCGAGCCCCCTCGCGCGGTCCCACCACAGCGCGCCGACGACGCGCGCCGTCAGGTCGCCGGCGGCACCGGCCCGCACGTAGGCGTCATAGTTATCGATGATCGTCGAACGATCCACGATGGCGTCCTGCCAGCCCGTGATGCCCAGGGAGAGCATGTAGGCCTGGCCCTTGAGCAGACCCGCGTAGACCATCTCGGGATCGAGCGAGGGCATCTGGCGCGTGACGAGCGATTGCGCCCCCTCGTGCAGCGTCCCCTGCGGCGATCCGTCGGCGTTCCGCTCGATCCGGCCGTCCTCAGGGTCAGGGGTCGAGGCATCGACCCCTGCGATCTCGAGCGCCTTCGAGTTCACCCACCCGCCGTGGCCGTCGCGGTTCGGCAGGTAGACGGGCCGGTCGGGCAGGATGACATCGAAGTCGTCCTTCGAGGGGCACCCTCGCGGGAAGACGTCCGGCTCACGCGACAGCTCGCGGATGCGGCCAAGC
>CAZZND010000007.1:11995-14984 GCA_964655465.1 uncultured Actinomycetes bacterium
ACCCGCCGCCCGTGATCCAGGGCTCGTCGGGGTGCGAGGACGCATAGGCCGCGATCGCCGCGAGGTACTCGTCCTTCGTGCTCAGGTCGTGCAGGTCGCACTGGAGCATGTCGATCCCGCCGGACACGGGATGCACGTGAGCGTCCTGGAACCCCGGCAGCACCATGCGACCGGCGAGGTCGACGACCTCGGTTCGGTCGCCCCGAAGCGTCGACACCTCATCGTCGGTCCCGACCGCGACGATGGTGCCGTCCTTCACCGCAACGGCCTGCGCCCACGTTCGCGCGGCATCGACCGTGTAGACGTCCCCGCTCACGAACAGCAGATCGGCGGAACCGTTCCTCGTCATGCATCCTCCCCGGCGGTCCGAGCGCGGCACAGCTTAGCGATGCGGGTCTCGCGAGCACGTCACGCGAGCTCGACCAGATCGACGTAGTCGTCGCTCCAGTAGTCGAGGTCGCCGTCCGGCATCACCAAGACTTTCTGCGGCGCAAGGGCTTCTACGAACTCTGGGTCGTGGCTCACGAGGATCATCGCGCCGGGCCAGTCGCGCAGGCCCTCCGCGATCGCGTCGCGCGACGGTGGGTCGAGGTTGTTCGTCGGTTCGTCGAGCAGCAGCAGGTTCTTGCGACCTGCCACCAACTGGGCGAGCGCGAGCTTCGTCTTCTCCCCTCCCGAAAGCGTGCCCGCGTCCTGGAACGCGATGCCGCCGTGGAGGGCGAACATGCCGAGCAGCGTTCGCAGGGTCTGGTCGTCGGCCCCCGAGGACGACTTCATGTGCGACAAGACGTCGAGCCCCTCGTGGATCCCCTCGTGCTCCTGCGCGTAGTAGCCCGGCTCGACCCCGTGGCCGAACGAGAACGACCCGGCGTCGGCGACGGTCTGGGAGGTCAGGATCCGTAGCAGCGTCGTCTTCCCGGCGCCGTTCAGCCCGAGCACGAGCAGCCGCTCGCCGCGGCCGAGGTCGAAGGACACATCGGTGAACACGGGTGCCTGGACGCCGTAGGACTTCGCGATCCCCTGGGCGATAAGAACCGTGCGGCCACAATGCGGCGGCGGCGGGAACCGGAACCGGACGCGCTTCTCGCGGGCTGGCCCCTCCACCTTGCGCGCCTGCAGCTTGGCCACGCGGGTGTCCAGGGTCTTGGCGATCCGTGCGCGCTTCACCGTCTGACCGCGCATCTGGTTCGCGAGCGTGCTCAGGCGGTGGATCTCGGCCTCTTGGCGCGCGGCGACCTTGGTCAGACGTTCCTCGTCGCGGGCGCGGGCGGTCCGGTACTGGGTGTAGGTGCCCTTGTACTCGACGACACCGTCGCGGTCGAGGTGCAGGATGCGCGTGATCGAGGCGTCGAGCAGCTCGATGTCGTGGCTGACCACCATCAGCGCGCCCTTGTAGGTCGCCAGGAAGCGCATGAGCCACTGCTTCGTGTCGACGTCGAGGTGGTTGGTGGGCTCGTCGAGCAGCAGCAGGTCCGATCCGCCGAACAGGATCTTCGAGAGCTCGAGCCGCCGCCGCTCGCCGCCCGACAGGGTCGTCACCGGCAAGGCCAAGCGATCCTGCGGCACACCGAGCCCGGCGACGATCGTCTTCGCCTCGGACTCGGCCCGGTACCCGCCGAGCGAGCGGTACTCCTCTTCCAGACGGGCGAATCGGAACACGTTGCGATCGTCGTGCGATTCCTCGAGCGCGATCCGGGCTTTCTCGAGACGCTTCGCGAGGTCGACCAGGCCGCGGGCGGCGAGGATGTGCTCGAGCCCGGTGTCGCCGTCGTCGGCCGCATGCTGGCGAGGGTCCTGCCGAAGGTAGCCGACAGCTCCCCGGCGGAGCACGTGGCCGCCCGCGGGCTGGTCCTCGCCGGCCAGCACGCGGAGCGTGCTCGTCTTGCCGGCGCCGTTGCGCCCGACCACGCCCACCTTGTCGCCGGCCCGCAGGTCGAAGGAAAGACCCTGGACGACCGGCTTGCCGCCGGCCTCGACATCGAGGTCGCTGACCTCCAGCGCGATGCTCATCGCTGGACCTCTCGGGACGGGATGGGGGTGCTGGCTGCCATGGGAACGCTCCTCGGGTAGGTGAACACGGGCCGGGACGCGGCCGGGTGGTACACGAGGAACGTCGGCTAACTCATCGCGAGCATGCTACGACACTGAACCGCACCTGGACAGGAGCGGTGGGTGTCGGAGGGGGGATTTGAACCCCCACGCCCTATACAGGGCACTAGCACCTCAAGCTAGCGCGTCTGCCAGATTCCGCCACTCCGACGTGAGCGCGAAGGAGCCTACCAAACCCCTCGCGACGGGCGGATCAGCCCTCCCAGAGCCAGGCCAGCAGGAACGTGGAGATGCCCCAGATCACGGCGGTGACCACGGTGATCTTGTCCAGCGTGCGCTCCAGCGCCGTGCCGCCTGCGAGGCTGCTGCTGCCCCCGAACATGTCCGAGAGCCCGCTCCCCCGACCGGAGTGCATGAGGATCGTGACGATGAGGAAGATCGAGGATAGGACCAGCAGGACGATGAGGACAGCGTTCAGCACGGAGGGCTCCCGGGGTCAGGCGTCGTTCGACGCCTCGATGGTACGGGGCTCGAGCGGGTAGTGACACGCGGCCCGGTGCCCCGGGGCCATGTCCCGCAGCATCGGTTCTTCCGCGCTGCACGTGGGGAACTGTGCTTGGTAGCAGCGGGGGTGGAACCGGCACCCCGACGGTGGGTCGATCGGAGAGGGCACGTCGCCCTCGAGGATGATCCGCTTGCGGTCGCGCATCGCCCGAGGGTCCGGGACCGGGACCGCCGACAGCAACGCCCCCGTGTATGGGTGACGCGGGTTGTGGTACAGGGCGTCGCCCTCGCAGATCTCGGCGATCTTGCCCAGATACATCACCGCGACACGGTCCGACACGTGGCGCACGACCGACAGGTCGTGCGCGATGAACAGGTAGGTGAGGTTGAACTCCTTCTGCAGGTCCTCGAGCAGGTTCAGGATCTGGGCTTGGAC
>CAZZND010000007.1:14994-34338 GCA_964655465.1 uncultured Actinomycetes bacterium
AGGGCCGAGACCGGCTCGTCGCACACGATCAGCTTCGGTCGAAGGGCCAGCGCCCGGGCCACGCCGATGCGCTGACGCTGCCCTCCCGAGAACTCGTGCGGGTACCGGTTGTAGTGTTCGGGGTTCAGCCCCACGAGCTCCATCAGCTGCTGGACCTCAGGCTTGATCTTGCCCTTCGGCAGCGTCTTGTGCAGACGGTAGGGCTCGCCGACGATCGAGCCTACGGTCATGCGGGGGTTGAGCGACGCGTAGGGGTCTTGGAAGATCATCTGCATGTCGCGCCGGAGCGCGCGCAGCTCGCCGCCCGTCACATGGGTCACGTCCTTGCCGTCGAACCACAGGCGGCCGCCGGTCGGCTCGTAGAGCCGCATCACGACCCGAGCGAGGGTCGACTTACCGCAGCCGGACTCCCCCACCAGTCCGAAGGTCTCCCCGGGGTAGATCTCGAAGTCGACGCCGTCGACCGCGTGCACGTCGCCCACGCGGCGCTGGATGATCACGCCCTGGGTGATGGGGAAATACTTCACCAATCCTTCGAGCTTGACGAGCGGCTGCCGGGCCGGCGGCGGCGGTGCCTCGGGACGCTCGTTGACCTCGACGCTCATGGCGAGCTCAAGACCTCCTCGTTGCGGATCCGCTCACGATCGGCGAGGCTCAGGTGGCATGCGGCGGCGTGGTGCCCGTCGAGCGGGATCAGCTCGGGGACCTCGGCCGTGCAGCGGTCGAACGCGTACGGGCAACGAGGGTTGAAGGCGCAGCCCGGGGGGACGTGGATGAGCGACGGCGGCCGGCCCGTGATCGGGTTCAGGCGGTCGTCCAGGCCGCTGAGCTTCGGGATCGACTGCAGCAACCCCCAGGTGTAGGGGTGGCTCGGCCGGTAATAGATGTCGTCGGTGTTGCCGTACTCGACCGACTTGCCCGCGTACATGACCTGGATGTCGTCGCAGTACTCGGCGACGACGCCGAGGTCGTGGGTGATGATGATCACGGCCGCGTTGAACTCCTGCTTCAGCCGGTCGATCAGCTCGAGGATCTGGGCCTGCACGGTCACGTCGAGGGCCGTGGTTGGCTCGTCGGCGATCAACAGGTCGGGGTTCAGAGCGAGGGCCATCGCGATCATGGCCCGCTGGCGCATGCCGCCTGAGAACTCGTGCGGGTACTGCTCCGCGCGCTCCTTCGGCTGGGGGATGTTGACCTTGGCAAGCATGTCGACGGCCTGCCCCGCGGCCTCCTTCTTCGAGACATCGCGGTGCCGGAGGATCGCCTCGGAGATCTGGTCCCCCACCTTGTAGAAGGGGTGGAGCGACGTCATGGGGTCCTGGAAGATCATCGCGATCTTCGAGCCGCGGATCTGCCGCATCTCGTCCTGCGGCAGCTGCAGCAGGTCTTGCCCGCGGAACACCACCTCGCCCGTGATGTCGGCCTGGCTCTTGGTCACGAGCCCCATGATCGTCAGCGAGCTCACGGACTTCCCGGAGCCCGACTCTCCCACGATGCCCAGGGTCTGGCCAGGGGCGATCTGGAACGAGATCCCGTCGACGGCCTTGACCAGACCGTCATCGGTCGGGAAGTGCACGCGGAGATCCTTGACCTCGAGCAGGGGCTCAGGCATCCGGGGACCTCACGTGAACCGCACGCGCGGGTCGAGGAAGGCGTAGATGACGTCGACCACCAGGTTGGCGATGATGATGAAGACCGCCGCGAGGATGGTCACCGCCATGACCGCCGGGAAGTCCGTCAGCTCGAGCGACCGCAGCGCATAGAGCCCGAGCCCGTGGAGGTTGAAGACGCTCTCGGTGATCACGGCACCGCCGAGCAGCACAGCGATGTCCAGGCCGAGGATGGTCACGATCGGTGTCAGCGATGAGCGCATCGCGTGCTTGTAGATCACTCGCCGCTCGGACAGACCCTTCGCGCGCGCGGTCCGGATGTAGTCCTCCGACATCGTCTCGAGCATGTTCCCGCGGACGATGCGGGTGTAGTACGCCGCCGACGTGACGGCCAGGGTGATCCACGCGAGCGTGAACTTCCCACCGACCATGGCCTGGAACACGTTGTCGCCGATCTCGAACCCGGTCGGCGGCACCCATCGGAGCTGGTAGTAGAAGACGTACAGCAGCAAGAGGCCGAGCAGGAACGTCGGGAACGAGACCCCGAGCAGCGCGAACGTCATCGACGCGCGGTCAGCCGTCGTGCGGCGCCGGAGCGCCGACAAGATGCCGATCGGGATCCCGATGATCAGCGACAGGATGATGGCTCCAGCTGCCAGGACCAGGGTCACCGGGAACGCGCGGGCGATCTGGTCCTTCACCTCGACCCGGTTCGACCACGAGTAGTAGATGTCGGGGTCGAGGAACTCAGCGTCCTCCCCCGGCCAGGGCAGGAGCCCCTTCGCGAAGCGGCCGTACTGCACCCAGAAGGGCTGGTCCAAGCCGAAGTTGATGCGGACCTGCGCGAGCGTCTCGGCGGTGGCGCCCTTGCCCGCGAGACGCCTCGCGGGGTCGCCCGGCGGAAGCTTCATGAAGATCAGGAACGTGAGGATGGAGATGATGATGAGCACCAAGATCCCGAACAGCACTCTCCGGATCAGGTACCTGCCCATCGCGCCCTCTCGCTCTCATCGGCGGCCCGAGGGGCCCCGGGTCTTGCCCGGGACCCCCTCGCCGCTTCGGTGCTGCGGTCTAACTCGCGGCGGTCGATCCGCTCGAGACCGCGATCTGGTCGACCGCTCCCACACCCGTGAACTGGTCGTAGGAGTAGTTCACGACGTTCGCGGACAGCACGTCGATGTCGTTGGGGAAGCGCCGCGGGATCACCGACGCGAGCTCCTCGATCACCTTGCGGTCCAACGCCGCCCAGCACTCGTCGTACTCGGGGCCGAACGGCAGCGCACGGCAGTCCACGATGTCCTGCGTGATGTTCGGGACGGCGAGTCCGGCGTCATCGGTCTCGAAGCCGGAGTAGCCGGCCTCGGTCAGGGCGTCACCGGTCGCGCCCATGAAGGAGTAGTTCGAGCCGTTCTCGCCACCGTCCAGAAGCGGGAAGAAGAACGTGTACGGGTCCGAGAAATCCTTCCCCCATGCGGCCTGACAGAGGGCCATGTGGGAGGCCGGGGTTGCGCACTTGGCGACCAGCGCGTTGTAGGCCAACGTCTTGATGTCGAGCGAGATGCCGATCGGGTCGAAGCTCGCGTCCATGATCTCGAGCCCCTTGATGGCGTCGGGATCGTTGTAGGTGAGCGCCGTGATGTCGCACGACGGATCGTCGCACACGCCGTCGCCGTCGGTGTCGTACTTGGACAGCGCCATCTCCGCTTTGGCGGCCTCGGGATCGCCCTGATCGCCCTCGGTTCCGTAAGGGTTGTAGTCCGCGTTCAGCCCACTCATCATGCCGGGCGGGATGAAGTGCCCCGCGATCTCGCCCGAGGGCGGCCCGCCGGCCAGGCGCCACGCCGCGTCTTTGTCATACGCCCAGTTGACGGCCTTGCGGACGTGCACGTCGTCGAACGGGGCCTGGAAGACGTTCAACCCCGTGTAAGAGAGCGCGTCGGAAGGATGGATGCTGATCCGGCTCTGGAGCTCGGGGTCGGCGGTGTAGTCCCGCAGCGTAGACGCTGTCGCGCTGCAGTCGATGCACCAGTCCACGTCGCCCACCGTCACCTTGTCGAGGTTGTCCTGCGTCTCGCCACCGACCGTGATCTCGATCCGGTCCACGTAGGCCTTGCGGAGGTCGTCGGTGGACGGGTCCCAGGACGGGTTGCGGACGAACACGTACGACTCGCCTATCTGCATGCCGGTCGGCGGCTCGTCGCCGGTCAGGTCGAACTCCGGCGTCATGCCCTCCCACTGGTAGGGACCGGAGGACACCAGGAACTGACCGAGCTCGACGGCATCGTAGTGGGCATCGATGAGCTCGTCCGGCAGCGGCGCCGTGGCGGCCATCGTGAACAGGAATGGCATGTCGGGCTCGGGCGTCGTCAGCGTGATCGTCAGGGTCTTGTCGTTCGTGGCGACCACGCCGCTGACCTGCTTGCCCTTGGCATCGGAGAACCCTTCGATCGCGGTGTAGTAGTAGGGGTAGCCGGGGGTGTTGATCTTCGGGTCCGAGAGACGGTTGATGGCGTTGACGAAGTCCTGCGCCACGATCTCACGGTTCAGCGGGTCACCGAACATCACGCCGTCCTTCAGCGTGAACGTCCAGGTCAGCTGGTCCTCCGACACCGTCGGCTCCGCCGCCGCGAGGTCCGGTTGCGGGACACCGCCGCCCTCGTCCACGGGCTTGCCCGTGTAGTTCAACATCGTGCGGGCCATGCAGCACCGCAGGAACGCCCACGACACGGAGTAGTACTCCTGCGTCGGGTCGAGGCCGTTGAAGAAGTCCTCGGTCATGACGGTGGTCAGCGTGCCGCCGGTAGGCACAGCGCCCCCGGCGCTGCCGGTGGGCGAAGGCTCACCGGCACCGCCGCCACCGCACGCGGCGGCGACGACCGCCAAGACCACCACGAGCGCGGCGATCCGTAGATATCGGTTCATCGATCCCTCCTCGAGACGTCGGTTGCCGGTTCCGGAACGTTCAACGTGCCTGCCTGCTCCTCTCCGAGCCCTTCTCCACACCCAGTACGGCGATCACGCTGTCTTCGGATCGAACGCGTCACGGAGGCCGTCACCGACCAGGTTGAAGGCGAGGGTCGTCATGAACAGGAATATCCCCGGGAAGAGCACGGTCCACGGCGCGATCCGCATGATGTTGGTCGAGTCAGAGATCTGGGCACCCCACGACGGGATGCCGGGCGGCACCCCGAGACCGAGGAACGACAGCGACGCCTCGGCCAGGATGTTGGTCGGGATCAGCAGGGTCGCGTAGACGATGATCGGGGCCAGCACGTTCGGCAGCACGTCGCGGACCATGATCCGCGTGTTGGATGCGCCGAGCGAGCGCGCGGCCTCGATGTACTCCTTCTCGCGGATCGACATGACCTGGCCGCGGATGATGCGCGTCAGGTACGGCCACGAGAAGAACCCGATCAGCACGATGATCAAGGAGGTTCCCGGCTTGAGCAGGCCGCCCAGGCACTCCTGACCCGGAGGCTGCGCCCCGCAGGCGGCAGAGATCCCGAGCAGGAGCAGCAGCGTCGGGAGCGCGAAGAAGACGTCGCACGTCCGCGAGATGAAGGTGTCGGTCTTGCCCCTGAAGAACCCCGCGATGATCCCGAAGGTCACCCCGAGCACGATCTCGATGACCGTCGCCATCAAGCCCACGTAGAGGGAGGTCCGCGCGCCGTAGAGCGTCCGGACGAAGAGATCGCGCCCGGTCCCGTCGGCCGCGCCGAACAGGAACACACCCTTCTGCTCGCCGGCCTCGTCGTAGACCTGCGCGCTGAGCGTCGGGCCGGCAGGGATCCCTGTCACGCACAGCTGGCCGGTGCCGAAGACGAAGTTGGTCGAGCAGCCGGGGGGCGCGTCATCGGTCATCTCCCGGGCGTAGATGGCGTCGTACGGGTGGCCGACGAGGCTCGCGAAGAGCGGCGCCGCGAGGGCGAGCCCGATGATGACCGCGATGAGGACGATGCCGGCGAGTGCCCAGCGGTCCTTGCGGAAGCGACGTCGGAAGAGCTCAGCCGGTGACCTGCCGATGATCTCGGCGGGTATGGACGCGTCGACGCCTATCTCTTCGAGCTGCGCGTCGCCCTCGACGTCGACCTTGGCCATCCGCCTCCCTCTCTACGGAACCCGCGGAGCGTACCGATCGCCACCTAGGCCGGCTGACGGCCGGACCCCGCAGAACTATACGACGGTGCGCCCCCGCGGCGCTCGGGTCAAGCGGAAACGAGATCGACGAGTCGGGGCAGGATCTGCGGCCCCAAGAGCTCACCCAGAGAACCTCGGGCGCACGACGTCTCGCCGAAGGAGCTCGTCCCGTCGGGGGTCACCGGACCGCCCGAGATCAGCAGCGGCACGGGGTCGGCCGTGTGCGCCTTGCGCACGCACGAGGTCGAGTGGTCCCCCGTGACGGCGACGACCGTCCTGACCGGGTCGATCCGGGCGAGCACCTCGCCGAAGAACGCCCGGTCGATCGAGGCGATCACGTCACGCTTGTCCAGTGCCCGTCCGTCGTGCGAAGGGACGTCCGGCCCTTTGAGATGGACGTAGAGGGCCTGGTACTCGCCGAGCGCTTCGGCCGCCAGGTGGGCCCACGCGGCGTAGGCCTCCTCGGCCGCGTGGCCGAACCCGTCGGGGTCCAGCCGAGGGGCATCGACGGCGTGCATCCCGAGGGCGATCGAGATCCCCCGCTCGACCGGCATCTCGACGAAGCATCCCCACGGCATCCCGAACCGCTCGGCGATGGGCTGCAGCCGCGGAAGGTGATCACCGGCATCACGCGTGAGCACGAGGTTCGCGGGGAGCTTCCCTTCTGCACGCCGCCGCGCGTTGATGTCGGAGGTGTCGAGGACCTTGACCGCGCCCTCGACGAACGCGTTCGTGAGATCGGCGGCACGCCGTGCCGCGTCCGAGTCCTCGAGCGGTGCGGCCGGCGTCACGACCGGCTCGAAGGTCTCGAGCGCCACGCCGAGGTGCCCCTCGCGGCGGTACGCGGGATCGGTGTTCGTCACGGCCGCCGACAGCGGCGCATCCGCCCGGATGGTGAGCGCTCCTCGATGCTCGACCGTCGCCGCGAGCTCGAACGTGGCGCCCGGAAGCCGCAGCTCGGCGTTCACCTGGGCCGCGAGCGCGTGGGCCTCCTCGCTCGTGAGGTCGCGCCCGACACGGCGGTCGACGATCGCGGGCCACTCGCACGTCGCGAAGTTGATCCGGTACGCCAGGTCGCCGTCACGGAAGTCCATCCCGATGCCCATCGCTTCGAGGACACCGCGGCCGGGGTGCTCCTCCATGGGGTCGTACCCCAAGATCCCGAACACCCCGATGTCGGATTCCGGCGCGATGCCGGGGCCGACCGTCACCGTCGTACCCGTGCGGCCGCGACGGGCGAGGTCGTCCATGAAGGGCGTCGGCGCTGCCTCGAGCGGCGTCCGTCCGTCGAGCTCGGGGATCGGATCGTCGCCGAGCCCATCGAGACAGACGTAGAGCAGGTTGGTTCGCACGCTCGTCTCCTTCAGCGGTACTTCACGATCAGGGCGAGCTCCTCCGGGTCGAGCGAGGCACCACCGACGAGTGCCCCGTCGATCTCGGGATGCGCCATGAGCTCACGGATGTTGCCCGGCTTCACGCTCCCTCCGTACTGGACGCGGACGGCCTGCGACACCCCGTCGTCGAATCGGTCGGCGAGGGCAGTCCGGATCACCTCGACCACCCGGCCGGCGTCGTTCGGCTCGGCGTTGCGGCCCGTGCCGATAGCCCAGATCGGCTCGTAGGCGATGACGGCCGTCTTCGCCTGGCCCGCGTCCACGTCGGCGAACGCGCGCTTGACCTGCTGCGTCACTTTGGACTCCGTCCCGTCGGCGTCGCGTTCCTCGAGGGTCTCCCCCACGCAGAGGATGGGCGTCATCCCGTGCGCGAACACGGCGCGCACCTTCCTGTTCACGGTCACGTCGTCCTCGCCGAACAGCTGCCGCCGCTCGGAGTGGCCGACGATGACGTAGTCGACCTTCAGCGCCTGCAGCATCGGTGGGGACACCTCGCCGGTGAACGCCCCTTCCGGCTCGGAGTGGACGTCCTGCGCCCCGAGGCCGTACGGCAGCTTGTCGGAGTCCAGCAGCGTCTGAACCGAGCGCAGCGCGGTGAACGCCGGACAGATGACGACCTCGGTCTTCTCGGCGGGCAGGTACAGCTCGAAGCCGTCCTCCCCGGTCTTCTCGGCGTCGTCCCTGTCGAGCAGGTAGCTGAGCTTCTGCACGGCTTGGATCGCCTCGAGGTGCGTCTTGTGCATCTTCCAGTTGGCCGCGACGATCGGGCGCCGTGGGGTCATGCGTCCTCCTCCAGGATCGTGAGACCCGGCAGGGGGCGCCCCTCGAGGAACTCGAGGGACGCCCCCCCACCGGTGGACAGGTGGTCGAACGATGCGGCGAGACCCGCCTTGGCGACGGCGGCGAGCGAGTCGCCGCCGCCGACCACCGAGAACGCGTCCGACGTGGCGACGGCCTGGGCGACGCCGAGGGTCCCGGCCGCGAAGGCGTCGTTCTCGAACACGCCCATCGGCCCGTTCCACAGGACCGTCTTCGCGCCGGCGATGACGCCGGCGAACAGCTCCACGGACGTGGGGCCGATGTCGAGGCCCATCGATCGATCCGGGATGTCATCCGCTGGCACGACCTCGCCCTGGGTGGCCTCGATGCGATCGGCGGCGAGGACGTCGACCGGTAGGACGATGCGGACACCGGCAGCCTCGGCGGTGGACAACGACCGGCGCACGTCGTCGAGTCGATCCGGCTCGACGAGGGATGCCCCGACCTGTCCACCGGTCGCCGCGATCAGCGTGAACGCCATGGCGCCGCCGATCAGCAGCGTGTCCACGCGCTCGATCAAGGCGTCGATGACCCCGAGCTTGTCCGAGACCTTCGCGCCGCCCAAGATCGCGACGTAGGGGCGCTCGGCGCCACGGAGCAGACGGGACAGGACCTCTACCTCGCGTTGGACGAGACGGCCGGCCACCGCCGCCCTGCCGCTCGCGAGCATGAGCTCGGGCAGCGCGCGGACGCTGGCGTGTGCGCGGTGGACCGCACCGAACGCGTCGTCGACGTAGGCGTCGGCGAGCTCCCCGAGCCGTCCGGCGAAGGCGACGTCGTTCTCTTCCTCCCCGGGGTCGAACCGGAGGTTCTGCAGGACCACCACGCCGTCGTCGGGGAGACCGGCGGGCGCGGGGTCGTCGATGAAGGTGACGCCGGCGTCGAGCAGCCCACCGAGCCGTGCCGCCACCGGTGCCATCCCGAGCTCGTCGTGGCGCGCACCCTTCGGACGGCCGAGGTGCGAGGCGACGACCACCGACGCCCCGCGGTCGCCGAGCTCCCGCAGCGTCGGGACCGTGGCGCGGATCCTCGAGTCGTCGCCGATGACCCCGGCGTTCAGCGGCACGTTGAGATCGGCGCGGACGAAGACGCGCCGCCCGGAGACGTCTCCGAGATCGTCGAGGGTGCGGAGCACTACGACGTCGAGGCCAGCAGCTCGACCAGGTCCACGAGCCGGTTCGAGTAGCCCCACTCGTTGTCGTACCAGCCGATGATCTTGACCTGGTTGCCCATCACCATGGTCGCGCTCGCGTCGAAGGTGCAGGACGCCGGCGTGCCGACGATGTCGGAGGACACGATCGGGTCCTCGGTGTAGACGAGCTTGCCGGTCAGGGGCCCGTTCTCGGAGGCCTCGCGGAAAGCGGCGTTGACCTCATCCTTGGTCGGGGTCGCCCGGACGGTCGCGACCAGGTCGGTGACCGACCCGTCGGGGACGGGCACGCGCATCGCCATGCCGTCGAGCTTGCCCTTGAGGTGCGGCAGGACGAGACCCGTGGCCTTCGCCGCGCCGGTCGAGGTCGGGATGATGTTCACACCTGCGGCGCGCGCGCGACGCAGGTCCTTGTGCGGCAGGTCTAGGATCTGCTGGTCGTTCGTGTAGGCGTGCACCGTCGTCATGAACGCCTGCTCGATGCCGAACGCGTCGTCGAGCACCTTGGCCATCGGGGCCACACAGTTGGTGGTGCAGGAGGCGTTCGAGATGACGTGGTGGGTCGCCGGGTCGTAGGCCTCGTCGTTCACGCCGAGCACCACCGTCAGGTCCTCGCCGCTCGCCGGGGCGCTGATGACCACCTTCTCGGCGCCTGCCGCCAGATGCGCGGAGGCCCGCTCGCGATCGGTGAACAATCCCGTCGACTCCAGGACGATCTGGGCGCCGAGCTCCTTCCACGGCAGGTTGGCCGGGTCACGCTCGGCGAGCACCCTGAGCTCGTCGCCGTCGACCACGATGCTGCCCCCGGTCGCGCGGACGTCGCCGGGATAGGTCCCGAGCACCGAGTCGTACTTCAACAGGTGCGCGAGCGTTGCGGCGTCGGTGATGTCGTTGACGGCGACGAAGTCGATGTCCACGCCGCGCTTCTTGGCGGCTCGGAAGAAGTTGCGGCCGATCCGGCCGAAGCCGTTCACGCCGATCTTCACGGTCATGGGGGTCTCTCCTCCTGCGGTAAGTGGCGGTCGCCCCATGCTATCGAGCCGCCTGGGTCCGCGACCCTGTGGTCTCAGCCGCGGTCGAGGTCGCGGTGCGCCACCTGGACGGAGAGCGCCTTCGAACGGAAGTACTCCCCGAGCTCCTCGGCGACCACCACCGACCGGTGATGACCCCCCGTGCATCCGATCGCGACGGACAGGTACGACTTCCCCTCTCGGAGGTACCCCGGAAGCATGCCGTCGAGAAGGTGCCGGAGTCCCTCCATGAAGCCGGGGTACGCCTCTTGGGCTTGCACGTACTCCTGCACCCGCTCGTCGGTCCCCGGCAGCGGCCGGAGCTCGGGGACCCAATGGGGGTTCGGCAGGAAGCGGACGTCGAGCTGCAGGTCAGCATCGCGTGGCGGGCCGAACTTGAACCCGAAGGACACGACCGAGACCTGCAGTCCGCCCTCGGCCGGATCTTCGGCCAACGCCTCCCGGATCCGCTCGCGAAGGGCGTGCGGTGACAGACCGGATGTGTCGATCACCAGGTCGGACTCGCCGCGGAGCTGCGCCATCATCTGGCGTTCCTTGCGGATACCGTCGAGGACCCGACCTGCGGGCGCGAGCGGATGGCGCCGGCGCGTCGCCGCATACCGGTTCACGAGGTCGTCGTCGGAGGCCTCGAGGAACACGATGCGGTATTCGATGCCCAGCTCGCGGAGCTCCTCGAGGCCCTTGGACAGCTCACCGAAGAACACGCCACCGCGCGCGTCGACCACGATCGCGAACCGGGCCGGACCCCCGGGGCGCTCGGTCAGCTCGGCCATCTTCGGCAGCAGGGCGGGCGGTAGGTTATCCACGACGAAGTAGCCGAGATCCTCGAGGCTGTGGGCAGCCTCTGAACGCCCGGCGCCCGAGAGACCGGTGACGATGGTGAACCCGGGGGCGAGCGTGCCCTCGCTCACGCGGAGCGCCTCGAGTCTGCAGTCGTCGCGTTGAGGTGGTCGTGGACGGCCGCCGCGAGCTCTGGGCCGATGCCGGAGGTCGTCGCGAGCTCCTCGACCGCGGCGGCGCGGATCTTCGCGAGTGACCCGAACCGCTTCATCAGGGCCTTCTTGCGCGCGGGACCGACGCCGGTCACGTCGTCGAGCGGCGACGTGAGAGCGCGTTTCTCGCGGAGCTCGCGGTGGAACCGGACCGCCGTGCGGTGGGCCTCGTCGCGCACGTGCTGCAGGACGAAGAGCGCCTCGGAGCGCCGCGGGATCACGAGCGGCTCAGGCTGATCTGGCACATAGATCTCTTCGAGCTTCTTCGCGAGGCCGACGTGCGGGATCGAGAGGCCGAGCTCGGCGAGGACCTTCGAGGCCATACCGAGCTGGCCGCGCCCGCCGTCGACCACAACGAGCGATGGCGGGTAGCTGAAGCGGCGGGCGCGGCCGTCGGGCGGGGCGTCGCGCTCCTCGAGCAGCCGGGTGAACCGGCGCCGGAGCATCTCCTCCATGGAAGCGAAGTCGTCCTGCCCGGCCACACCCTTGATCCGGAACCGCCGGTAGTCCTGCCGCTTCGGCAGACCGTCCTCGAACACGACCATCGAGCCGACCTTGTCGGTCGGGCCGAGGTTGGAGATGTCGTAGCACTCGATGCGCAGCGGAGCCTCGGCGAGACCGAGCTCTTCGGCGAGCTGGGTGAGCGCGCGCGACCGCGCGCCGAAGTCGGCGGCGCGGCGCAGCTTGTGCCGGCGGAACGCCTCGTCGGCGTTGCGCGTCACGACCTCGAGCAGCTTCCGCTTGGCGCCCCGCTCGGGGACGGCGATGCGGACCTTCCCGCCACGCCGGCCCTCGAGCCACGTGGTGAGCAACCCCGCGTCGGCCGGCGCGGCGGGAAGCAGCACCGTGGGCGGGACCTCCTGCCGCTCCATGTAGAGCTGCTCGATGAAGGACGCGATGAGCTCGGGCCGGTCGAGCTCCTCGACACGGTCGACCACCCATCCCTTGCGTCCGAGCACGCGGCCCCCGCGGACGAAGAACACCTGGAACGCGGCCTCCAGGTCGTCCTCGGCCAGACCTACCACGTCGAGGTCCTCGGGCTGGGACAGCACCATCTCCTGCTTCTCGAGGGCGCGGCGGGCCGCGAAGAGCTGGTCGCGGACCTTGCCGGCCTGCTCGAAGGCTTCGCGGCCCGCCGCCTCGCGCATCTCGCGCTCCAGCCGCTGCAGGACCGGTCGGGCGTCACCGGCCAGGAACGACGCCATCGCGTCGACGTGCTCGCGATACGAGGCCTCGGTGACACCGGTCACCTCGGGGACGCAGGGTCCGGCGCACCGGCCGATGTCGTAGTAGAGGCACGGGCGCTTCGCGCGCGCGCGCTGGCCGAAGAACGCATCCGAGCAGGTCCGGACCGGGAAGACTCGGGTCAGCGCGTCGAGCGTGTCGCGGATGGCCCACGCGTGCCCGTACGGGCCGAAGTAGCGGACGCCTTTGCGCTTGGCGCCCCGCAGCACCTGGGCGCGTGGCCAGGTCTCCCCCACCGTGAGGGCGAGGTACGGGTAGGACTTGTCGTCGCGATAGCGGATGTTGAACCGCGGCTTGTGCGTCTGGATCAGGTTGTACTCGAGCATCAACGCGTCGACCTCGCCCGAGGCGACGATCCACTCGACGCTCGCCGCGGCCTCGACCATGGCCTGCGTGCGCGGGTGCAGCGGGTTGGACCAGTACGACGCCAGGCGCTTGCGGAGCGAGCCCGCCTTGCCCGCGTAGATGACGCGGCCGTCGGCGTCGCGGAAGAGGTAGGCGCCGGGCTGGTCGGGGATCGACGAGGTTGCCGGGCGAGGGACGCTCACACCGGCATGCTAGCGCGGGCTCCGGACGTGACCGGGAGAAGCGGTGGGGCTACTTCGCGCCCTTCACGACGGCGAGCGTCCCGAACATCGTCGTCGGGTGGGCGAGGCACTGGAAGTAGTAGTCGGCTCCCTCGAGCTCGAGCGGCAGCACCTGCTTGACCGGGCCGGCGACGAGCTCCGTGCCGTCGATGACCTCGGTGCTGCCCACCTCCGGAAGGACCTGGAAGTTGTGCGTCCCGCCCTCGTTGTTGAACGTCACCTCGAAAGGCTGGCTCGCGGGGCCGACCAGACAGTTCTTGTCGAAGACGTTCGCGCTGGTCCCCACGATCTCGAGGTCGATCTTACCGTCGTCGCCGCATCCCTCGGCTGACGGTGGCGCGATCGACACCGTGGGCACCGGGCTCGGGTTCGCGACGAGGATCTCGTCGGGGTCGCCCCAGACGCCAAGGTGGAGATCCTGGGTCGCCGGCTCGTACCACACGAGCGTGACCACGCCTTCGGACTCCGTCGACGCCGCGACCGCGGGGGTCGTCCCGGCCGACGCACCCGTCACGGGGACCTCGGTGAACGGCCCGCCTTCGAGCCGCTCGATGAGGTGGATGCCCAGGTTGTCCTGCCAGGTGACCCAGACCGAGCCTTCGCGGGCGGTGACTCCCGTGGTCGGCGCCGTGAGACCGGAGACCTCTTGGGGGTCGGTCGACTCCGCGGCGGACTCGGTGGTCCAGCCCGCGCCGTCCCACGTCGCGAGACGGACCTCGGCCTCCCCGTAGAAGGTGAGGTAGGCGGACTCGTCGTCGACGGCGCCGGCCATACCTGCGCCCGAAGCACCGCTCTCGACCAGCTCCTCGACCCACTCGTCGCCGTCGAGACGGGCGGCGTACACGGACGAGTCGACGGGATCGCCGAAGGCCACCATCGGCACGTCGCCGGGGGCCACGATCGCGGTCGGCAGGGGCGGCGGACACCCGTTGCAGCGCCCGGCGGTCGCCGCGTCCTGGACGGCCCAGCCTTCGCCGTCGGGCGTGGCCACGTCGATCGTGACGTCGGAGCCGTCGGTGACGCCGAACGCGATCCACGGCTGGTTCGTCGAGTCGATGGCGATCGACGGTCGGCCGACGGGGCCAGCCTGCGAGACGGGGAACCCGAGCTCGAAGACCGTGGTCACCACGCTGTCGGACCCGGGTTTCGCGACCGCATGGAACACGCCGTTGCCCGAGGTCCAGGCCACATGGACCGACCCGTCGCCGGCCACCGCGACGGCCGTGCCGTTCGCGTTCTCGGGGGTCACGTCGAGCCCGGGGATCTTCGCCGGACGGAACGCGGGCTCGACCCCCGACGGCTGGAACTCCGCGTCGAGCTGCGCGACGGCGCCGCGGGTGAACACCCCTTCGGGCGACACCGACGTCAGCAGGACCGCGGGGAGGAACGGCGTCCCCACAGGCCTGGAGAGCGGGATCTCTCCCTCCTCGAGCTCGGCGGCGAACCCGAAGTACGAGACGTACGGTGTGCCGTCGGCCGCGTACGCGATCGAAGCGCCCTGCCCGACGTCGTCCTGCGAGTCGGCGACCGCCTCGACGAACCGCGTGCCCTCTCCGAAGTCGACGCCGGGCGGGGTGGGGCTGGCACAGGCAGCCGCGACCACTGCCACGAGGGCGCCGGAGATGAACACGGTCTTGGTCACGTCGGCGCGGATACTACCAACGAACGTCAAGGCGACGAGGTCCCGACCGCCTCGAGCGGCAACGTCCCCAGAACCTCGGCCAGGAAGCGGCCGGTGTGCGAATCGGGATCGGCCGCGACCTGCTCGGGCGTGCCCGCCGCGACCACCGAACCGCCGCCGTCGCCCCCCTCGGGGCCGAGATCGATCACGTGGTCGGCCGTCTTGATGACGTCGAGGTTGTGCTCGATCACGAGCACGGTGTTGCCGGCATCGAAGTGCAAGCCGGTCGTGGGCTCGTCCAAGGCGTAGAGGGTGCTGCCCGTCGCACGCTTGTGCAGCTCGGACCCGAGCTTGATGCGCTGGGCCTCGCCCCCCGAGAGCGTCGGGGCGGGTTGGCCGAGCTTCACGTAGCCGAGCCCGACGTCGGAGAGCGTCTGCATGTGCCGCTTGATGACGGGGATGTTCTGGAAGAACTCGAGCGCCTCGTCGACGCTCATCTCGAGCACGTCGCTGATCGTGCGCCCCTTGTACTTCACCTGGAGGGTCTCGCGGTTGTAGCGCTTGCCCTTGCAGACCTCACATGTCACGTACACGTCCGGCAGGAAGTGCATCTCGATCTTGATCTGGCCGTCGCCTGCACAGCTCTCGCAGCGGCCGCCGCGGACGTTGAAGGAGAATCGCCCGGGCTGGAACCCACGGATCTTCGCCTCGGGCACCTGTGCGAAGAGCTTGCGGACATGATCGAACACCCCGGTGTAGGTGGCAGGGTTCGAGCGGGGCGTCCGGCCGATCGGCGACTGGTCGATGTCGATGACCTTGTCGATCTGCTCCCATCCTGCCACCCGTTTGTGCTTGCCCGGGAGCACGCGCGAGCGGTAGACCTTCTGCATCAGGATCCGCAGCAGGACGTCTTGGACCAAGGTCGACTTGCCGCTGCCCGATACCCCCGTGACACACACGAACAGCCCGAGCGGGATGTCGACGGTCACGTTCTTCAGGTTGTGCTCGCGCACGCCCTCGAGCCGGAGTTTCCGGCCCGTCGGTCGCCGGCGCGAGGCTGGCAACGGGATCGACCGCCGACCCGATAGGAACGCCCCGGTGATGGACTCGTCGCACTCGAGCAGACCTTT
This sequence comes from uncultured Actinomycetes bacterium, assembly GCA_964655465.1. Classification (GTDB taxonomy): domain Bacteria; phylum Actinomycetota; class UBA4738; order UBA4738; family HRBIN12; genus AC-51. The sequence continues at coordinate 30,711 of CAZZND010000007.1, forward strand.
CAGGTCGCCCGAGTACACGATCCGGCCGCCGTGCTCGCCGGCGAGCGGTCCGATGTCGACGATGTGGTCGGCCTCGACGATGGTCGCCTCGTCGTGTTCCACCACGATGAGCGTGTTCCCGAGATCCCGCAGCCGAAGCAGCGTGTCGATGAGCCGGCGGTTGTCCCGCTGGTGCAGACCGATCGACGGCTCGTCCAGGATGTAGAGGACCCCCACGAGACCGCTTCCGATCTGGGTCGCGAGCCGGATGCGCTGCGCCTCCCCACCGGCGAGCGTGCCCGAGGCGCGACCCAAGGTGAGGTAGTCGAGACCGACGTCGACGAGGAACCCGAGCCGCGATCGGATCTCCTTCACGAGGCGTTCCGCGATCATGGCCTCGCGCTCGGACAGGTCCATCTCTTCGATGAACCGCAGGGTGTCGCGGATCGACAGGTCCGTCAGCTCGGCGACGTTCATGCCGTCGACGGTGACCGCGAGCGTCTCGGGGCGAAGCCGCGCACCCTCGCACGCGCGGCACGGGACCTGCCGCATGAACTGCTCGAGCTTCTCGCGCGCGGCGTCGGAGTCGGTCTCGGCGTGCCGGCGCTCGATGCTGGGGATGGCGCCCTCGTAGGTGGTCCAGTACGAACGCTGCCGGTTGTAGCGGTTCTTGTAGCGGACGTGGATGGACTCGTCCGAGCCGTAGAGCAAGATCTCGCGGGCACCTTTGGTGAGCTTGCGCCACGGGGTGTCGAGGTCGATGTCGTGCGCGGTGCCGACGGCCTCGAGCACGCGGTACCAGTACTCGAGCGTCGCGGAGGCCCACGGCGCGAGCGCGCCGTCGCTCACCGACAGATCGGGGTCGGGCACCACGAGCTCGGGGTCGACTTCGCGCCGGGTCCCGAGGCCGTCGCACGTCGGGCAGGCACCGTAGGGCGAGTTGAACGAGAAGTTCCGCGGGTTCATCTCTTCGAACGAGAGCCCGCAGTGGGTACAGGCGAGGTTCTGCGAGAAGGTCTGGAGCTCCTCGTGCCCCTCGTGGGTCGTGACCGCGATCGCGGCGCTGCCCTCGGCGAGCTCGAGGGCCGTCTCGATCGAGTCCGCGACGCGACGGCGGATGTCGAGCCTGGCGACCAACCGGTCGACCACGACCTCGATCGTGTGTTTGTAGGTCTTCGCGAGGCGGATGGGCTCAGCCAGGTCGCGGACCTCGCCGTCGATCCGGGCGCGCGGGAACCCTTTCCGGGCGAGCTCCTCGAGCAGCTTGCCGTACTCCCCCTTGCGTCCGCGCACGATGGGCGCGAGGACCTGGAACCGGGTGCCCTCGGGGAGCGTCATGACCTGGTCGACGATCTGCTCGGGCGTCTGCCGGCCGATGGGGCGCCCGCAGTTGTAGCAGTGCGGGTGCCCCACGCGGGCGTACAGCACACGCAGGTAGTCGTAGACCTCGGTGATCGTACCGACCGTTGACCGCGGGTTGCGCGAGGTCGACTTCTGGTCGATCGAGATCGCGGGGCTCAGGCCCTCGATGAAGTCGACGTCGGGCTTCTCCATCTGGCCCAGGAACTGCCGGGCGTAGGCCGACAGCGACTCGACGTAGCGGCGCTGGCCCTCGGCATAGATGGTGTCGAACGCCAACGACGACTTGCCCGAGCCGGACAGCCCGGTGAAGACGATCAGACGGTCGCGCGGGAGCTCGAGCGTCACATTGCGCAGGTTGTGCTCGCGCGCACCGTGGATGACGAGGGAGTCGGTGCCCACGAACGGCGAGTGTAGCCGGGCCGGCCGACATGACCCCCCGAGCCGGGATAGGATCCCCGCCCGTGGAGCGGGATCTGCGCGAGACGACGCTGTTCGGTGAGGTCGAGGAGCTCTACCGGGCGGCGCTCTCGCCGGGGTTCGGCCGGGTCACGGGCATCGGCGACGCGGAGCCTTCGCCCGACGGCCGGTGGATCGCGTTCGAGGGGCAGGTGCTCCGCGCCCTTGAGGGGCATGCGGAGCGGCGCCTCTGCCTCGCGGCCACGGGCGGGTCGGGCTGGCGGGTCATCACGAACGGACCCCATGATGATGGCGGACCGCGCTGGTCCCCCGACGGCCGCACCCTGACGTTCGTCTCCGATCGCGCCGCCAAGGGCAAGGGTCAGCTCTACGCGCTCGACATCGGCGAGATCGGCGAGGCGCGGGCCCTGCCCTCGGTCCCCGGGGTCGTCGAGCACCATCGGTGGTCACCCGATGGCTCGCGCATCCTCATGGTCGTCGCAGGACAGCGGGCCGAGCAGTCCGACGCGCTGGGGTCCGGAACGTTCGGTGATGAGGCCGGCGACCTCCCGGCCTGGGTGCCCGACGTCGACGCCACCGACGACGCGGAGGAATGGCGCTCGCTGTGGGTGCTCGACGTCGCGAGCGGTGCAACGACGAGGGTCTCTCGCGACGGCCTCAACGTATGGGAGGCCACTTGGCTCGGGCCCGACACCGCGGTCGCGATCGTCTCCGAGGCCCCGGGCGAAGGGGCCTGGTACACGTCACCGCTCGCGGTCATCGACCTCACGAGCGGGCAGGAGCGGATCGTCTACCGCTCCGACGTCCAGATCGAGTTCGCCGAGGGGTCCGCGGACGGGCGCACCGTCGCCGTGCTCGAGGCCGTCTGCAGCGACCGCTATGTGATCGCCGGGGACCTGTTGCTGATCGACCCGGACTCGGGCGAGGTCCGCCGGCCCCGGGTCCCCGGCGACGTCAGCTCGGCGCGCTGGCGCGGCGACCGGGTGCTTGTTACCGCGCTCGACCGCCTCGAAGCGACGGCCTGTGACGTCGACCCCTCCGACGGCGCCGTTCGCGAGCTTTGGCGGACCGCCGAGTCGGTCGGCGGGTCCTTCCAACCGTGCGCGTCGCCCGTCGGCACGGGTGATGCCTTCACCTGCACCCGGTCCTCGGCCCGACGTCCGCCGGAGCTGCTCGTCGTCGACGGGGGGGCCGTGACGGTGTTCGCGGAGACCCGTCATGACGGCCACGACGTGCGGCTGGCGTCTCTCGCGGAGCGGCGGGTCATCACCTGGCGAGCCCCCGACGGGCTCGAGATCGACGGCTTCCTCACCCTGCCCCACGGCGACGGGCCGTTCCCGTTGCTCCTCGACGTCCACGGTGGCCCCATCGGGGCGACCACCGACTCGCTCCTCGGCCTCGAGGACGCCCTCCTGCTGTCCAAGGGGTACGCGATCTTGCAGCCTAACCCCCGGGGGTCGACGGGGCGTGGGCGGGACTTCGCAGCGGCGGTCGTCGGCGACATGGGTGGGCGCGACGCGGACGACGATCTCGCGGGGGTCGACGCGGTGGTCGCGATGGGGATCGCCGACCCGGACCGGATCGGGGTGATCGGCGCGTCGTACGGCGGGTTCATGGCGGCGTGGCTCCCGACCGTCGACGACCGTTTCAAGGTGGCGGTGGCGATCTCGCCGGTCACGGACTGGTACTCCGAGCACTTCAACTCGAGCCTCATCGACTGGGTGGGCTCGTTCCTCGCCGATGTCCCCGAGGAGCCCGGCGGTGAGCACCATCGCCGGAGCCCGGTCCTCGCGGGCGAGCATCTGCGCACCCCGACGTTGCTCAGCGCCGGTCTCCGCGACCGCGCCACGCCGCCCGGACAGGCGGTCGA